>CAZZYX010000008.1:0-60296 GCA_964658485.1 uncultured Acetobacteraceae bacterium | reverse complement strand
ATTGCCCGCCGGGGTGGGGGTGGTCGTCGCCGCGATGGTGGTGACGCCGCTGTTTCCCCGCAGCGAAGTCAGTTTCCTGCTGGACCGCAACCGGGTGGCGATCACCGAGGAGCGGCTGCGGGTGACCAATGCGGTTTATCGCGGGCTGGATAACAAGACGCGGCCGTTTTCGGTGACGGCGCAAGGCGCGGTGCAGCATTCGGCGCAGGTCCCGGTGGTGGCGATGGACCAGCTGGTCGCGCGCCTCCAATTCGACGATGGCCCGGCCCGGCTGACCGCGCCGACCGGCGATTACAATATGCATACCGACATGATGCACGCCAGCGGCCCGGTCGATTATCAAGGGGCCAATGGCTATCACATGGTCACCAGCGGCGTGGATGTGGACCTGAAGGCCAAGCGCGCGACCGGTACTGGCGGCGTCCAGGGTGTCATTCCCTCTGGCACTTTCAGTTCCGACCGGATATCGGCTGACCTGGCCGGCGAAACCGTAACTTTGGAAGGCCACGCGCGGTTGCGCATGGTCCCAGGCAAGCTCAGGATGCCGTAATGATATCCAGTTTTCGCCTTTTGTCTCCGGTACGCGGCTGCATGGCGGTGGCGGCGCTGCTGACGGCGATACCGGTGTTTGCCGCCGATGCGTTAGGACCGCACGACAGCAATGCCCCGGTCAATTATGAAGCCGATCGCATTGAATTGATGGAAAAGACCGATCGGGTCTCGCTGTCGGGAAATGTCGTTATCACCCAGGGCGACCTGACGATGCACTCACCGCGCGCTGTGGTGGCCTATACCAACCAGGGGTCGATGAAGATTCAGCGGCTCGATGCTACCGGCGGCGTGACCGTGGTGCGCGGAGATGAAACCGCGCGCGGCGATGTCGCAACCTATGACTTCAACGCTCGCATCATCACCATGGTGGGCAACGTCGTGGTGGAGCGAGGCAAGAACGATGTCCAACGCAGCCAACGGTTGGTCATCGACCTGAACACCCATTTGACCACCACCGATGCAGGGCCGGGTGGCCGCGTTTCGGGTACCTTCGCGGTGCCGAAGCATGACCAGAACACCCCCTGATCCGGATCGGCAAACCGCACCGGCGGCAGCAACCCGGCACTCTCGCGCCAAATTTGCGCAACCACCGCTGACCTTGACGCGAATGCGGGTACTGCTGCTCGACCTGCTGGGCAGCCGCGATGTCCCGGCGTCGCGCCTGACCGCTTTGGCGCCGGGTGACTGGGCGCGGCTGGAGGCCCTGGCGCAATCCTATCGCTGCGACTCGATGCTGCATCACCGGCGTGCGAACGATGCCGTAATTCCTGCCGATCTGCGGGGGCGCTGGCGGGACCGCTATCGTACCAACGCCATGCGCGCGCTGGTGCTGAAGGCCGAACTGGGCGAGGTGGTGGAATTGCTTGAAGCGGCGGGATTGGCGCCGGTCGCGCTCAAGGGGGCGTGGCTGGCCTGGCATGCCTATCCGGAACCGGCGCTGCGGCCAATGAGCGATATCGATCTGCTGCTGACCGTGGAAACGGTCACCGCCGGTTATGAATTGCTGCAGGCGCATGGCTATGTGGCGGCGGCGGCGCCCGAGATGGCGATGGCCGACCTGTTGCGCTTCGACAAGCACTTGCCCGAATTACGTGCTCCGCGCGGCACCGTCGTCGAATTGCACCACCGCTTGTGGGAACCCGATGGCCTGCTCGATCACGCCTCGCCCAGGCATGACGAGGTTGCGGTACGGGCGCGGACGCAGCGGATCGACGGCATTCTGTATCCTGCGCCGGAGGACATGCTGGCGCACCTGCTGATCCATGCGGCATACGGTCACCGGCTCAATTGCGGGCCGGTGATCCTGGCCGATATCGCCTATTTCGTGGCGCGCTATCCGATCGACTGGCCGCAGTTCTGGGATCGGGCCGCGCGCGAAGGTTGGCGTCCAGGCGCGCGGCTGCTGTTGGCGGCAGCGTCGGACTATCACGACCTCGACATTCCAGTGACCGCCGCTGCCGGATCGCCACCCGCGCCGGCCATATCAGCCAGTTTTCCCGACCTGATCCTGCAGGATCGCACCACCATACAGAACGCCGGACTGCTGGCGACGGGCTTTACCAGCGGGCGAGGGAACCTGTGGCGCCGGCTGCGCGGTCGGCGTGGCACGCACGCCGGGGCACAGGGACCGCGCGATCTGTCGCTGGAGGGTGGGTTTCTCGGCTGGGCCGGTCGCCGGCTATGGCGGGTCGGCGGCCAGCTGTTTCATCCCGAACTGTTGCGCCAATCACGTGACCTGGCGCGGTTCAGCCGGTGGCTGGATGAGTGAGCATCGCGGAAGAAGAGCAAGTTACGGTATGAAATGCCGCTTCTCAACTATCTCGCACCTCGACCCACACCGGTGCATGATCGCTGGCCTTTTCGCGACCCCGATAGTCTTTATCGACACCGCAAGCGACCAGGCGGTCAGCCAGCTCGGGTGAGAGCAGCGCGTGATCGATGCGAAAGCCGTGATCCCGTTGCCAGGCGCCGGCTTGATAGTCCCAGAAGGTCCAAATGCCGCCGCGCGGGTAATGGGTGAGCATGGCGTCGGTCCAGCCGTCGCCGAGCAGGCGGGCATAGGCGTCGCGGCTTTCGGGTTGCATCAGCGCGTCTTCGGCCAGCGCGCGGACTGACCAGACATCCTCGTCGCGGGGGACGACGTTGAAATCGCCGGTGACGATGGCCGGTACTTCCTCGGCGGCGATTGCGGCCATGCGCGTGCGGAGCCGGTCGAACCAGCGCAATTTATAATCGAATTTCGGTCCCGGTCGGGGGTTGCCATTGGGCAGGTATATGCAGGCGACGCGGATACCGAACACCTCGGCTTCGAGATAGCGGCTGTGTTCGTCCTCGGGTTCATTGGCTAGGCCACGCTGAATTTCGACGGGCGCAGCGCCATCGGCCAGGATCGCAACGCCGTTGAACCCCTTTTGGCCGTGCCAGATCGACCGATAGCCGATGGCGGCAAGCTCGCCGTGCGGAAAGCTCTCGTCCTGAGTCTTGATTTCTTGTAGGCAGGCGACCGCCGGGCGAGTTTCTTCCAGCCATTCCAGCAGGCGCGGTAGTCGCGCCTTGATGCCGTTGATGTTGAACGAAGCAATCTTTAACAAATTAGATCGCGAAGCTCGAACCGCAGCCACAACCGGCAGTGGCATTCGGATTTTCCACCCTGAATGCCGAGCCGCCCAGCGATTCCACGTAATTCACGACGCAGCCCGCCACCAGGTCCAGGCTGACCGGATCGATCACCAACCGTACGCCGTCGGTTTCCGAGATTGAATCATCGGCAGCGGGCGCCTCCTCCATGCCAAAGCGATACTGAAAGCCCGAACAGCCGCCGCCATCGACGGCCAGTCGCAGGATCGCCGGCTTGCCCTGCTTGGCGGCAATGGCGTTGACGCGGGCGGCGGCCGAAGGGCTGAGCGTGGCGGACAGCGATGTGATGACGGTTTGCATGGGATGAATGTAAGCCTCACCCCTGCTTGCCGCAAGCTATCCCTGCAACGCTCAGGCCATCTGGATAAAGTTTCGCATCGCCTCGGCTTCCGATTCGATGTGATCGATCCGGAACTTGACTAGATCGCCGATCGAAATGAAGTCGATCACCTGGCCGTCCCGGACCACGGGCAGGTGGCGAATACGGCGCCGGGTCATCAGCGACAATGCCTCCAGCACCGTCGTATCCGGACTGACAGTGATCGCGGGCGCGGTCATCAACTCGCTGACGGTGCGTTCGAGCATGGTCGGGCCGAGTTCGCGGAGCTGGTGAATCACATCGCGTTCGGAAAAGACCCCGCAAATCCGGCCGCCGTCGAACACCGGCATGGCGCCGATGCGTTTGTCGGCAAGCGTGGCTACCGCATCGCGGACGGGGGTGTGGCCAGTGCATCCGATCATCTTGACCGAGCGATCCTGGATCAGGCGTGCAATCGTCATCGCTGCTCTCTCCTGCTATGTTATTGCCTGAGTATGACATGGGACGAGCGCGAAAGCCAGCGCGACGATCATGAATGATCCGGGCGCGATATGGCCGGGGCGAGGGCATACCGGCAAAGCTGTTGGGCTTGCCATCGGCGCTTGCGGATAGCATGGCCGCGAAGATGGACCGCGACCCCGTAACTGCCGCATACGCCTGGTTTCGCTATCGCCGCATCATGCGCTGGCTGATGGCGGTGACGGTCGCGCTGATGGTGGTGGCGTTGCGCCTGGCGGGGCAGCACGCCGGTAGCGCCTCGATCCGCCGATATGTCGTGGCGGCCCTGGTCGTCGGATCGGCGATGCTGGTCGGTTCGCTGCTGATGGGGCTGATTTTCGTGTTCAGGAGGACGGCTGCAGGCGAAAATCCTCCACCGGCACGCCACCGATCAGATGCTCCTGAATGATCCGTTCCAGGACCGGCTCGGTACAGCTATGATACCAGACGCCATCGGGCCAGACCACCGCAACCGGGCCTGCAGCGCATATCTTCAGGCAATCGGACTTGCTCCGGGCGATCCCGCCCCCCGCGGCACCGCGAGGGCCATCCAGCCTGAGTTCCCGCAAGCGCTTCTTGAGATATCTCCAGGCGGGCGCTCCGACCGCCAGCGAGCAGCATTCGCCCTTCTGCGGCTCGGCACATAAAAAGATATGGCGGGAAATGTCATTACCTCCGATCTTGGCCAGCGCTTCTGCGGCGCGAGCCAGATCCCTGGTGTTTGCGGTCGTCATGAGAATAACATCCATTCGATAATGCCGGCGATGAAGGCGGTTTGCAGTATTGCGAGCGGTTGGGCAGGCTGGCGCAGTATCGCGTTCACGGTTTCTTGCCCACGATCCGCGCGATTTCGGTAGCCACCAGCCGTTCGACCATCGCCGGCAGATGCTGGTCCAGCCATGCCGCCAATGCCGGCCGCAGTAATTCGCGCGTTAGTCCCTCCAGCGAAGTTTCGCCGGACCGGACGATCTGCGGGCTGGCGGGAGGCTCTGCCAGCATCGTCAGCGCGGCGAGTGATTCGCGCATCGCGGCGCGAGCTTCGGCCGCAACCAGGGGCGAGGCGTCCGGGCCGGCCGACGCTTCGGATTCGTCGGTGGCAGGCAGGAATTGCGCTGCCGTCGCCAGGTCGAGTACATCGTCGTCGCCAAGGGCCGATTTCGGGTTGTCGATCGTGGCCTGCTGCCGTGCGGCAAGCCCCGCGCGATCGTCGCGGGCGATGACTTTCTTGATCGAGTCGAGGATCTCATCGACGGACGGTTCACCGGGCAGGCGCATCACGGTATCCTAAAGACTGCCAGCAACGCGGGGGTTGCAAGGCATGGGCGGCGGTCGATCATTGCCGTGGAATAGAACCGTCCTGTGCGGGCGTGTCAACGGTAGGTGTCGAATGGGCGACCGGGGTCGGATCTGCACCCCAGTCCGAGATCGCTCGCCGTGCCGCGCGATAGTGGAGATCGGGGTCGTATAGCACCCCCCCATCCAGCCCGAGATCGCGTGCTTCGGCCTTGCCCATCGCCGCCAGCAGCGAGAACCCGGCGACATAGGCATTGCGCCGCGCGGTAGCCAGTTGCTGCTGCGCGCTGACCAGTTCCTGCTCGGCGTTGAGGATGTCGAGGATGGTACGCCGGCCGACGCTGTTTTCGGCGCGGACCCCTTCGAGGCTGAGCGCGGCGGCGTCGACCGCGGTCTGCGTCGATGCGATGATCGAGTTGGCCGCCTGAAACGCATAGAAGGCCGATCGCACCTGATCGATCACCGACCGTTCCGCGCCGATTTCATCCTCCAGCGCCGCGCCCTGGCGCGCCCGGGCCTGCCGGATCTGGGCCGTGGGGCGGCCGCCCTGATACAGCGGAATGGTCGCACGGATGCCGACGTCGGCGGTGACGCCGGTCTGCGGCAGGCCCCCACTGGCGGTGTTTAAGCCGATGATCGACAGCGTGCCCAGGTAATTGCCGTAAAGGCTGTCCGCGAACAGGCTCAATTTGGGCAGGCGTGCGGCGCCGGCGGCGCTGACATCGCTTTTTGCCGCCTGGCTGCGTTCGCGCGCGGCGATCAGGTCGGGGTTATTCGCCAGCGCGACTTCGACAGCCTGGTCGGCGTCGGCGGGTAATCCGGGCAACGGCGGCGGGGCTTCCAGGCTTACCGGCGCCTTTCCGACGACTTGGATATAGTGCTCGCGCGCGGATTCCAGGTTGGCCTGGACGCTGCGCAGATTGCCCTGGGCCAGCGCCAGCCGCGATTGCGATTGTGCGACGTCGGTGCGGGTCAGGTCACCGATCTGGAAGCGATCGGTGGTTGCCTGCAGATTGACTTCGAGCGTCTGGACCTGCGTCTGGTTCAAGCGAACCACTGCCTCGTCGAGAATGACATCCATATAGGCCGCCACCACGGTGCTGAACAGCGAGCTTTCAGTGCCGCGCAGCCCGGCTTTGCCCGCGACGACCCTGATCTCGGCCGCCTTGATCGCGTTGCGCACCGCGCCGCCCGAATAGATCGGGACGGTGAGGGTGCCGCTGGCCGTGACCAGCCGCTGCGCCCCGGTTGTACTCAGGATTTCGCTTTGCTTGACATATTCGGTTTCTGCGGCGGAGATATCGGCCGATGGCAAGCCGTCGGCGCGTGCGATCGGCACGTTTTCGTCGGTGGCGCGCTGGGTCTCGCGCGCGGATTGCAGGGTCGGATTGGTGCTGTAGGCCGCTACCAGCGCACTGCGCAGGTCATCCGCCCGTGCCGGCTGGCCCAGGACGGCAACCAGTGCCACGCCTGTCAGCACCACGTTGCGCCCGCGCGATCCGGAGCCGCCGCCCATCACCCGCCAGGTCTATTTGAAAACAGCCGCCCCCCCGCGTGCATCATGCTTTAGAAGCTCCAGCGTTTCGGCGCGGCAAATTCGGGAAGCACGGGCATGCCCAGTTCGGCGAGCGGCAGCAGTGCCACGACGCCCGCAACCTTGCGTCCGACCGCCAGCCGCGTCACCCCGCGCGTCACCGTCCCGGTGACCAGCCGGCCATCCTCCGCCAGTGTCGCGGTCAGCGTGTCGGGCAGTTGCTCGACCGCCCCGTCGATGACGATCAGCGTGTAGGGGGCGGCGTGCGGGTCTGGCGACTGGCCCGGCTCCAGCGTGTCGAGCGAGCCTGTCAGCGGGCGCAGCAGCGCTGCCAGATACCCGCCGGCAGCGCCCACCAGCAACGCCCGGTCGGTCGAAGTCGGTACGGCTTCGGCCAGGAAACGGGCATGGACCAGCGGTGCCGCCAGCCAGCGGCCATCGCCAAGCGGAATTGCCCGGTCGATATAGGCGGCGCCGCGCAGTGCTTCGGGCACGAAGCGCTCACGCGGCAGGGCGCCCATCGCCGCCAGCACCCAGGGTTCGTTGACGCCGCTGGTCCGCAACTGGCTGTCGATCATGGCGCGGCGCGCGGCAGCTTGGTCCGTATTGGCCGGCGCGGTTACTGTCATCATGCGAAAATCCCTCAGCCGGTATTGCCGATGCACTCGCCCGTCAGGCAACCCGGTCGATGCCTTCTAGGCGAAGGATTTTGGCCCGCCAAGGGCTTTGACGGAGATGCCACGCGCGCTTATGGGCAGTATCGAAATACCGCAACACAGGAGCGCCTCATGGCCGACATGGTGACCATCCGCGAGGAAGACCTGATCGAAAGCGTGGCTGACGCGCTGCAATATATCAGTTATTATCATCCGATGGACTACATCCATGCCCTGGGCGAAGCCTATGCGGCGGAACAGGGTCCGGCAGCAAAAGACGCCATCGCCCAGATCCTGACGAACAGCCGAATGTGCGCCGAAGGGCATCGCCCGATCTGCCAGGATACCGGCATCGTCAATGTTTTCATCGAGTGGGGGCAGGAATGCCGATTGGCGTCAGGTCGGTCGCTGCAGGATGTCGTCGATGACGGGGTTCGCCGCGCCTATCTCAACCCCGACAACAAGCTGCGCGCCAGCGTGCTTGCCGACCCCGCTTTCACTCGCCGCAATACCCGCGACAATACCCCTTCGATCCTGCACGTGACCATGGTGCCGGGGCGCAAGCTGAGCGTCGATGTCGCGGCCAAGGGCGGCGGCAGCGAGGCCAAGTCCAAGTTCAAGATGATGAATCCCAACGATTCGATCGTCGACTGGGTGCTGGAAATGCTGCCGCAGATGGGCGCGGGCTGGTGTCCGCCGGGAATGCTGGGCATCGGCATCGGCGGGACCGCCGAACATTGCGTGCTGCTGGCCAAGCAAAGCCTGATGGCGCCGATCGACATGGGCCCATTGAAGGCGCGCGGCGCCCGGACCGACATCGAGGCGCTGCGCATCGAGATTTTCGACAAGGTCAACGCGCTCGGCATCGGCGCACAGGGGCTGGGCGGCCTTTCCACCATCCTCGATGTCAAGATTTTGGATTTCCCCTGCCATGCCGCGAACAAGCCGGTGGCGATGATCCCGAATTGCGCTGCCACGCGGCACGCTCATTTCACGCTGGACGGGTCGGGGCCGGTCTATCTGGAAACACCCAAGCTCGATCAGTGGCCGCAAGTGCAATGGGCACCGGATTCTGCTGCGAAGAAGGTCGATCTCGACACTTTGACGCCGGCGCAGGTGCAGTCATGGCAGCAGGGGGACCGTCTGCTGCTGTCGGGCAGGATGCTGACCGGGCGCGATGCCGCGCATAAGCGGATTGCCGACATGCTTGCCAGGGGCGAAGCGCTGCCGGTCGATTTCAGCGGCCGGGTGATCTATTACGTTGGACCGGTCGATCCCGTCCGTGACGAGGTGGTGGGACCGGCCGGACCGACCACGGCAACGCGGATGGACAGTTTTTCGGATATGATGCTCGACCTCGGCCTGCTCGCCAGCGTCGGCAAATCCGAGCGTGGAACTGCTGCCACCGCTTCGATCGCCGCGCATAAATCGGCCTATCTGATGGCGGTGGGCGGCGCTGCCTATCTGGTGTCGCGGGCGATCAAGGCGTCGCGGGTGGTTGGGTTCGCGGATCTGGGAATGGAGGCGATCTACGAGTTTACCGTCGAGGATATGCCGGTGACGGTGGCGGTGGATGCCGAGGGGCGGAATGTCCACCAGTTGGCGCCGCTAGTATGGCGGGACCGGATCGCCAAAGAGAAATTGTTGGCGGCGCGGTGAGGGCGGTATCGCTGAATTCCCGTTCGGGGGACGGAAGAGAGTGAGCAGCCCACTCACTCTCTTCCACGTCAGCGACCTCCACTTTGGCGCTGAAGACGGCGCTGCGCTCGACTGGTTTGCGCAGGCTGTCGTCGATGTGCGGCCCGATGCGGTGATCTGCACCGGCGACCTGACGATGCGCGCACGCCGCGGCGAGTTTGCCGCGGCGGCGAGGTGGCTGGGGGCGCTGGCCGCACCTGTGATGGTCGAGCCGGGCAATCATGATTTGCCCTATTTCAACCTGATCGAGCGTTTTACGGCGCCGTATGTCCGCTATGGCGTGTTGCGCCGGGTGGTCAATCGCGACCTGGTGCTGGACGGCGCGGCAGTGATCGCACTGCCGACGGTTGCGGCGGCACAGTGGCGGCTGAACTGGTCCAAAGGGCGCGTCGGGCGGGGCGATCTGGCTCGGGCGCTGGCGGGATTGGCCGGAGCAGCCACCACCGGGATCAGGATCGTTGCCTGCCATCACCCGCTGATCGAAGCGAATACCGCCGCCACTGCCTCTACGCGCGGCGGTGCGCAGGCGTTGGCGGCACTGGCGCGGGCGGGAGCCGATGTCGTGTTGTCGGGCCATGTCCATGACCCTTTCGACATGGTGGCCCAGGCTGGCGATCACCCGATCCGACTGATCGGGGCAGGCACGCTGTCGCATCGGTTGCGCTCGACGCGGCCCAGTTTCAACCGGCTCGATTACGATCCTGAGCGAGGGCTGAAGGTAGTTGCGCAGTACCTGCCGGATTGATCCGGTCGCCGGGCAGCCGGCTCGACATGCTGGTTGTGCAAAAGTCATACCGGTCGTATCGTTTACGGGACGCATCAACCGGGTGTTTGTCAGCTATATAGCGACAGCGTGATGCCCCTGCGGCTGGGCCTGGAGTTGAAGTAATGCCACAAGGGACGGAAAATCCTTCTCCGGCATCCGCAGGCGAGCCTGGTCATCCGGTCGAGCTGCTGATCCATGACTTTACCAATATGCTGCCATCGATGCTCAGCGGGTTTGCAATGATCGAGCGGCGCTGCCAGGAGCGGAGTATCAAGGCAATCGCCGTGCAGGGGAAAAAGGCCGCCGAAGACGGATTGGCGCTGACCAGGCGCCTGAAAGACATGTGCTGATGGGGAACGCCTGCGGATCGCCGGAATGCGGTTCCGTGAGTATATCTGCCATCGCGAACCGCGCGTCTGCATGGCCAATTCGTGTTTCCGCCATACGGGATTTCGTCGGTCCGGAACGGGGATACGGCGGAGATGTCCGGGGAACAATTATTCAGAAAAATATCGAAATTAAAACGGGGATAATTTATTGACCGCTTTCCAGAATTCGAAATTCATCCAGAGATACATGTATGTAATATCGATTTCATATGTTGTATGTGCATTATTACTTTGTTTTCACAGAGGGCCGTGGCTGGACGAGTTTTGGACGATGTGGATGTCCGATCCTCGTTTGTCGATCGTCGACGCCTACAAACAAAGATGGTCTACCGATCTGCACCCACCGTTATATTACTTTGTAGTTTGGTGCGTAAGGCATTTGATAAATTACGATTATACCTCTGCCAGACTGGCAAATTTCTATCCAGTCATCCTGGTCATCCCGCTGGTCGCCTTGTGGAAAAAATATCGCGGAATTGATCCCTGGATCGCAACATTTACCACAATATTGTTATCATCTCCCTATTTTATTGCATACTTTGCTGAACTGAGATCATATTATTCGCTGACGGTGTTGGGGGCCTGCCTGATACTGGTATCGCGGGTAATACGGGATCAAAAAAACGACGCCTCTTTCGCAGACATTTGGTTGATAATAACCTGTATTGCAATAATATTACTATCGCTGAATTTACATTACTCGGCATCAATGGTGTATTTGTTTATAATATTTCCAGAAATAATCATAAATCTAAAATTACGAAAGCCGAAATGGGCTGTTATCCTGGGACTGACGACGTTTATATCGGGATTATTATTGACGGCTAGCCTCATCTACACGCTAAAAACCGTGCCTTATTTTTCTTTCCTTCATACCCCCACCAAACTTTCCCTGGAAGTTATTTTAGGCGGGGTGGCTTTTGGTACCATCGTCAATATCGGAGTCGATATCTCGCTTTTATATTTTTTACTTCAGCGAGGTGTTGCCGATAGATCTCCGGCATTATTGAGCTTTGCAACTTTGGCTATGGCGGCATTGGCTTTGTTTGCCCAATCCCTGGTAACTCATGCCATGAGCTTGAAGTATGTATTGGATCTTCTGCCCCTCGGCGCCGCTTTTGTCGCTGACGTCGCCGCAAATCAACTATTTTTGAACGGCGCAATAGTCGTCTTGATGGCGGTATCGACCCTAATCAATCAAGGCGTCACGACATACCATGAATTGAACAATAAAAGATGGTTGACCTTTGTTCCCGCTCTTCGCGAGTTAGGTGAAAAATGTCCTGCAACCCAGTTTGTCGGCATAGACCAAAATGCCTTGCCGGAATTTGCCCGGCATCCGCAGGTTTCGGGTTGGATAGGTGTTTTTCCGCTAGCTTACAGAACGATCGGTGACCTGAGCGGAGTTCGCTTTGCAATTACCCAGACCTCCGTTCCGATAAATGTGATATTAAAGGAATGTCCGTTAGTCGTTCTATCCGAGCATGAGGTATCCTATAGACAATCGGATACTGCTGCGTTAATACGTAATGCAAATATATTTATCGATCATTATAAATCCGTGAAAGTGTACGAGGGCGGATATGATCGGTTATTGGTATTTTACCCCTGACATAAACGCGGGTGGATACCGAGGCATGAATATGACTTTCGTGGCGAGGTGCTAGTTTCTGCTCCTGGCCTATCTCGCTGAACTGTCGATTTCCTGAAGTGAGCCGGCCACATCATCCGCTGGATTTTTGGGCACCGTCGGATTGTTTAGCGGTCGCGTGGGCGAAAACGGCTCCATCATCTGGGCCGTCAGCGTGTCGGGCATCGGGGTTGCCGTGCCATAGCGCTCCGGCCATGCGGCGGGGAGATAGAACGTCCCGAACAGCCGGTCGATCGCCGGGACCATCGCCGAATAATTGCGATCCTTGTGATCGTCGTAGGTGTGGTGCCAGTGATGAAAGGCGGGGCTGGCCAATAATTCTTCGAACGGGCCGAAACGCCAGCGAACATTGGCATGTATGAAAAAGCTCCACAGCGACCCGGTGAATAGCACGAATGCCGGGATCAGCGCCGGATGCGGCCCGACCGTGGATGCCAGTCCGGTCGCGTAGAGCAGGGGCAGGCCGCACAGCCGCGTAAATACCACGTCGATCGGATGCGCCCGGGTGTTTACCAGGAAATTCAGATGTTCGGCACTATGATGGACGGCGTGAAATCGCCACAGCAGAGGCAGTTCGTGGCACCAGCGATGGCCCCAGTAAAAACCGATCTCGCCGACTACCAGTGCGAGGATCATGCGGAGCCAGAGCGGCAGTTGCTGGGCAGCTTCGGAAAAAGAGGCAGGAACCGCGGCATGGATCACCCAGGCAATAAGCAGGCTGGGCGGACCAAGCAGGATCGTGGCGATCACCCCGTTCAGGAAATACCATCCCAGGTTGGTGGTCCAGCCCTTATAGAAAACCGGAGCCTTGCGAACGGCGAAAAAATATTCCAGCGGTACGAGAACCACGATCATCAGCGCCAGGCTGACGCATGCCGCTGCGACCTGTCCAAGGTACATCAGCAGATGCCCAACGTAGGTCGGCAAATTGTGGGACGCTAGCAGGCTGGGCATCGAGCTTCTTTGCTTTGGCAATAACAGGAATGGTGAACAGCGGCACCGCGCGAAGTACCGCGAATCTACATGATAAGGGCCGCGATGGAAACAATTCCATTCCAGCCCCGCCCGAGCATCTGAAACCCAGGTCCAGGCGGTTGCGATTACCGGGCGACGCCGGCCAACACCGCGCCGATTGCGCGAACCATTCGCCAGCCTCAGCGGTTCGCGAAGGCCCAGCGCAATGTTTGCGCAACACCCGCAGTTGCGCCGCGTATCAGCGGGATGCGCAGCAGCGACGGGTTCAGCCGATGCATCCGTCGCGCCCAGGCGGGCAGCAGGTCGACCGCTGCATGCATCACCAGCTCCTGGACCGGGGTCATCATCGGCGACGGCGACGGCTGGTGCAGTACCTTGTCGGCAACCGCCCGCGTCCGCTCGTCGGCGGCCAGCTCGGGGCGGAACGAAGCGACGATGGCATTGGCCTGCGCTCGCGTCGTCGGCACCGGATTTGCGCCCAATGCGCGTGCCACCAAGGCAAACTCGGCAAAATAGCGGTCCTGGTCGGACCTGCTCATCCCCGGCTCGCCATAGCGTATCCAGGCATCGAGAAAGCTGATCGCCTCGGTGACATGGACCCAGGCCAGCAGGCGCGGATCGTTGGCCGAATAGCCCCGGCCATCCGGCAGGACGCCGCGGACATGCCCGTGGACTTCGCGTACCTGGGCGATAGCCTGTTCGGCAACCACCCGATCACCGAAGGTGGTAACCGCGATGAACCGTGCGGTACGCCGCAGTCGGCCAAGCATGTCGTCGCGGAAGCTGGAGTGGTCCCAGACACCGGCCAATGCCGACGGGTGCAGCATCTGGAGTAATAGCGCCGCCACGCCGCCGACCATCATCGAGGTGACATCGCCATGCACCCGCCGGATCACCGAACCAGTCGGATACAGTGAATTTCCGGACCATACGACCGGGGCCTCGCCGCGTTCGCGATCATTGAAGATATCGCGAACGGTGCCGGCCAGCGCCGATCTGAACGCCTGGGTGCCGGGCAAGGCCATCATGTCCCTTTCGTATCGCTCCGGATCGCGCCGCGACCGCTATCAGGCTGGCGCCGTAGCACCAAGATCGTAGTCCGGCCGTGGCTGTGCGGGTTCTTGGCGCGAATAGGTGCCGATCAGCATCCCTGCTGCCACTACATTGCCCGTTATCGCCTCGACAAAGGCGGCACGACCGGGCTTGCCGTCGATCGGCAGGTCGATGCTCAAGGCAAAGAGCTGGAACACATAATCGTGATTGCCATGACCGGTCGGGGGGTCGGGCGGCAACCAGCCCTGCGACAGAAAGCTGTTTCGACCGATATCGCCGCCGGTGGCCGGTCGCTCGGGAGCGATGGCCCCTTCGGAAAGGGCGTGCTCGTTGGGCGCAAGGTGGCAGACGATGGCATGGACCAGCGGCTGGAAGGACGGCGCATCGGGGTCTTCCACGATCAACGCCAGGCTGGCCGTCGCTGCGGGCAGTTGGCCCCAGGCCAGCGGCGGCGAGATCCCGGCACCGTCGGCGGTGAAGCGGTCGGGCAGGCGCCCGCCATGGGCAAACGCGGGGCTGGACAGATGGATCGGATCTGCCGGGCCGGTAATATCCTGCTGGGCGATGACGAGCTTGTCGTGTCCGGCCCGGACATTCTGGAAAAGGTTGCCCAGCCAAGCCGGCACATGTTCGAGCATGATATGATCCTTGGATATTTACATGACGGCGGGCCCGAAGCACGGGCCAGACCATTTGCAGAAACGCAGCTAGGCCAAAAAAGTGCCAAGGCCATCATGCGACTGGCATGTGCAATCGATTGTAGGAATGCGATATAAGCCGCCAGCGTTGCTGCTAATTGAATGGGCTCGAAAGTTTATCTGTTCGAGAACAAGTAAATTATAGTTTTTTTCTGCAAGTATTGTTATGATTTGAGCGAAAAGAGAAACTATTATCTCACTGTCTATGGTACGAGGCGCAGCATATTTGGCGATTTATTAGGTAAAAATTTAGTGAATCTAGGAGATAAATCTCTGCTTTTTTTCGAAAATGACGGAGGGATGTACCAAAACGTACCGACAAGATGGCATTTTTAATTCAACAGGCCATTTCTATTTTTCAGTGCATCAGCTATCGGTGCTTTTACAAGCTCGGTCGGCAGCGAGGGGCATGCCTCCCGCCCCGATCGGGTAGGGACACCAAGTGAATCCGGCTCAACATTCGACCACGAATAAATTATTAGCTGCCATATCGGCCAGCGATTTCATGTTGCTAGCGCCGCATCTGGTTCACGTCGAGCTTGAACGGGGAGAGATGCTGGTGTTTCCCGGCCAGCCGATCGAGTATTCCTGGTTCCTGGAAGACGGCATCGCGTCGATGGTCACGACTTCCCGCGATGGTCACGAAACCGAAGCGGGGATTATCGGGTGTGAAGGCATGGTCGATGTAGCAACCGTTCTCGGCGCCCTGGAATCGCCGCTGCGGTGCAATGTGCAGATCGCCGGATATGGCTGGCGGATGCCGGCACACGCTCTGGCCGCTGCCTATCAGGCGAGCGAAACCCTGCGCACGGCGCTTAACCGGTTTGCCTTCAGCCTGGTGACGCAGATTTCCCAGACGGCTCTCGCCAACGCGTCGTTTTCGATCGAGGAGCGTCTGGCGCGGTGGTTGCTGATGTGTTCCGATCGGCTCGCCGGCGATGAGATCGCGATGACTCATGAATTCCTGTCGCTCATGCTCAATGTCCGCCGGGCCGGGGTGACGCTGGCGATCCAGTCGCTGCAAGGTTCGGGATTTGTCGAATCGCGACGCGCACGGATCAGGATCACCGACCGGGCAGGACTCGAGGAATTCGCCAACGATTCCTATACGGGTTTGAAGTAGCGTTATCAGGTTTTCCGGTGCACAGCCCGCCCGCGCCTGTGCCGATCACAGCATAGCTTTGGGTCCACGTCCTGGCGGCAGGCCAGGTGCAGGCGGCGGCGGCTGCTTCATCGGCGCGATCGAGCAAGCCGACCAATGACATGAACCCGTGATTCATATCCGTAATGGCTGAAAACGACTTTGCCGCCCTCGGCCTCATCGCGCAACGGATCGAATTCCGCGGTCATGATATAGATGCGCGGCAGGTCGGCTGATCGCTCCGCATGTCGGCGGCCGTCAAGCAGCAGCGGTGAAATCCGCTTTGCCGCTGTTATTCACAACAGCGGCGGGAGAATTGGGGCCAACTCCCGCCGTTCCTCCTACCGCAATTGAATGACCCTGCATCCGCCCCCCTCGTACGCTGCCCTGTCATCCGCCAGCCGCGCATCGGCGTGGCCCATGGCGGGCCAGTGATACCAGCGCATGACATCGTGGAAAAAGGCGTCGGTGGGTATCGCCATGGTTACGATCCGATGACTTTGCAACGGGTGGCAGATGCGCTGGGCCAGTGCGTCGGCGTCTTCGATTTCGCCATCGACCAGCCGGATCGGGCGGTTGCCCAGGTCGGGGCGGTTCAGCACCAGGTCCTGCGCAAGCGGTACGTCGTGTTCGCCGATGATGATATAGTCGGCGTTGACGGCCGCGATCCTGGCATCGATCCGCGCGTAGGTCGTATAAAGCCCGTGCGTCTTCCACGCCTGCAGCGGCAGCAGCACCAGCAGGGTGGCCAGGCTGGCGCGCACGAACAGCGGCCTGAGCCGGTCGTGCCATGCCTCCAGCCGCCGCCAGCCATACCCGGCCAACAGCGCGGCATTGCCCAGCACGCCGTGCAGGTAGCGATAACCGAAGCCGTGCCCCTGAAAGGGCAGGATCGCGGTCATCAGCACGATCGGCAGGAAGAAGCTCACCGCGAGCGCCGCCGCCATCCGGTCATGCCGCGCGGCAATGCACCCGGCCAGCAGCAGCGGCACCAGCAGGATGTGCTGCCAGGTAACGAAATGGAGCAGGTTGGCCGCCATGATCGCGACATTATGCTGGTTCTGGGCCAGCACCTGCGTCAGCCGCGTCCAGTAATCGGTGCCGACCGTGGTGGCTGCGGACTGCGGCGCTGTGATCAGCGCATGCGTCAGCATCGGCCATGTGAACCAGAACGCGGTCGCGGCCGCGTAGCAACCGGCAAACAGCGCCAGCCGGCCCCAGCGCCGATCGAGCAGCAACAGCATCAGGAACGGCGCGACGAACAGCGGGTGAAACAGCGGCTGGTGCAGCCCTGTCCCGACGAACCCGACGACCAGCGCGGCCAGATCGCTGGATCGCCGGTCGCGCAGGAACAGCCACAACCACAACAGGTTGCAAAACAGATGCGCGGACATGGCAAAGGCGGTCATGCCGGTCATCACCAGTTGCCCCGACAATGCCAGCACCACCACCGTGACCGCGCCCGCCTCGCGGTCGCGCATGTGCTGCCCCGGCCACAGCCGCCGCGCACAGCCCCACACCAGCAGCATGCTCAATGCGTTCAGCACGGCTCCGGTCAAGGCGGCGTCGCCCAGCTTGGCGAACAATGCCCGCAGCAGCGCATTGCCCGGCAGATAACCGGACACCCACGCCACCGGATGATCCCCCGGCAGCATGAACAGCATGTTGAGCGGGCCGGGCGTCGCTTGCCAGATCGGCGGCAACGGCCAGACCAGATGGCCGGCGCCGTAAATGAGCGCATCGAAGCTGGCCATCTGCTCGTCGCGCGACAGATCGTACCCGCCCAGCAGCAGGTAATGCCCGGCATAGCCCACCGCGCCGATTGCCAGTGCCAGCAACAGAACCCGGGTCCGCGACAGCGCCAGCACCGCCGGGCCGATCCGCACCGGGATCAGGATAATCGCCGACAGCGCCAGCCAGACCATCAGCAATTGGCCATTCTGCTTCACCATCAGCCAATAGGTGAAGTTATCTTCATGCGCTCGCGAGATCGCCAGCAACGCCAGCGGCAGCAGCAGCCACACCGTCGCCAACTGCCGCAACAGCCGGGTATCGTCGACTACTCTGGCCGGAAGTATGGGCCTGGCCGGAGTTCCGGCCCGCGCCATGTCGTCTTTCATGGTTGCATGGTCCCCGCCGTCCCGTCGGCTGGGTTCACCATGCTAGGCGCTTATTGACCCGTCAAGGCGGTTGGCGCGTTGCCCTAGGCAGGGCGGAAGCTCAGCGCGACACCATCCATGCAATAGCGCTTGCCGGTCGGCGCCGGGCCATCATCGAAAACATGCCCGAGGTGGCCGCCGCAGCGCGTGCAATGCACCTCCGTACGCGGGATGCCGACGCCCCAATCGGTCCGCGTTTCGACCCCATGTGGCAGCGGCTGCCAGAAGCTGGGCCAGCCGGTACCGCTATCGAATTTGGTATGCGAATCGAACAGCGGATTACCATCCGCGACACACACGAATATACCCTTGCGATGCTCGTTCAGGAGTGGCGAGGTAAACGGCTGTTCGGTGCCATCCTGGCGCAGGATGTTGAATTGTGCGGGGGTCAACCGCTTACGCCACTCGGCCTCGCTGTATTGTACCGGCCAGGTCTTCGCCTGGGCACTGCCCGCCCCGCATCCGGCGACGATCGGGATGGCCGCTGTGACGCCGAGCCAGCCCAGGAAGCGGCGGCGGGTGGGTTGGTCTGTGAACATGCTATCCTCCATATCGTGTATATTTAGGATGGAAGTCGCGGGTTACGAGGGGACGTTTTGCGAACGCCGCATGCGGCATGCGCTGCGTGCAACCTGTCAGCGGCAATTCCTATTGGCAATTGCGCACCGCCCCCGCCATATCGCCCGGAATAAGGTGTATGCGGTCGGTTGGACTCATATCGCCGCTTGCAGGAGCTGACATGGCTGAATTCGACTACGACCTTTTCGTGATCGGCGCAGGGTCGGGCGGTGTACGCGCCGGCCGGATCGCCGCGTCGCACGGGGCACGGGTCGCCGTCGCCGAGGAACACCGCATCGGCGGCACCTGCGTCATTCGCGGCTGCGTGCCCAAAAAACTGTTGGTCTATGGCGCCCATTTTGCCGACGCGCTGCATGACGCGGCGGGCTTCGGCTGGACCTTCGGCGAGATGAGCTTCGACTGGGGCAAGCTGCGTGATTTTGTCGCCAGCGAAGTCGACCGGATCGAGCGCGCCTATACCCAGACGCTCGACAGCAACAAGGTCGATCATTTCCACGAGCGCGCGGTGGTCACCGGGCCTAACGGCATCCGCCTGTCCGGGGGGCGCGAGGTCAGCGCCAAATTCATCCTGATCGCGGTTGGCGCATGGCCGGTAATGCCCGATTTTCCGGGCAACGAGCTGTGCCTCACCAGCAACGAAGTGTTCGCCCTGCAGACCTTCCCCAAGCGCGTGGTGATCCAGGGCGCAGGGTATATCGCCATGGAATTTGCCGGCATCTTCAATGCGCTGGGGGCGCATGTCACGGTGGTCAATCGTTCGGACCAGATGTTGCGCGGCTACGATGAAAGCCTGCGCGACCGCCTGCTCGACATCACGCGCGCGCGCGGCATCGATTTTCGCTTCGTCTGCCCGATCGAACGGGTCGAACGCCAGCCGGACGGCACCCTGATGGTTCATGTGCATGGCCAGGAACCGCTGCCGGCGGACGTGGTTCTGGTGGCGACCGGCCGCCAGCCGAAAACCGATGGGCTGGGGCTGGAATCGGCGGGCATCGCGCTCGGCGCAAAGGGCAAGGTGCCGGTGGACGAATATAGCGCCACCTCCTGCCCGAGCATCTACGCGGTGGGCGACGTTACCGACCGCGTGCAACTGACCCCGGTGGCGATCCGCGAAGGCCATGCCTTTGCCGACAATGTGTTCGGCGGCAATGTTCACACGGTTTCGTATGATTGCATTCCGAATGCGGTGTTTTCGCAGCCGCCCCTGGCCGGAGTCGGGCTGACCGAGGTGCAGGCGCGCGAAAGAATGGGCGAGATCAAGGTTTTCCGGTCGGATTTCCGCGCGATGCAGAACATGTTCTCGGACCGGCCCGAGCGCGGTCTGTACAAGCTGGTGGTCGACGCCGCCACCGACCGGGTGCTGGGCGTGCACATGATCGGCCCCGATGCGCCGGAAATCCTGCAAGCCGCCGCGATTGCGGTAAAAGCCGGGCTGACCAAGGCCGATTTCGATGCGACGATGGCGCTGCATCCGTCGATGGCGGAGGAATTGGTGCTGATGCGGTAAGGCTCAGCCGTACCGGTCAGCCGCCAGCGCTTCGTCCGCCAGGTCCGAGAACCGGGTGATGCGTGGCTCGAAGCGCAGGCGGACCTTGCCGGTGGAGCCGTGGCGCTGTTTGGCGACGATCAGTTCGGCGGTGCCATAGACGCCCTCCATATCGGCTTGCCATTTGGCGTGATCGTCGTGAACCTTGGCATCGTCGCTCTGCTGTGGTTGTTTCGGCTCGCGCGAGGCGACGTAGTAATCCTCGCGGAACACGAACCATACCATGTCGGCATCCTGCTCGATCGAGCCGGATTCGCGCAAATCCGACAGCATCGGGCGCTTGTCCTCGCGCTGCTCGACCGCGCGCGACAGTTGCGACAGTGCGATCACCGGCAACGACAGTTCCTTGGCCAGCGTCTTGAGGCCCCGGCTGATTTCCGAAATTTCGTTGACGCGGTTGTCGTTGGCGCGCCCGGTGCCTTGCAGCAATTGCAGGTAATCGACGACGATCAACCCGATATTATGCCGCCGTTTCAGCCGCCGCGCGCGTGCCCGCAAGGCGGCGATGCTCAGCGCCGGGGTATCGTCGATATACAGCGGCAATTCGGCAAGCCGCTGGCTGGCAAAGGACAGCGACTGGAAATCGTCGCGGCTGATCTTGCCCATGCGCAGGGCTTCGCTGCTGATCCCCGATTGTTCGGCCAGGATACGCGTGGCGAGTTGGTCTGCGCTCATTTCCAGGCTGAAAAACGCCGTCGCAGCGCCGACCGACGCCTCTGGCGCGATGCCGATCTTGATGTCGTTCAACAGGCGATTGGCAGCGTTGAAGGCGATGTTGGTGGCCAGCGCGGTCTTGCCCATGCCCGGTCGGCCCGCGACAATAATCAGGTCCGAATCGTGCAGCCCGCCGATCTTTTCGTTCAGGCTGTTGATGCCGGTGGTCTTGCCGGAAATGTGCCCGCCCGAATTCAGCGCCTTTTCGATGGCGGTGATCGCGGTGCGGGTCACGGCGCTGAACGGCTGCGCCTCGCTCATGCCCGACGCGCCATCGGCCACGGCATACAGCGCCGCCTCCGCCGCTTCGATCTGTTCGAGCGGCGCCACCAGTTCGCTGGTGTCCAGTGCCTTGGTCACCAATTCCCGGCCCACCGCGACCAGTTCGCGCAGCAAGGCCAGTTCGTAAATCTGTTCGGCCAGCGCCTTGGGCGCCAGCAGGCCCTTGCCGTCGGCGGTCAAGCGCGCGAGGTATACCGTGCCGCCCAGCTCCTTCAGCGCCTCGTCGGCTTCGAAATAGGGTTTCAGCGTGACCGCGGTGACTACCGCCTTGCGGTCCAGCAATTGCTGGATGCGCAGGAAAATGCGGGCATGGACCGGCTCGAAGAAATGGCTGTCGGCCAGCGGCACGCCCAGTTCCTCACTGACGCGATTGTCGATCAGCAGTGCACCCAGAAACGCCGCCTCCGCCTCGACATTGGCGGGAAGCGCGCGGATCGGGGCGGTATCATCGGACCGCAGGAGGAGGGCTTCGTTTTGCATCGGTCGCGGATCATGGGCCGGGGAGGGGGCGCTGGCAATGCTATCGGGCAGGCTAAGCTTGTGGATATCGGGGATGACTTTTTCAGCCCGCGCGGCAACTGAGCGTAGCCAAGGCGTGATGCGAAGCATCTTAGCGCCCTGGAAAAGGCATGCTTGCCCGCGCCCCCTGCATTTGCGAATAGGGCGCGACATATGGCCGACCCCCGCATCTCGCATATCGAACTGGACGAGGCGACGATCCTGTGGCGGAACGCCGACATCGAGCAGGAACGGCGGATCGCGATCTTCGACCTGATCGAGCAAAATCTGTTTCGCCCGCTGCGCCCGGTGGCGGCTGGGCATCTCGGGCCATACCGGCTGCGGCTGGCGGTCAGCGATGGACGACTGGCGATGGATATCGCCGATCACCAGGCGCAACCGCTGGAAACGCTGATCCTGGGGCTGGGGCGCTTTCGCCGACCGGTGCGGGACTATTTCGCGATCTGCGATTCCTACTACCAGGCGATCCGCAAGGCGACCGCGCAGGAAATCGAGACCATCGATATCGCGCGGCGCGGTATTCATAACGAGGCGGCGGAAATGCTGCTGGAACGGCTCGACGGCAAAGTCGAAACCGATTTCGCCACCGCCCGGCGGCTGTTTACCCTGATTTGCGTCCTGCATATCAGGGGCTGACAGCAAAAATGGCACGGAAACACGGCTGGCAGTTGTGGCTGCGAGTGGCCGCGGCGTTGCTGCTGGTGGTCGCCGTCGCGGGTGCGCTGGGCTGGTGGTATCTGCGCCATTGGCAGCCGCCGCGTAGCCTTTTCGCAATGCAGGGCGTCGAGATCGGCAGCGATGACGGGCCAGACAATGGAGCGGGGGTCGACTGGAATGCGCTGAAGGCGATCGGCGCCGATTTCGCCTATATCGACGCCAGCGCGGGAGCATCCGCGCGTGACGCCAATTTCAGCCGCAATATGGAGGACGCGCGCGCCGCCGGGCTGCTGGTGGGCGCGGTGCATCGCTATGATGCCTGCCAGCCCGCCGACAAGCAGGCCGCCAATTTCGTCACGGTGGTGCCACGCGACGCAAAGATGTTGCCGCCCGCGGTGGAATTGGCGCAACTGGCGACCGACTGCCCGATCCGGGTCAGCGACGCCTCGGTCGAAAGCGAGCTGATGACTTTTCTCAACGAGATCGAAACGCATACCGGCAAGGCGTCGCTGCTGAAGATCGGCCCGGCGTTCGAAAGCCGCTATCATCTGGCCCGCGCGATCGATCGCAATTTGTGGCTGCAAGGCGACCGCTTCCAACCCGATTACGCCGGGCGTCGCTGGGCGATGTGGACCGCGAACAGCGCGCTGAGAACCACCGCCACGGACAAGCCGCTGCGCTGGATCGTGGTGCAGCCGTGAGCGAAATGCCAGACCTCTCCAAGCAGCCAGACCGCGAGGAACTGATCGCCGCCGCCCGCGCCGCCGCCCTGCTGGCCTACGCGCCCTATTCGCAACTCCACGTCGGCGCGGCGCTGGGCTTCGCCGATGGCCGCATCATCACCGCCGCCAACGTCGAGAATGCCAGCTATGGCCTGTCGCTATGCGCCGAAACAACCGCCGTGGCCAAGGCCATGTCCGAAGGCGTGCGCGGCGGATTGCTGGCGGTCGCGGTGGTCAGCGGAGCGGGACCCATGCTCAGCCCCTGCGGACGCTGCCGGCAGGTGCTGTCCGAACTGGCGCAACTGGGCGGGACCGACCCGCTGGTTTATTGCGCGAACGGCGGCGAGATGCTGGAAGTGCGGCTGTCGCAATTGCTGCCGCTGGCGTTCGGGCCGGGGAGTTTGGGGTCAGGGGCCATCCGCGGATAGTCCGTATCAAGGCAAAGGATGATTGCGGGCGCTTCGCCTGCCGACCTCGCGACCTGTCCGACTGCCGATTGACACGGGTGCTTATTGCAAGTACGTCGCAATAGCATTGACGTAAGTACGTCGTTCAGCTCTCACATCTGGTCCGGGGTATTCAATGAAATCTAGGCTTTGCGCGCTTGCCGCGCTGGGAATGGCCGTTGCCGGAAGTACGGCAGCGCATGCGGACGAGCCCCTCTTTGGCTACATCTATACGACCGACCTGTTGCCAAAGGGCAAGGCGGAGATCGAACAATGGACGACGTTGCGCGAAGGCCGCTCCCAGGGAGAATTCCATGTCATTCAATCCCGCACCGAGGTGTCCTTCGGCGTAACCAGCAATCTCCAGATTTCCGGCTATGCCAATTTCGACTGGACCCATGTCAATCGTAACGCCCCGGATGGCAGCACCGCCGCACCCGAGGTTTACGCGGATTATAATGTCGACAGTTCCCGACCGTATACGAAAACGCGTTTCGAAAGCGTATCGGCAGAGGCGATCTACCGGTTTTCCAGCCCCTATACCTCGGCGATCGGGGCGGCGATCTACGTCGAACCTTCGATCGGGCCGAATACCAAGGAGCTGGAGGTACGGCTGATCCTCCAGAAGAATTTCATGGATGACAAGCTCGTGTTCGCCTTCAACGCCACGCTCGGCTACGAATGGCGCCGGTTGCACGGCGATCCCGAAGCCGACCCGGCGTCGATCGATTTCGTCAGTCATATCGACAAGGAAACCGATATCAATTTCGGACTGGCGGCCAGTTATCGCTTCGCCCGCGGCTGGTCGTTTGGCCCCGAGGTTCAGAACGAACGGGAATTTGCCGGCCTCAATCCGTTCAGGTCCGATCAGCGGACCAATCTGGCATGGTATGCCGGGCCGACGCTTCATTATGGCGGACGCCACTTTTTCGCGACCTTGACGACGCTTTTCCAGCTGCCGCTGGCCAAGGATTACGCCAACCCGCCGGCAGAGACATTCGTGGTGCACGGCATCACTAACGGCGATGACTTCGAGAAATATCGCTTCCGGTTGAAGCTTGGCTATTATTTTTAGGATCGATACCGATGCGTCCAGCTTATCGCCTGCTGCCCGTTGCCGCGCTGCTGGCATTACCTGCCGTGAGCCAGGCGACCGTCTATATGTCGCCGGAACAGGCCCAGGCGCAGATGTATCCCCGGCAGGTGCTGAAGCCTGATTTCCGGGATATGTCACCCGATCAGATTTCCGCGATCCGCAAGGCGTCGGGGGAATCGCCCCTGTCCAGACAGCTCAAGGCGTGGCGGGCCGCAGACGGTGGCTGGTTCATCGTCGACGAGGTGGTCGGAAAGCACGAATTCATCACCTACGCGGTTTCACTGGATGGCTCCGGCGCGGTGCGGGCGGTCGAAATCCTGGATTATCGCGAGGCTTATGGCGGACAGGTGCGCGATGCCCGCTGGCGGCAGCAATTCGTCGGCAAGCGGGCCGGGCAGCCGCTGAAGCTTGGGTCCGACATCAAGAATATCTCGGGCGCGACGCTTTCGTCCAAACATCTGACGGACGGCGTTCGCAGGCTGCTGGCGACTTATGCGATCGTCCTGACCCATGCCTGATACGATGATCCGCCGCTGCCGGCCGCTGTTGGGTACGTTTGTCGAAATCGCGGTAGGGTCCGGCCACGAGGATGCCGTCGAGGCCGGGTTTCTCGCCATCGCGCGGGTCCACGCCTGCATGTCCTTTCATGACGAAACCAGCGATCTCGCCGCGCTGCGCCGTGCGCCGCCGGGACGTTTGGTAGCGGTGGATAGCGGATTAGTGACCGTCCTGCGGATTGCGGCGGGCTTGTACGACCGTTCGGACGGCCTGTTCGACGTTGCGATCGGCGCGGATCTTGCTGCTGCCGGTTTCCTGCCGATCCCGCCGGGCATAATCCTCGATGCCATGACCGGGACCGCCGCCGATATCGAGATCGTCGACGATACCCATGTCGCCTGCCACCGCCCGCTGCTCATCGACCTGGGCGGCATCGCCAAGGGCTATGCGGTCGATTGCGCGATCGAGGCGCTGGCGACGGCAGGCGTAGACCATGCCATAGTCAATGCCGGGGGCGATCTGCGGGTGCTGGGCGCTAAGCCGGAGTGGGTCCAGCTCCGCGAGGCGGACGGTTTTCCCGGCGATGTCATCGAGATCGCCAATGTGGCGCTCGCCAGTTCCGCCAATCTGCTGGGCCGGCGGATGCGCGCTGGCGCCATCGCAACGCCGCACATAGGCCGCAACCGGTCGTCGGTGGTAGCGACGCATGCCGTATCGGTCGTCGCTACGCGCTGTGTGATCGCCGATGCCATGACCAAGATCGTGCTGGCCGACCCCGGACTCGCTGCCGAGATGCTGGCGGAGCTGGACGGTGACATCGTTGTCCGGACCCGGCGGCGGGCAGCGTGATGTTGCACCTCAAGACAGCAAAACTGGCCCGCTGGCAGATTCATCTGCTGTGCTGGAGCGGCGGCGTGCTGTGGTTCAGCGGAATGGTATGGCTGCTGCTGCACAATTTCGGTCAGGTCAAGGGAGAGTTCGGTCCGGAAACGAACCCCGCCGAGCCGTGGTTGCTCCGGCTGCATGGTGCGGCGATGATCGTGGCATTGCTCGGATCGGGAAGCCTGCTCGTCGTTCATGTCTGGCGGGGCTGGAACTATCGCAGCCAGCGGGTGCTCGGGCTGGTATTGGCCGCGATCCTCACATTACTGATCGTGACCGGCTATCTGCTTTATTATGTCGGCAACGAGGATGCGCGCCGCTGGGTCAGCATCGTCCATTGGCTGATCGGGATCCTGATCCTGCCCAGTTTTATGCTTCATTATCGCCGCGGACGGAAGGTCGCGATGGCGCGGGTTTGAAAGCTTGGCCGGCACATGCCGCGCGCTTGCTGTTGTCGATGACCGCATCATTACGGTGAAGAACGCCTTGTCAGAACGGCTTTATCGATGGCGCAGCAGTGGCCCTCGTGTGGACAGACCGCGACAGGTCATGCGGATTATCTCGATGCGCCAGATGCATCTGGCGGAGATACACTATGGCGGGCTGGATCGACCCCGATGCTGCACCGCTGCTCACGGCCGAAATCGCTGCCCGTGCCGAAATCAGAGAGGGCGGCAAGGTCGTTCGACCTGCTACGGGAACCGTCACGCGCATCGGGCGGCGACCGCTCGGTAAGTCGGTAAAGAAGCAGGTGACCCTGCGCCTCGATAGCGAAGTGGTAGAAGCTTTTCGTGCCGGTGGGGCTGGCTGGCAATCTCGCATGAACGAGGTGCTACGCAAGGCGGTGAAGGCATAGCTCCTGATTCACAATGCCGATCCGGTCGCGATGGGAAGATAGCAACGTGGTGGCCTGTGGCCCTTCTGCTTTGCAGAGATCAAGTTGAAAAGCGAGCAAAGCCAAGAAAACTCGAAGATTTGGTACTGTGTCCCCGGAATTCCACCATTTACGACATTTTACCTAGTTGGTCCTGCGGCGTTGGAAACTCCACGATCCCGCCTGTAGTTTCTTCGATCACGTGCCTGCAAGCAGCCTTGAATCCTTCATCCTCGGGGTGTTCGAGCAAATGGATCGCAACGGGATAGAGGTCCGCTGTTCGTATCAGTGCCGACCCGAGGCGCTTGGCGTTAGTTAGACTTTTTTGCGTGAATTGTTCCGCTCGTTCTTCGGGGACGGTAAGGCGAAATCCGTTGCCGAACAACAAGCCTTTAGCCGGTTCATTGATCTCGCATCGCTCAAAATCCTCACCAATGTTTGACTCCAGTTGTCGAAATTTTGTGATATCGATCGCTGAAGTGTCCTTGCCCTCAGATTCTCCAATCATTCGCTTTCCACTAGGACCAACCACTACGTGGTCAATCTCGAGATCACCTATACGCAGATTTTCAACGGCGTAGCCTAATAGTTTTAGCGCTTTTTCTATCGCTTGTTCCAAATTGTTCCCATTTTCGTAGAGCAGATGGGAGTATTGAACGATGTCCATCTTGGATTTCACTTGATTACTGCGCCGTTCTCGCAGCATCGTAATTTGGTCATCAATATCAGAAATGGCTTGATCGAAGGCAACGACGATGTTCGGCGTTTCAATTTCCTCTACCCAGTTCGGAGCAGGAGACTGTTCTGTTGAACCCCTTAAAAGTTTGTCAATTGAGACGAACTGGCCAACTAAAGCGCTGGACGCTTTGATTGCCTCGCCTGTCCATTCATATTCACCGTTATTTAGAACTGTGAAATCATCAGTGTCGAAATCAAAATAGGGCAACAACACCATCGACCCAGACCAATGTTCGCACGTCACAACTGCTCCGATCGTGGCACCATCTCCAGCGGTATAAATAGCTTTGGTAATTTCCTGAACATTCGGCTTATTTGTCGTGTCAATATCAACAATAACTTGATATTGTATTATGTTCTTTATAGATTCGTACATACCACGATAATTACCGTCTTTAACTTTAACCTTACGCCCTTTTGCATTTATTAATTTTAAGTTTGCTGGTATAGCGCGGTAGTTGTTAACAGTCGATGTCGTATAACTTCGCTGAGTCTTTGATGCCATAGTACTGCCGGTTGCCGCATGATCTTCTTCATATTCATTAAGTATAATAAAAACGGTCTTACCAGCTTGGAGGGCGCCTCGCAATTCACTGAGCCAGTGCGAAATCGCCTTTCCGAGTGACACGCTTCCTTCAATCGAGATGCATGAACCGCCGCCGCTGTATTCGATGCGATTGAAACGTGGGAACTTTGGATCAAAAACCGCGATATCGTAGTCGCGTAGGGACTCTCCTGAAAAGTAGGTGATAGAATGATCGACCGATGGGATGGTGGTATTTACGCAAACTATGGATTTCATGACTTTCCCATACGGCGACCAAATTAAAGGAGGTGACGGTTACTAACAATTTGTCGCAGTATCAAGGCGCAGGTCTTGAATACTCCATACAAAGTTGTGGCTCAAAGGTCTCCTCTATGAGCTAGTTTGCCAAATCCGTTAACCCGCCGCCCGAACGACGTCTAAATCGGAGCGTCTCAAGAATCTGGAGGTCGCGCCAAGCGTGGTAATCACGCAGCGTCAAAATGCCGGGGTCTGGGGCAATGGCCCCAGGTCTACCTCTCCCCCTACGACGGATCTTCCAAACTCAACCGCTCGGTCTCTTCGTCGTATGCCAGGATCTCCGCGTACCGCCCCCAGTTGATCACCGCGCGCAGGGTGTCTTCGGCGTATTCTTCCGACATGTAGTCCTCGAGTTCGCTGCGGAATCTCGCCAGGGGGGCGACGTGGCCGGGGCGTTCGTCGAGGACGCGGCGGATCAGGCGGATCAGGGGGACGTGGCTTTCCAGGCGTTCGGCGAAGAGGCGTTTGCGTTGGTCGGTGTCGGCCTCGGCAAAATGGCGCCCGCCGTCGGTGACGCGGATGCAGCCGGCTTCCATTTCGGCGAAGCGGAGCAGTTGCAGGATTTCGGCGATGGGGAACAGTTCGTCGACTTCGAGTTGCAGGGTGCGGGCGATGTCGGAGAGTTCGACGCGGGCGGGGGCTGCGGGCGAGGACAGGGCTTCGAGCAGGCCGGCCATTTCGTTAGTCGAGACGGTCGGCAGGACCATGCCGATGCCGGTGCCGGCGATGCCTTCGACGGTGGGGGAGTGGGGGTCCTGGCGCTTGGTCATCAGCGCGTAGATATCGCCGACGTGCTTGCGAAAGCCGGGGTCGAGGCGGTTGCGCGGGTGTGACAGGTTGATTTCGATTTCGAGCGCGATGCGGCCGGGGTTTGGCGACAGGACGATCACGCGGTCGCACATCAGCACCGCTTCCTCGATGTTGTGGGTGACCATCAGTGCCGATTTGATGGGGAGGCGGCCTTCGATCCACAGGTCGATGAGGTCGGTGCGCAGGGTTTCGGCGGTGAGCACGTCGAGCGCCGAGAACGGTTCATCCATCAGCAGGACATCGGGGTGCACGACCAAGGCCCGCGCGAGGCCGACGCGTTGCCGCATGCCGCCGGACAGTTCCTTGGGATAGGCCGATTCAAAGCCGTCGAGGCCGATGAGATCGATCGCGGTGAGGGCGCGCTGGCGGCGTTCGTCGGCGGGGATGCCGAGTGCTTCCAGCCCGAGTTCGACGTTTTCCAGCACGGTCAGCCAGGGGAACAGGGCGAAGGTCTGGAACACCATGGCGACGCCGGGGACGGGGCCGGACACGGTTTTATCGCGGAACTGGACGTTGCCCGAGGTGGGCGGGATCAGCCCGGCGACGATGCGCAGGATGGTCGACTTGCCGCAGCCCGAGCGCCCGAGCAGGCCGACGATCTGGTTTTCCCACAGGTTCATGTTGATGCCGTCGAGCACCAGCAGGTCGGAGGCGCCGCCCTTGCGGTAGGCCTGGGTGATGTCGTGCAGGCGCAGCAGCGGTTCGGGAGCTAAGGTTGCCATTGGTCAGTTCCTGATCTCCCCTCCCGGGCGGGGAGGGGTCGGGGGTGGGGAAAGCGAGGCCCGAGTTTAAAGCGCACGGGCCGGGCGTCTCTGCTAGCGTTGGAACCCCCACCCAACCTCCCCCGAGCGGGGGAGGAGTCCAGGGGCACCTTGGTATGGTTCACGAGTAAATCCTAATCGAAACGAAGCCGGCGACCGGCGTATTCGTACAGCGGGCGCCAGAGGATGCGGTTGGTGGCGATGACGAAGGCCGACATCACCGCGGTTCCCAGCACCACCCGCTCGAAATCGCCGCGCAGGGTGGCGTCGGCGATGTAGGAACCGAGGCCGTGCGCGTGCAGCCGGGTCGGCCCCCAGCTCGCCACTTCGGCGACGATGGCGGCGTTCCACGAGCCGCCGCTCGCGGTGATCGCGCCGGTGACGTAATAGGGAAAGATGCCCGGCAGCATGACCTTGCGCCACCAGCGCCAGCCCTTGATGCCGAAATTGGCGCTGGCTTCGCGCAGGTCGCCGGGGAACACGCTGGCGCCGGCGATGACGTTGAACAGGATGTACCACTGCGTGCCCAGGATCATCAGCGGGCTGAGCCAGATATCGGCGCTGCCGTGGAGGCGCACAATCAGCACCACGGCGATGGGGAACAGCAGGTTGGCGGGGAACGCGGCGGCAAGCTGGACGAAGCTTTGCGCGCGGCGGGACAGGGCCGGGCGCATGCCGATCCACACCCCGATCGGCACCCACACGATCGTCGCCAGCGCGATCAGCACGATCACGCGGCTGAAGGTGAACAGCCCCAGCTTGAGCGCTTCCAGCACGTCGCTGGGGTGCAGCGTCTGCGCCATATAGCTGAACATATGCCACAGCGCCCAGATCACGATGACCGCGATCAGCGAATACCAGACGACATCGAAGGCGATGTGGAGCGGGCGTGACAGCTTGACCGGGACATGGGCGCGCGGCTTGCCCAGCCGCAGCCGGGCGATATAGCCCAGCGCCAGTTCCACCGGCAGCAGCATCGCCTGCATCAGCCGGGTGCGTTGCATCAGCTTGAGCGCCCACGGGTCTTCGACGGATTCGCTGGCGGTCTGCTCGAACTTGAACTTGTCGGCCCAGGCGACCAGCGGGCGGAACAACAACTGGTCATAGGCGATGATGACCAGCGCCATGGCGACGATCGCCCAGCCGACGGCGCCCAGATTGCGGGTCGCCAGCGCGGTCGCCACATAGGAACCGATGCCCGGCAGGGTGATGGTATGGGTGCCGACGGTGATCGCCTCGGATGCGACGACGAAGAACCAGCCGCCGGACATCGACATCATCGCATTCCACACCAGTCCGGGCATGCCGATCGGCACTTCCAGCCGCCAGAAACGTTGCCAGGTCGATAGCTGGAAATTGGTCGCGGCCTCGTGCAGGTCGCGCGGAATGGTGGTCAGCGACTGATAGAAGCTGAAGGTCATGTTCCAGGCCTGGCTGGTGAACACCAGGAAGATCGCGGCAAATTCAAGGCCCAGGACGCTGCCGGGAAACAGCGCCATGAAGCCGGTGACGGTGAAGGTCAGAAAGCTCAGGATCGGCACCGATTGCAGGATATCGAGCAGCGGGATCAGGATCTGGCCGGCGCGCTGGCTCTTGGCGGCCAAGGGTGCGTAAGTGAAGGTGAACACCAGCGACGCGATCATCGCCGCCGCCATGCGCATGACCGTGCGCATCGCGTAACCCGGCAGCGCCCATGGCGACAGACTGATGCGGCCCTGCTCGATCGTGCTGATCGGCAGCACCGTGCCATGGGCATTATGCGCGACCGCCGCGAGCAGGCCGATGATGATCGCGAAAGCGATGGCATCCCACAGGTTGGGCTGCGCACGCTTGCCGATCAGTCCGATGGGCGATGTCAGGCTAGGCAATTACAGAACCCTCCGTTGCGCGGTATGGTGCTTTGCAGGGTCGCAGCCGGCTGACAAGCGCAGCAAGCGGGCGGGGGCGATTTTCACCCCGGACCTTCACCGCATTATCATTGCGGAATTGTGACAGAGCGGTGTTACGGTGCCTGTTGCGCGGCGGGGTATGGTACGGTTGGCGCATAGGTCGGGGCCATCGTCAGGTGTTGCGCCTGTTCGAAGACATAGCCGTCACCCAGCAGCCGGGCTTCGGAATAGGCCGGGCCGATGAACGACAACCCGGCGGGCAAGCCGGTCACCAGACCCATCGGCACGGTCAGGTTGGGATAGCCGGCGATAGCGGGGAGCTGGCTCGACGATGGCCCGGCGTATTGATCCCCGTAGATCGGGTCGATCAGCCAGGCCGGGCCATAGCTCGGCTCGACGATGATGGTGGCGTTGGCCCGCGCCAGAATGGCATCGATGCCTTCCGTCCGGGCCAGCCGCAAGGAAGTCGCACGCGCCGCCACATAAGCGGGATCGGCAAGGCCGGTGGTTTTTTCCGCCGCCACGAACAACTCCTGCCCGGACAGCGCCATTTCCGCATCATGATGCGCCTGATCGAATGCAACCAGATCGGCCAGGCTGCGTGATTTGACCGCAGGCGGCGTGGTGGCGAGATAGGCGGCCATATCGGTCTTCAATTCGGTCAGCAAAACCTTCAGTTCCGCATCATCCAGGCCCACCGCTGGTGGCTTGGGCACCTCGACCAGCACCGCGCCGCGCGTTTTCAGCACCGCCAACGCCGCATCGAAGCTCGCGGCCAGCGCGGGCGGCATTGTCGGCCGGATCACGGCAATCCGGACGCCGGTGAGCGTGGCATGGTCCAGCCCGGCGGCGTAATCGGCGCGGTGCGCACCGGCATCGCGCGCCGCCGGGTCCGCCGGGTCGTTGACGATCATCGCCGACAGCAACATCGCCAGGTCGCGCACGCCGCGGGCGATCGGGCCGGGGGTGTCCTGGCTATGGCTGATCGGCACGACATGGGTGCGACTGATCAGGCCCAGCGTCGGTTTCAGCCCGACCAGCCCGTTCATCGAGGATGGGCAGGTGATCGAGCCGTCGGTCTCCGTCCCCAGCGCTGCGGCGGCGAAGCTGGCGGCGATCCCGGCGCCCGACCCGCTGGAAGAACCGCAGGGCGTGCGATCCAGCGCATAGGGGTTGCGGGTCTGCCCGCCGACCGCGCTCCACCCGCTGGGAATGACCGTCGAGCGCATGTCGGCCCATTCCGACAGGTTGGTCTTGCCCAGGATCACCACGCCCGCCTTGCGCAATTCGGCCACGACCGGCGCGTCGCGGCCGCTGATGTTGTCCTGCAGCGCCAGGCTGCCGGCGGTGGTGGCGACGGGATCGCGGGTTTCGATGTTGTCCTTGACCAGGATCGGGATGCCGTCGAGCGGACCGAGCCGTTGACCGCGCGCGCGGCGCTGGTCGGCAGCGCGCGCCTGGGCCAGGGCATCTGGGTTCAGCGCGATCACCGCATGAATGGCGGGGCCGCTGCGATCGAGCCGGGCGATGCGATCGAGATAGGCGCGGGTAACAGCCTCGGCAGTGACGGCGCCGCGCGCCAGTTCGCTCGACAACTGCGCCAGGCCGACGCCCTCGACCGGTGGCAGGGATTGCGCGGCTGCCGGGGCAAGGGGCATCAGGAGAGAGCCGAGGAGGAGCAGGCGGGATGCGGGATGTTTCATGCTGAGTTCCTCCGGTGGTTCGAGTTTAGCGGGCATCGGCTATTTGCCAACTCCGCTGTCAGTGAAAATCGCGTGATCTCGGCAACAGCCGCACCTGGCGCGGGTGGCGGGCGTGCGGGGCCTTGTCGGCAGGCGACAGCAGCGGGTCGGCGGCGTCGAGCTCGGATAATTGCCCCAGCAGTTCGGAGCGATCGAGGATGCGGCTGGCCATGACATGCAGCACGCCTTCCTTGCTGCGCTGGAGCTGGCCTTCGACCACCATCAGCCGCGCCGCCATCACCGCGCGCCGGAATTTCTCGAGTTCGCTGGCCCACAGCACGATATTGGCAATGGCGTCCTCATCCTCGATGGTGATGAAAATGGCATTGCCCTTGCCCGGCCGCTGGCGGATCAGGACGATGCCGGCGACCTTGACCCGCGCGCCATCCCTGGTCTGGCGCAATTGGGCGCAGGGCAGCACTTCCGGGAACAGCGGGCGCAGCAGCGCCATCGGATGCGCCTTCAGCGATAGCCGGGTGTTCTGGTAATCCGCCGCGACTTGTTCGCCCAGGCTGAGCGGGGCGAGGGCGATGTCTGGCTCGGCCCCCAGTTCGCGCGCCTGCGCGGCGGCGAACAGCGGCAGTTCGCCCATCGGCACCCGGCGCGCTTGCCATAATGCGGTGCGGCTATCCAGGCCGAGCGAACCCAGCGCATCGGCATCGGCGAGCAGGCGCAGGGCACGTTGCGGCAGATTTGCGCGGCGGGCGATATCCTCGATATCGGCGAAAGCCCGCGTGCTTCGTGCAATTACCAGCGCATTGGCCCAATCGCGCCGGAAGCAGGTGACCTGGCGCAGCCCCAGCCGTAGCGCCAGCCCGCCATTGGCGTCCGGCTCCAGCGTGGAGTCCCACTCGCTGTGGCCGACATCGACGGGGTAAACCGGCACGCCATGCTCGCGGGCGTCGCGCACCAGTTGCGCGGGCGCGTAAAAGCCCATCGGCTGCGAATTGAGCAGCGCGCAGGTGAACACCGCCGGGTGTTGGCATTTCAGCCATGACGAAACATAGACCAGCCGGGCAAACGACTGGGCGTGGCTTTCGGGAAAGCCGTAACTGCCGAAACCCTCGATCTGCTTGAAGCAGCGCGCGGCAAAATCGGGGTCATAGCCGCGCGCGACCATGCCGCCGACCATCTTGTCGCGAAAGCTGTCGACCCGGCCATGATTGCGGAAGGTAGCCATGACGCGGCGCAGGCCATTGGCTTCCTCGGGGGTAAATTGGGCGGCGATGATCGCCAGCTTCATCGCCTGTTCCTGAAAGATCGGGACGCCATAGGTCTTGCCGAGTACGTCCACCAGTTCATTGGCGGGGTGCGGGGGCGCAGGCGAGGGCATGCCCCACACCTCCTCCCGGTTGCGCCGCCGTAAATAGGGGTGAACCATATCGCCTTCGATCGGGCCGGGGCGGACGATCGCCACCTGCACCACCAGATCGTAGAATTCACGCGGTTTGAGGCGCGGTAGCATGTTCATTTGCGCCCGGCTTTCGACCTGGAATACGCCGACGCTGTCGCCTTTGCACAGCATGTCGTAAACGGTCTGGTCATCGGAAGCGATGTCCACTTCCAGCGTGTGATCGCCCAGGCCGTGCCGGCGCATGAGATCGAAGCCCTTGCGGATGCAGGTCAGCATGCCCAGCGCCAGCACATCGACCTTCATCAGCCCCAGCGCATCGATATCGTCCTTGTCCCATTCGATGAAGCTGCGGCCCGGCATCGCACCATGATGGATCGGCACCGTCTCATCGAGCCGATCCTGGGTCAGCACGAAGCCGCCGACATGCTGCGAGAGATGACGGGGGAATTCGAGAACCTGTTCCACCAGCGATGTGAGCCGGGCGATCTCCGGATTGTCGGGATCGAAGCCGGTGTCGGTGACGCGGGCCGGTTCATAGCGCGTGGCGAAACTGCCCCACACGGTGCTAGTCAGCCGGTTCGTCACATCTTCGGACAGGCCCAGGGCCTTGCCGACTTCGCGCACCGCGCTGCGGGGGCGGTAATGGATCACGGTGGCGGCGATGCCGGCATGCTCGCGGCCATAACGGCGATAGATATATTGCATGACCTCCTCGCGCCGCTCATGCTCGAAATCGACGTCGATATCGGGCGGCTCCTTGCGCTCGGACGACATGAAGCGCGAGAACAGCAGGTCGTGCTGCATCGGATCGACCGAGGTGACGCCAAGCAGGAAACACACCACCGAATTGGCCGCGCTGCCGCGTCCCTGGCACAGGATGCCGCAGCTTCGGGCATAGCGGACGATATCGTGCACGGTCAGGAAATAGCAGGCGTAGTGCTCGGCGCGGATCAGGGTGAATTCGGTCTCCAGCAGCGCCAGCACCTTGGGCGGAACGTCGGCGCCATAACGGGCGTGCGCGGCCTCCATCACCAGATGTTCGAGCCAGGCCTGTGCCTCCCAGCCATGCGGTACCGGCTCCTGCGGGTAGGTGTATTTGAGGTCGTCCAGGGTGAATTGGATACCGGCCATAAAGCGCTGGGTCTCGGTCACCGCCTCGGGACAGGCGGCAAACAGGCGCATCATTTTCTCGGGAGATTTCAGGTGACGCTCGGCATTGGCAAGCAATTCGTGCCCCGCCGCCGAGACGGTGGTGCCCCGGCGGATTGCGGTCAGCACATCCTGCAACGGGCGGGCCGAAGGCTCGGCATAAAGCGCATCGTTGACTGCCAGCAGCGCCACTTTGGCAGATTGGGCGATCTGACGGAACCGGGCGAGGCGGCGTTGATCGCCGCCCGCGTGAGTCATCGCCGCACCCAGCCAGATATTGCCGGGCAGCACTGCGGTCAACCGTGCCAGCACCTGTTCGAGCGGCTCCGTCCGCACCAGCGCCAGCCTTGGGGACGCTACGGCTGCCAGAACCTCGACCGGGGTAAAATCGACCGGCTGTTTATGCGTCTCCTGCTCGCTGGCTGTTGAAGCGGGCAGGACAATTAGTTGCATGTGCTCGGCATGGGCGAGCAGGTCGTCAAGCCGCAGGATGCATTGGCCCTTGACGGCGCGCATATTGCCGCGCGTCAACAGGCTGGTCAGCCGCCCCCAGCCGTGCCGCGTGGCGGGATAGGCGATGATGTCGGGGGTGCCATCGACGAACAGCAGCCGGGCGCCGACGATCAGGCGGAAATCCATCGCAGCATCGCTGGTGAAGGGGAGGCCGCCTTGCTGCAGATCACGCAGTGCGACATGCGCACGGACGACTCCGGCGACGCTGTTGCGATCGGCGATGCCGATGCCGTTCAGGCCCAGATAGAGCGCCTGTTGCACCATCGCGTGCGGGTGCGAGGCGCCATGCAGGAACGAATAATTCGTCGCCGCCGCCAGTTCGGCATAGGCCGGTGCATTCATGCGAACAGGCCATGGACATACCAGGTGGGGCCTGCCGCTTTTTCCCCCCTCCCGCTTGCGGGAGGGGCTGGTGGGCAGCGACTGGGCGCAAGGCTTGGTGTTGCCAGGCACGTGCCGCTGCCCGCTTCCGACCCCTCCCGCAAGCGGGAAGGGAGCAGGGCGTCGCGCGGCGGCGCCGCTGTTTCTTCATAAAGGCCATGGCGAAACAGCCAGAAGCGGTGGCCGGCTTCATCCTCGACTCGGTAATAATCGCGAGTCAGGCCGGGGTTGTCGTCATGGCCGCCGCGTCGGCGCCACCATTCCGGGGCGATACGTTCCGGCCCCTCGTGGCGCACCGCGACGTAATGTCGCCCGCGCCAGCGAAAGCGCCGGGGCGGGCCATCCGGGACTGCGGCGATCACCTCGACCCGCTGCGGCGGATCGAACAGCAGCAACGGGCGGCGCGGCGGTTCGCCGGCTTCGCGGGGTTGGTTCGACAGCAACGGCCCAAATCCGGTTTGTACCGGGCGTGCCGTTTGCACCGCCTGCAATGTTCCGGCGCGCTCGGGGATGTGGCTGTCGGCGCTGGCAAAGCGCAGCACGCTGCCGGCACCGTAGCGTACCGCCAGCCGGTCGAGCAGCGGAATGATATCGGAAGTTTTCCTGTCCGGCCCGCCCGGTTCCAGCGCCGGTTGGGTTTCGGCCAGCGGTTCGCTGCGGGGCACGGCAAGGTCGATAGCGTCATAGCCGAAGCCGGGATCGAGCCGATCGGCCAGGCTGTCGATGCGTTCGCGCAGCAGCCGCATCACCAGTGCCGGATCGCGGGTCGGGGCGCTGGTCTCGATCTCCAGCGGGGCAACATGGCCGTCGCTGCGGTGCAGCCGCACGGCAAAGGCGCGGCCGCCGCTGCCGCGCTCGGCCAGTTGCGCCGCCGCCTGCACCAGCAACATCTCGATCGTGTCGAGAACATCGTCGGTGCGCGCGATCGGTTCGGCAAAGCGCTGGCACGATGCGATCGGGTCCGGTTCGCGGCGCGGCACGATATGCGGGTCAGCCTCGCCCAGCAGATGCCCCAGCCGCCGCACCAGATCGCTGCCGAAGCGTGCCGCCAGCGGCGCTCGTGGCAGTTCGGCCAGATCGCCGATGCGGCGAAAACCGGCGCGGCGCAGTGCCATCAGCGCCTCTGGATCGCTATCGAGGGCGGTCAGCGGCAGCGATCGCACCTCGGTTGCGTCAAACCGGGCCAGTGCGCGGGCGGCATCCGGAGTATCGCCAAGCCCCGCGCGGGCGGTGATGCCGAGCTTGGCGAAACGCTGGACCAATATAGCGTACAGCGCCTGCTCGCCTCCCTGGAGATGCGCGCAGCCGGTGATATCCAGCATCAGGCCATGCAACGCGACATGCAGTCGTGACGGCGGATCGATGGCGACGCTGGGCGTATAATCACCGCACAGCCCCGCCAGTTTCGCAATCACCACGGCGTTCGTGGCGGGCGTGAACGGCAGCGCTGCCAGTTGCGGTACGCGCGCTCGCGCTCCCGCCAGTCCCAGTCCATGCTCCAGCCCCAGCTTGGCCGCGCGCTGGTCGAGCGCAGCGATACGCAACGCGCCGCGTTGCTGCTCGACCAGCACGAACGGCGCATCAGGCGGCGCTATTCCGGCGCGTATGGCCTGTTCGGCCGGCAACCATGGCAGGCACAAGGCCAGATAGCGCCGAGTCGCCAGCGTATTTGCGGGCCTGATCGGAAATCGACTGGAAAGATGCGGTGTCACGGTCCCACTCCATGCGGATATGCAATCCCTCGGGCCCGCCACGCTGGCGCAGCAGGGTAAGGTCGAAAGCTGGGCGGTTGCCCTCGACAGCAGGCGCATGAGCGACATGCCAGCGGGTATGCGCCGCGCTGGGCACCGGCTGCGCCTCGCCACGGACCAGCCAGACCATCGTCGAACTCTGCTGTGCGGCCAGGGCCAGACGGCGCGTCGCGGTGAGATCGAGCAAGGGCTGGCGCCCGCACAGTTCGATCAGCACCGCGCCGGCTGCGCCCTGCCGCACGCTGTCCAGCGCGGCGCGCAGCACCGCCCTGGCGTCAGGCAGCAGCAGCAGCGTCAGTACCGCCGGATCGATACCCAGTTCGGCCAGCCCCGGACCATAAGGCAGGCTGGGACCAGACAATTCGCGCGCCCAGATGATCGGCCGGTTTTCCCCTTGGCCGCCGTCCTGCGTATAATTCAACCAGGTAATCAGCAGCGCCAGCGCCAGCGCTCCGGCGGCATCCTCGCGTCCTTCGGCATAGGCCTCATGCAGCGCATCGCGGCGTAATCCGCCTGCCAGCAGAGCATCGGCCTCGGCAATGCCCAGGGCCAGTCGTCCCGCCGATGGTGTCACCGGGATTGGTGCAAGGAGCGTCTCCGGGCGCAGGGGGATGATCGAATCGCGCTTCATGTTCGCTATTTGTTCTAAAGACTTTTTATCTGTCGCGCGACTCTTTTCGGTGCTGCCCGCAGCGACGCCTGGGCAATGGACATCTGCTCGTTTCCCGGCATATGGTCTTTTATGTCTGATGGGAGAAATTGCATGACTCTGCGCCATTACCGGATGTTGCTAGCGCCGTTGCTGTTCGTGCAATGTGCCGCCGTAGCCGAGGCCCAGTCGGGAGGCAGCGCCAAGGTGAGCAAATCGCCGACCGCCGAGGATGTGGCGGTAACGCCCTTGCGCGATGTGAACGTCAGGAAGACGAAAATCCCTGCCGTGCTGGAGCGTGCCTCGCAGGCGCCCTACTCGCTGGCTGGTCTCGATTCCTGCGGCAAGATAATAGCCCAGGTTGGCCAACTGAACGATGTGCTGGGTGAGGATATCGACGTCGCCCATGCGCGCGGGCACCCCTTTACACCGGGCCATATCGCGCAATCGATCGTCGATTCGCTCATCCCGTTCGGCGGCGTGATCAAGGAAGTCTCGGGCGCGGCCGCAGACCAGCGGCGCTTGCAGGCGGCAGTCGCAGCCGGTTTCGCGCGCCGCGGTTTTCTGAAGGGCGTGGGTCTGTCGCGCAAGTGCCCGGCACCGGCGCGACCCGTCTAGCTGGGCCAGGCTGGCCCACCCTCACTGCTGGGGATTAATGCCATGGCCCGCCGGAGGACGGGCCGGTTCGGGCCGTGGTACCGGGGCCGGTGGCGCCAGGGGCCGTGGTGCCGGCGCCTGGGCCCGGACCACCTGTGCCTGCCGTTGCGCGGCAACAGCCTGCAATTGCTCCTGACGGGCCGCAACCTGCGCTTCCCGCTGTTGCGCTTGCTGACGCGCGGCGGATTGCTGCTGTGCCGCCATCGCCTGTTGCCGCGCCTGGTTGGCCGACTGCTCGGCTCGCTGGCCGGCTAGCGCTTGCCGTTGGGCTGCGCCCTGCGCGACCAGTTGCTGCTCACGGGCCACCGCCTGCTGCTGCGCGGCAGCCTGTTGCCGCGCCCGGATGGCTTCCTGCCCGGCTCGCTGGCCGGCAAGCTCTTGCCGCTGGGCTGCGGTTCGCGCCGCTAATTGCTGCTCACGGACCGCCGCCTGTTGTTGTGCCGCCGCCTGTTGCCGTATTCGCAGGGTTTCCTGTTCGGCTCTCTGGCTGGCCAATGCCTGGCGCTGGCCCTGTTGCTGCGCCGCGTTCCGTGCCAGCATCTGTTGCTGGCGTGCCGCTGCGGCATGTCGCTCGGCCGCCGCTTCCTGCTGAGCCTGACCGGCTGCCAACGCCAGTCGCTGGCTGGCAAGTGCCTGGCGCTGGGCCTGTTGCTGCGCCGCGAGTTGCCGGTCACGGGCTGCGGCCTGAACGCCATTACCGGGCAACGGTCCAGCACCCGGTCCTACCCCCTGCGGCCCGATCCGGGCCGGCGGGCCGGAGAAAGCGGGCGGACGTCCGTCCGGCATGCCCTGGCCGGGTTGCCGGGGCATCGCCCGCGCGCCGGCGACCGCCAGGGCTGCCGGCACGGCACCGGCCAGCCCGCGTGATTGCCAACTGGCGAATTGCTGCGCGACCTGCTGGCGCTGCTGGTGTTCCTGCTGCCAGCCCTGCTGCCGCGACGGATCGTTCCGGGCGTGATAGGACTGCCAGTCCGGCTGCCCGGACCGGGCCGCTGCCCAACTCGCGCGATCGGAATCGAACTGCGGACGCTGTGCGGCCCAGTTGGCGGCAACCACGCCTTCATGCGGCCGCCGGTCCGCGGCGTGGCGCAGGTCCTGCCCGCGCCAGTAATAGCGCGAGGCCTCGTCGCGATAGGCGTCATAGCGGTCGGGCGGCAGCAAGGCGCCGTTGAGCAGATAGATCGCGACCAGCGCGCCGCCGGCATAGGCATAGCTGCGGTCGCGGGTACGGACGAGATAGGGGTGATCCTCGCCCGGCTGGTAATAATAATCGCGGTAACCGTCGCTGGCCGGCTCGGCATAGCGATAGTCGCCGCCATTGGTTTCCCACACCCACGGCCTGACCCCGTCGTCATTGTCATAATCATAGTCGGGCGGGGCATCGCCGATCTCGTCCTGCACATCGCTGGCGCGGTCGAGATAGGCATAGGATTCGCGTTCGCGCGCAGGGCGGCTCAGGCCGACATAGCGCCTGACCGGCAGCGCCGAGACGGGCGGCGCGGCGACGAGCTGGCTGGCCGGGCCGGTCTGCATCGGTAACGCTGCGGGCAGTGCCGGCAGGCCGCTGTTCGCGGTGGTCGCGGTCATGTCCTGCGGGGTCTTGTTGCAACCGGCCAGCGCCATGGCCAGCAGCGACACCGATACCACGGCGCTACGATAGCAAGTCATGTCGGTCTCCTGTTTCAGCACTGCCCGGGCATGGCGCACCCACCATTAATTGCTCGTGGCTAACGCATTCATCCGAGAGAATGTTCCGTGGCGAATTCAGTCCGTCAGCAGGATCGAAATACGCCGGTTGCGCGGGTCGCCGGGGTTGTCCTGAACCAGCGGTTCGCGGTCGGCGACGCCCTCGATCCGGCGAAAGCGTGGCTCGGTGATGCCGTCGCGCATCATCGCCTGGCGCGTTTCCTCGGCCCGTCCCGCCGACAGCGACCAATTGTTCGTCCCTATTCCCCCCCGCCATTTCAGCGCATCGGTATGGCCCCGGATGGTCAACCCGCCAATTTCGTCCCGCACCGTTTCGGAGATGGCTTTCAGCAGCGCTGCGGCGTCCGGGGTCAGGATCGTCGTGCCCAGTTCGAACATCGAGAAATCGGCATCGTCAACCAGATCGATGCGGATACCCTCTGGCGTGGCGACCAGCCTGACGGTCTGGTTGAGCCGCTTGGCGGACAGTTTCTTTTCCAGCTTCCTTTGCATCTCGCCGACGCGCTTCATCATCGCCCCGCCTGCCTTGGGGCCGCCGGTGGTATCCAGCGGAACGGTGATCGTCTTGGTCCCGGTCTGGCCGGCACGATGCGCGTAATTATCGGCGTCGGTCATCGACGAGCCGCCGAGCAGCCCGTTGGAGCCGGCGCTGCCTTGCTTCATCTTGACCAGCGTCGGCGTGAAATAATCGGCGATACCCTTGCGCTGTTTTTCCGTCGTCGCGCCCAGCAACCACAGCAGCAGGAAAAACGCCATCATCGCGGTCACGAAATCGGCGTAGGCGACCTTCCACGCACCGCCATGATGCCCGGCGGCAAGAACGTAGATTTTCTTGACGATGATCGGCGGCAGCGGCGTCGCGCCGCGTTTGGGCGGGGGCATTATTGCTTATCGCCCGCGCAATGCGTCGAGCAGTTCGGACAGGCCGGGCCGGACATCATGCCCCAGCCCGGAACGCGCGCTTTCCACCACCAGCGGTTGCGGCCAGCCGTGCAGGCTGGCGATGATGACCTGCTTCACCGCCTGGAAAATCTGTTCGTCGGCTTCCAGCACCTGTTTCAATCGTCCGGCCATCGGCGAGACCATGCCATAGGCCAGCAATACGCCCATGAAGGTGCCGACCAGCGCCGAGCCGATCATGGCGCCCAGGATCGCGGGCGGCTTGTCGATCGAACCCATGGTCTTGACCACGCCCAGCACCGCCGCGACGATCCCCAGCGCAGGTAACGCATCGGCCAGGTTGGCCAAGGCATGCTGAGGCTCGTGCAGCTCGTGGAAGTGGGTCTTCATCGAATTGTCCATGACATCCTCGACGGCGCGGACTTCGAGCGCGCCCGACGACACCACGATCAGCGTCAGCGTATCGCAGATCAGCGAGGTCAGCGCATGATTGGCCAGCAGCCGGGGGTATTCCGCGAACATCGGCGAGCTGGCGGGATCGGTAACATGGCTTTCCATCGCCACCGGCCCCTCGCTGCGCAGGATCTTCATCAGCCTGGTGGTCAGCGCGATCGCGTCGATATGATCCTGCTTGTTATGCTTTGGCCCCTTGAAAATCTTGCCGAACGACTTGCCGAACGCCTTTATCCCGTGCAGCGAATTGCCCGTAACCAGCGCGCCGGCGGCAGCACCCAGGATAATCAGCAGTTCGTGCGGGATCGCCTCCATGACCGGGCCGAGCTGGCCACCGGTGATGGCGAAACCGCCGAACACCATGACGAACAGGATGACGATGCCGATTGCCGCGTACATTTATCGTTCCCTCGAAATGGCGGCTGCGTGCATGGCTTAACCATGATCGATCAGCATTAAGTCTTCGCAATCGTTCAAGGTTAACGGTCTGCGAACTTCCCTCGGTATGACCAGCTGGATGCGGGGTGGCTGCCCAATTCGACCCGCAATCACTGGATCAGGCTGAACAGCGACATGCCTGCCAATTTGACGAAGCTGGCCTGGCTCGCCTGCAATGCGGTCGTGATCTGCTGCAGCTTGGTCACCGTCGCAGTAATGTCGGCGCTGCCCACGTCGGTTTCCTGCTGGGTGCGCTGGGTGGCGGTCTGGGTACGGATGGTGTTGGCGGTGTCTATCCATGCCAGCCTGGCGCCGACCACGGTCTGTGCAGTGCTGACCGTTTTCAGCCCGTCCGACAATTGCACCAGCGCGGTTTTCGCCGCCGCCTGGCCGCCGCCGCCCGATGACAATGCCGTCCCCAGGGTCTTGACCACCGCCAGCAGGTCGGTTGTCGTACCGCCGGAGGTCGAGCCGAACACTTGCGGCCCGGTGACGCCGCTGGTGACGGTCAGCCCGGCGCCGAGCGAAGTCTGGGCGGCGCTGGCGGTACCGGCGTAAGTGGCGTTGCCCGAACTATCGAGCGAATAGGCCGCCCCGGTGGTCTCGCCGCCGAACAGGGCATTGCCCGAAGCGTCCTTGCTGTTGGCCAGCGCTACCAGGTTCTGTTGCAACGATGTGATCTGCGCCCCGATATTGGCGCGCTGGCTGTCGCTGATCGTGGCCGAGGCGGCCTGGGTCGCCAGCGTCGAGATGCTTTGCACGACATTGACGATGCTGGTCAGCGCGGTATCGGCCAGGTTGAGGTTGGTTTGGGCGGTATTGCTGTTGTCGACATCGATCTTCGACACCGCATCGGCCTGGGCGAAACCGCGTAGCTGCGCCGCCGCCACCGGATCGTCGGACGATGCCTGCAACCGCTTGCCACTGGAAATCTGCGCCTGCAGCGTGTTCGCCGTGGACTGCAAACTGGCCATGCTGGTCATCGCGCTGTCGTAGAATGCGCTGGTGCTCATCGTCGTCATGCCGGCCTCGTTTCATGGCTGCGAACCATTTCGCTCACGCTCCGCCCAGGTTCTGCAACAGCGAATTGAACAGCGTCTGCGCGGTTTGCATGACCTTGCCCGAGGCCTGGTAGGCCTGCTGGAAGCGCAGCAGATTGGCGGCTTCCTGGTCGAGATTGACCCCCGATCCTGCTTGGAGCGTGGTTTGGGCATTAGTCGCGATAGCGTCCAGCGTGGTTTGCGTGGTGGTCGCGTTCTGAACCGCGCTCGATACGGTGAACAACAGGCTGTTGGTCTGGCCGGCCGGATCGGCGGTCAGGATCGCTGCTTGCAGCGCGGTGAGATTGGTCGGATCCTGGCTGTTCGCGGCCGCGCCCGCCGGTGCCGTCGCCAGCTGCGCCCCCGAAGTCAGGGCGACGCCCATGGTGGCCGGCGAGGTGCCGGTGAACAGTGCTTGCCCGGCGCTGCCATCCAGCGCGACGCCGCCGGTCTGGGCGGCGTTGGCGCCGGCGATCAGCGTGGATGCGATGGTTTGCAGGCTGGTGGTGGTGGTCGCCAGCGTCGCCAGCGATTGCTGCTGGCCGGCCAGCGATCCGCCGCCCAGGTTGATCGCGGTGCCGCCCAGCGTGAATGAAATCGTGCCGTTCGCCGCCGTAGCCATGGCCAGGGTGCTGGCGCTGCCGCCGCTGACCAGTTGCGGCCCGCTGGCCCCGCCCATCTGCACCTGCACCGTCTGGTTAGGCTGGACGGTTGTGGTGATGTCGCCATATTTGCTCATTTGTTGCAGCAGCAGGTCGCGCTGGTCGAGCAGCGGCGCCTGGTTGGCCGCAGGGTCGTTGTCGGCCGAAATCTTGACGTTCACCGCCGCCAGACTGGTGGCCAGTTGATTGACCTGGCTGACGTTGTCGGTGGCGCTGAACTGCATGCTCTGCCCCGCCGCCGTCAGCTGCGTACTGGCCAGGTTGAAAGTCTGCGCCATGCTCTGCGCCGCCGACACCACGCCGGCGCGCAGCGATGGGTCGGTTGGATTGCTGGTCAGTTGCTGCAGCGAGCTTTCGAAGCTGGTGATCGATGGATATAGATTGGTCTGTTCCAGCGCGCTCTGGATAGAGGTCAGGCTGGTGACCTGGGTGTCGGCACCAACCGCCGCCGAATTGGTACGCCGCGCCTCGGCCTGTTGAAAGACATCGACGCTGCGGGTTACGCTGGCCGGCCCGACGCCGGACAGCGATATGTCGTTGACGGTGGACCCGGCGCTGTTGCCGACCAGTTCCGCCGTGCTCACGCCGCGCTTGACGTAGCCTGCCGTCCCGACGTTCGCGATGTTCTGCGCGGTCACGTCGAGCGCCGCAGTGGCTGCAAGCGCGCCGCTGGTGGCGATCGAGAGCAGGCTGGATGTCATGGTCTAGCCTCCCGTTGCCGGCGTTGGCGCGGCCGGGACCGACTTGCTTTGTTGGTGGATGAGTTGCTTTTCGATCATGTGGGCCAGACCGAAGGCGCCTTTTTGCGAGGCAATGTCGGCAAAGCGCGAGTCCTGCATTTCGGTGAAGGTGCCTTCGCCCTGGCTGCTGGTAATGGTTTCGCCAAAGCTCGACTTGCGTGCCGCCGCCAACATCTGGCGCACGAAAATCGCCTCGAACTGTTGCGCCGTCTTCTTGATCTGGGCGAGACGCGCGGCCGGGATTGCGGCGCTAGCCGGTGCGGCCGGGGTGACAGGCGTGCTCATATCACCACCACTTCGGCGCGCAGTGCGCCCGCCTGCTTCAATGCCTCGAGGATCGCGACCAGGTCGGACGGGCTGACCCCCAGCAGGTTGAGCGCATCGACGATCTTCGACAGCGACGCCCCGCCCCTGAACAGCATGACATGGCCGGGGTCTTCCTCGGCGGTGATCTTGCTGGATGGCGTCACCACGGTCTGGCCCCGGCTGAAGCCGTTGGGCTGGCTGACCTGCGATTTTTCATCGATCCGCACGGTCAGCTTGCCGTGGCTGATTGCGGCAGGCAGCAGCCGCACCGCGCTGTTGATGACCACCGTGCCGGTGCGGCTGTTGATGATGACCCGCGCCGAGGTTTCGGCGGGATGCACTTCCAGCATCTCGATCGCGGCCAGCGTGGTGGCGCGGCTGTCGGCGCCCGGCGCCAGCCGCAGGTCGATGGTCACGCCATCCTCGACCGTGGCCATGCCGGGATAATTGCCGTTGATGGCATTGCGCACCCGTTCCGCGGTCATGAAGTCGGCGTCGTTGAGATTGTAGCGCAGCATCGGTGCGCTGGCGAAGCCGGTATCGACCGCACGCTCGACCGAGGCGCCTTCGACGATGCGGCCCACGGTGGGCACGTTGACCGTCAGTTGCGAGCCGTCCTTGGCGGAAATGCCCAGGCCGCCGACCGCCAGATTGCCCTGCGCCATGGCGTAAATCAGCCCGTCGGCGCCATACAGCGGCGTCAGGATCAGCGCGCCACCGCGCAGCGACTTGGCCTTGCCGATGGTGGATACGGTGATGTCGATGCGCTGGCCGGGTTTGGCGAATGCGGGCAGGTCGGCGGTGATCATCACCGCGGCGGCGTTTTTCAGCCCTGGCGATACCCCCGGCGGCAATTGCACGCCCATCCGGCCCGAAACGCCGCGCATCGCCTGCGTCAGATACTGGAGATCGTCATCGCCCGTCCCAGCCAGCCCGACGACGATGCCATAACCGGTCAATTGGTTGGAGCGCACGCCCTGGAACGTGCCTAGGTCACGGATGCGTTCGGCATGGGCCACGACCGGCAGTAACAGCACCGCAAAGGCGAGGAGGAAGCGGATCATCAAAACGGGCTCAGGATGTTGAAGAAATGCATCAGCCAGCCCTCGCGGGCGCTGCGCTGGATGGCGCCGTTGCCGGCATATTCCATCTTCACATCGGCGACCTTGGTGGAGAGCACGTTGTTGTCTTCATCGATATCGGCGAGCCGCACGATCCCGGAAAACTGGATCCATTCGTCTCCCTGGCTGAGCAACATGCGTTTTTCTCCGCGAACGAGGACGGTGTCGTTCGATCTGACCTCGGCGATCGTCACCGCGACCGAGCCGCTGAAGGCATTGGTCTGCGTGGCATTCCCCTGCCCGTTGAACGACGATTGCCCCGATGCATTAAGGGCGTTGGGGTTGATCGCGAACGGGCCCTTGGTGGGCGGCACGATCGCCAGGCTGCCGGTGCGCTGGGTCTTGGTGGCAGCGGTTTTGGTCGAGGAGGTGCTTTCGGCGAGGATGATCGTCACTGCATCGCCGACTCCATGCGCCTTGGCGCCGGTCACCAGCGGCGCATAATTGGCCGAGACGTTGAAGATGCTGCCGTCGGCTGGGCGCGGCACGGCAACCGGCGTGGCGGGCAGCGTCGCGGCGAACCCGGTCGGCGGCGCCTTGGCCAGCGCCGGCTGAGCGGCGAGCGCCAGTAGCAGCAGCCAGCGACGCACATTGCGCCTTATATTTACTTCGTCAGGATGACAAAGCGAAGGGGGACGATCGAGATGTCGCGACAGGATCACAGCGTCTGGTCAGCGTTCTTGAGCATGTCATCGACGGACGAGATCATCTTGGAGTTGATTTCATAGCCGCGCTGGCACTCGATCATGTCGACCAGTTCCTGCACGACATCGACGTTCGACGCTTCGAGCATGCCCTGCGCCACCGTGCCGTGCCCGGTCAGCCCCGGCGTGCCGACCTGAGGAGCGCCGCTGGCACCGGTTTCGAGCAGGTAGTTGTTGCTCGTCGCCTGAAGTCCGGCCGAATTCGCAAAGGTCGCGGTGGTGATCTGGCCAAGCTGGGTTGCGGTCGTGGAACCCGACACGATCGCCGATACGGTGCCATCGCTGCCGACCGTGATCGAGCCGGCGCCGGCGGGAACGGTGATCGCCGGCTGTACGACATAGCCGTCGGTCGTGACCACCTGTCCGGTCGATGACAGCGAGAAGTTGCCCGCTCGGGTATAACCGGTCTGGCCGCTGGGCATCAACACCTGGAAAAACCCTTCGCCCTGCACCGCAAGGTCGAAGCTGTTGCCGGTGTTGTTCATCGTCCCTTGCTTATCGGTGCGCGAGGTCGACTGGACCGCGACGCCGGTGCCCAGGTTCAGCCCGGTGGCGTAATCGGTCTGCCCGGTCGATTGCTGGCCGGCAACACGCACGTCCTGATAGGCCAGCGTGGCGAAATTGGCGCGCTCGCCCTTGAACGCGGTGGTGTTGACGTTGGCCAGGTTGTTGGCGATCACGCGCATCCGCGTGTCCTGGGCCTCGAGACCGGTACGAGCGACTTGCAAAGCGGCAGATGACATTGTGATAGCTTTCTTCAACTAAGCCCCTTCCTCTTCAGAAGAGGGGGTTGGGGGTGGTGCCTATCGTCTTGGTCCAACCTCGGCCGGGGGAGACACCGCCCCCAACCCCCTCTTCTGAAGAGGAGGGGGCCAGAGAGCGCCTAGCTCGAAATCTTCATCAAACTTGCGCCGCTTTCATCCACATCCTTTGCGGTACTCACCAGCTTGGTCCGGATCTCGAACAATCGCTGCGCATCGACCATGCCCACCATCACCGCGCTGGGATCGACGTTGGATTGCTCCAGCGCTCCCGGCGTGACCTTGGCTTCGTCGTCCGCAGGCAAGGCGCCACCGCCGATCACCGCGAACTGCCCGGCGACGGTCTTGCCGATCCGGCTGCCGGCGGTGCTGACGATCTTGAGGTGATCGACGGGTACCGGCGGCGCCTCCGGCGCGGCGGGATTGGCGACCAGCACCGCGCCATCGGGGCCGATGCTGACCTTTGCCCCGACCGGCACCGTAATCGGGCCGCCGCTGCCGACTACCGGCAGGCCGTCGCCGTTTTGCAGTACCCCGCTGCTGGCGATGGCCAGGTCGCCGCGCCGGGTGTAGACCTCGCTGCCGTCGGCTGCCTGCAACGCCAGCATGTTATCGCCGGACAGCGCGATATCGAGCGGCTGGCCGGTCTGCGTGATCGCGCCCGGCTTCATGTCGGCGCCATGCACCTCGCCATCGGTCATCGCCCGCACTTCGAGCGCCGATCCCTTGAGCGTGACCGGCGTCGCATAGGCCATCTCGGCCCGAAAGCCGGTGGTCTGGGCGTTGGCCATATTGTTGGCGATGACCTGTTGCTGGGTCATCGATTCCGTCAGGCCGGACATGGCGGTATAGATCAGGCGGTCCATAGCGGGCTATCCGGGACTACTGCGAGCGCATGTTGATGATGGTCGACATGATCTGGGTGTCGGTATCGATCGCCTTGGCATTGGCCTGGTAAATTTGCTGGGCGCTGACCAGTCCGACCAGTTGCGATGACAGATCGACGTTCGAGCCTTCCAGCGTACCCGACAACAGGCTGCCGTAACTGCCGGTACCGGCCTGCCCCAGGGTCGCGGTGCCGCTGTTGCCGGTCGCGGTCCAGGTGGCATTGCCCATTTGCTTGAGGCCGCTCGCCTGGGGAAAATTGGCCAGCGCGACGGCACCGATCGCCGTGGTGCTGCCATCGGCGTAAGACGCCGTGAGGAGACCGCTCGCGGATGCCGATATGCCGGTATAATTCGATCCCGCCGCATTGGTCAGTGGCACTACGCCGGGGGCGGCGGAGCTGGTCGATGTGATCGTGCCGGATGAATCGACCGGGAAAGTCTGGACGAAATCGCCCGAACTATCGACCAGCTTGCCCGCGCCATTGACCGAGAACGAGCCGGCCCTGGTGTAGCCGACGGCATTCGAAGTCGCCGATTGCGTCACGAAAAAGCCGTCGCCATTGATCGCCAGATCGAGCGCGTTGCCGGTCTGCTGCATCGACCCGAGCGAAAAATGCTGGGTGATCGCCTGTACTCGCGAGCCTAGCCCCACGGTCAGCGCCGGGTCGGTCGTGACCGAGTTGGAGATGATGTCGGCAAACGATGTAGTGCTCGACTTGAAACCGTCGGTATTGGCGTTGGCGATGTTGTTGGAGATGACATCGATGCCGACCTGCGCGTTTTTCAGGCCATTGAGTGAAGTGTAGAATGACATGGTTTCGTCCTTGTAAGCGGGTTCAGACGGTGGTCGTCGTTGCTGCCGGCACGGCGGCGGGGGCGTTGCTCGCCGCCGCTGCCGCAGCCGCCGCTGCCGAGGCGGCAGCCGCCGTCGCTGCGGTTTGAGCGGCAAGCTGGCTGGCCTTGATCGAGTCCAGCGTGGTCGAGATCGTGCTCAGCGTGGTATTGCCAGTGTTCGTGCTGGACAGTTGCGAGAATGTTGCGAGCTGCGCGACCATAGCGGTGTTGTCCATCGGCTGGGTCGGATCCTGATCCTTCAGTTCGGTGGTCAGGAGCTTCAGGAAATCGGCCTCGCCCAGGCTGGAATAGGCCGAGGTCGCGGTCGTGGTGGAGGGAGTGGCGGCGGATGTGCTGCTGACGGCTGTGGTCATTTTAACCTCACGGTGTCGAGAATGAGTTGCTTGGCGGTGGAAACGGCTTCGACCAGGTTTTGATAGGCGCGCGAGCTCGAGCATTTCGACCATCTCGGCGTTTTCATCGACCGGCGCGGTCCAGACATCGCCGTTGGCGTCGGCCAGCGGATGCCCCGGATCATGGACGCGGTTCGGCTGGGCGGTGGAGCGCCGCACGCCGGTGACGCGCACCGTGGACAGCCCGCTGGCCTTGTCGAATTGTTCGGCGAATACCGGTTGCAGCGGGCGATAGGCAGCATCGGCGCTGCCCGCGACCGCGCTGGCATTGGCCAGGTTGGAGGCCGAAGCGTTCATCCGCACCATCTGCGCGGACAGGGCCTGCTGGGCGACGTCGAAGATCGAAAGGGGATTGGGCATGGTTTACTCGCCCTTGATCGCGCGGGTGATAGTGTCCACGCGGGCGGAAATGAAAGCCAGCGTCGCCGAATAGCTCGTCGCATTCTGGCCGAAGGCGACCTGCTCGGTGCCCATTTCCACGGTATTGCCGTCGAGCGAGGGCATCACCGGCACGCGGTATCGGGTCGCGCCCGCCATCGCCTGATCGGTGCTGGCGCCCGACAGTTTTGCGTTCAGCGCGGCGCTGAAATCGATGTCGCGCGCCTTGAAGCCGGGGGTCGAGGCATTGGCGATGTTGGAGGTGAGCAGGCCCATCCGCTGCGATCGCAATTCCAGCGCCGCACCGTGGATGCCGAACAGGGTCTGGTTAAGGGCAGGGTCGCTCATGGGCAGCTCCAGGGATGTGTCCTGAACACAGCAATGCTCGTGCCAACCTAAATTAATACATATAATTCAATAAGTTGTGCAACGCGCAAAATCTTGGCGACGCTGGTGGCTGCAAATTTCTGCCGTTCGCGGCAAAATGGTGCCGCAAAACCATGAATAATCGGCAGCGCCTGCCGTTCTGTCGTTGCAGGAGGCGGTTTGCCATGGACCTGGGGCCATTCACTGACGCGAACAGCGCCGCGATCGTGCTGGGTGGCACGTTGGTTGCGACGGTGTTGCGCTGCGGGATCGACGCTTGCGTGCAAGTGGCGCGAGCGCTGGCGGGGCTGCTCGTGCCCCGCTTCGACGCCGACCGGGTCCGTTCTCGGCTGGCCGTGCAGGTCCAGGACATTCGCAAGAACGGCCTGCTGCGCGCGGAACCGCGCGGGTCAGGCGATTTGGAATTCGATGAAGCCACCGCTGCGCTGATCGGCCACCGCTCGCTCGATGCGCTGCTGGCTGCGCATCATCTGCACAAAGCCCGGCGTGAAACGCGGGCCGACGTCGCGGTGGATACGCTCGCCCAGTCGGCCGAACTGGCACCGGTGTTCGGTCTGGTCGGCACGCTGGTGTCGCTCGGCAAGCTACCCGCCGACGGCCTCGATCGCGGCTCCTACATGGCCGCGATCGCCATGGCCGTGCATGCCACGCTATACGGCCTGATCGCCGCCAATCTGGTGCTGGCGCCGCTGGCCCGGCTGGTCGAGCGCCGCGCCCGGTCCGAAGAACGCGAACGGCAGAGCCTGGTGGAGTGGCTTGCGCATGCCCTTGCCCCGGCCCGCGCCCCGGCAGAGGCCACGAACCTCAAGTCGCCGCCGGTACGCGGGGCGGCATGAAGCGGGCCGATCCAGGGCGGGCCGCGCTGATCGGCTGGCAGACGTTGCTCGCCGATCTGTCGCTGATCCTGTTCATGGTCACCGCTGCGGCGATGGCGGCCAATTCGGGCCATCGGCCGGCAGCACGTAATTTGGCCAAGCGGCCATCAGACCCCACCTTGGGTGAGCCGCTCGCCCTGTGGCGGGCCGGCGGGTCGCAGACGCTGGGGCGCTGGCTGGCGGCGGAACAACCCGATGCCCGGCAACAACTGACCATCACCGCGCATTATCGCACGGGCGCGGCGGCACGGGCGCTGGCGGCGACACAGGTGCTGGTCAGCGAGGCGGGGACGATGGGCAAGGATGCCCGGATCGTCGTGGCACCCGCTGCCGATGGCCATGGCGAGGAAACCGTGGCCAGCCTGGCCTATGATCGGGCGCCTTCCGTGGCACGGGACTTGCTTGGACGAAGGCAATCGCTTCGCCAGGAACCGCCATGATCGCCATTGCCACCGCACTTCCCGTTATCATCGTGCTCGGCGTGCTGTCGGCAGTCTTGCCGGCCAGTCCGGCTACGGCAGCCGGCTTCATCGAACCATCGACTATCGATCGCGACGTCGCCGCCTTTACCGGCGGGGCGGTCGGCGGGATCGGCGGCGCCGTATCGATCGACCGGCGGTTGCGGCTGGCGTCCTGCACGGCGCCGCTGGCACTGGCGTGGCATGGCGACCGCCACGACACGGTGCTGGTGCGATGTCCGGACGCCGCCGGCTGGCATATTTACGTGCCGGTGCGCAATCCTGCCAGCCGATCCCCAGGCGTGGCGGCGGTCTCGCGTGGCGAGGAAGTGACGGTCGCCATCACCGGCGACGGCTTTACCGTGTCGCAATCGGGCGAGGCGCTGGAAAGCGGCGTGGTCGGAGACTGGATCCGGGTCAGTCCGGCGAAGGACGGCAAGACCGGCAATGACCCGATCCGGGCGCAGATCGTCCGCCCCGGCCTGGTCGCGGTGCTTCTCCCCTGATTGCGCAGGCTTGCCACCACCCGGCAATTCCTTGCCTATGCCCCTTAAACGCGGCGCCGTCCGGTCGTCCTTGATCGAGTAGAGCCAAGGAGCGTCGCGATGTCCATGATTGGATTGAGCCCAGAAATCAGACCGGGGCCGACTTTGGAAAATGGCCTGGTGCGTGCTGTATCCTCGTCCACCAACAGCCTGCCGCAACCCGCGGTGCAAGCTGGGGTTGAGACCAGCACCGCGCTCGATGCCGGGGCGGTGCCGGTCGATCAGGCCCGCGTCGCCTTGATCAAGCAGGCTATCCAGGCCAATTCCTACCCCCTGAACCCCGCCAGGATCGGCGATGCCATGATTGCCGCCGGGATGATGTTGAGGATGCAGAAATGAGCCCCCCTCTGACGCCGGCTGCCGAGACGACGACAAGCGACGGTCTGCGCGATACGCTGCGGCAGATGGTTGCCGTATTGCAAAGCGAACGGCAGGCGCTTGCCGGGCTCGACATCGACGGCATCATGGGTTGCGCGCATGACAAGCAGGCGTTGTGCAACCGCCTCGACGTCTCCGACACTGGCCTGGTAGACCAGGAATGTCGGGGCCTGCTCGATGCCGCGAGGCGCTTGAACGAGGTCAATCGCCAGGTCCGCAAACTGATCGCGGCCAATATCGCGACCCGGCTGGAAGCGATTGCCGGTGGCCCGGCGCTGTATCGCGCGCCCGGCCATGCCGCGCCAGCCTATGCCTATGCGTTCCGCGGCGGCCGCGCTCGACCGTAGTCGATCCCGTTCTGGCACGGAGTTTGCTGGGTAGATCCTGAAACCTTTCGTTTCGGGAGCGCGGCTTGAGCCAGAGAGATCTGAACGGCAATCCGGCCAGTGCGGTCGTACCCGCGGCAGCGGTTGCCGCCGATGGCAGCGTACGCGGCGCCATTGCGCGGGCGGCGCAGGCCTCCGGTGTCGATTTCTCCCATCTGCTGGCTCAGGCCCGGCTTGAATCCGGTCTGGACCCGCAAGCGCGCGCGACCACCTCCAGCGCGGCAGGGCTGTATCAGTTCACCAAGGGCACCTGGGGCACGATGCTGGCCCGACATGGCGCCGCGATCGGGGTCGCCGGCGCTGGGGTCGCCGGGGCCGGGGCTGCGGGCATGGCACTGCGCTACGACCCCAATGCCGCCGCGATGATGGCGGCCGAGCTGGCGGGCGACAATGCCACCGCGCTGACGAACGAGCTGGGCCGTGCCCCGACCACCGGCGAACTGTCGCTGGCGCATTTCCTAGGAGCTGCCGGGGCCACGCGGTTTCTGGGGGCGCTGGCGACCGACCCCGACCAGTCCGCCGCCGCGCTGCTGCCCAAGGCGGCTGCCGCCAATCATGCGGTGTTCTTCGATGTCGGCGGAGCGCCGCGCTCGCTGGGCGCGGTGATGACGCTGATCCAGACGCGGATGGACGCGGCCTTGCAGGATATCGGCGGCGCCCGTTCCAGCCCCGGCGCCAGCGAACTGAGCGCGACCCAAACCGCCTCCTGGCCGATCGACCAGCAATTTACCCTGACACAGGCGGCCGGCCCTGCCGCCACCGGGGTCGATGCCACCTCGATGGCCGACACGCTGCGTGACGCTTTCTCGCTGGCCGCCGACGGTTCCGGCACGGCGCCGGACTTTGTCCGCTCGGCCTATGGCCGGTTGCAGGCGCTCGGCCTGTGAACAAGCTGCTGGCCGCCGTCGATCCCGGCGCCTTGGCGCTCCCGGTGGGTATCCTGACGATAATCGTGCTGATGATCGTGCCGATCCCGGCGATGCTGCTCGACGTGTTCTTCGTGCTCAACATTGCCCTGTCGGTCGCCGTACTGATGGCGGCGATGAACGCGGCGCGAGTGCTCGATTTCTCGTCATTTCCGTCGGTGCTGCTGTTCGCCACGCTGCTACGGCTGGCGCTCAACGTCGCCTCGACCCGCGTCGTGCTGATGCACGGCCATGAAGGCGGCGCGGCGGCGGGCCATGTCATCGAAAGCTTCGGCGCCTTCCTGATCGGCGGCAATTTCGCGGTCGGGCTGTTCGTGTTCATGATCCTGATGATCATCAACCTGGTCGTGGTGACCAAGGGCGCGGGCCGCGTTTCGGAAGTGTCGGCGCGGTTTACCCTGGACGCGCTGCCCGGCAAGCAGATGGCGATCGACGCCGATCTCGCCGCCGGGCTGGTCACCGCCGAAGATGCCCGCACCCGCCGCCGCGATGTCGCCACCGAGGCCGATTTCTACGGTTCGATGGATGGCGCCAGCAAATTCGTCAAAGGCGATGCCATCGCCGCGCTACTGATTTTGGGCGTGAACATCATCGCCGGCTTCTGCCTGGGCATGATCAGCCACGGGCTTTCGGCGAGCGATGCCGCCGCGCGCTATATCACGCTGGCGGTCGGCGATGCGCTGGTGGCGCAGGTGCCGGCGCTGCTGCTGTCGATCGCGGCGGCGGTGATCGTCACCCGCGTTGCGGATACCCGCGACCTCGCCGGGCAGATCGGCGGCCAGTTCAGCGATCCGCGCATTTTCCTGCCGGTGGCGATGATCCTGGCCGCGATCGGGGTGATCCCGGCAATGCCGCAGCGCGTGTTCCTGCCCGCCGCCGCGCTGGCGTTCTGGCTGTGGAACAGTCTGCGCAGACGCAAGGCCCTGGCCGCGATCCCGGTAGCCGCCGCGCCGCCGCCGCCGCGCGATCCCGCGCTGATCACGCTGGAAGAGGTCAGCGACAACACGCTGGTCACCATCGAGATGGGCTATGGCCTGGTGCAGCTGGTCGATGAACGGCGCGGCGCACCATTGGTCGGGCGCGTGACCGGGGTGCGCAAGCAGTTGTCGCAGAGCTTCGGCTTTGTCGTGCCGCAGTTCCGCGTGCGCGATTCGCTCGACATGCCGCCCAACGATTACCGGATCATGCTGGGCGGGGTGCCGCTCGGCGGGAGCAGTATCCACGCCGATCGCACCCTGGCGATCGACGCCGGGGAAGCGCGCGCAGGCCACGGCGTCAGGGGCGAAGCCACCGTCGATCCCAGCTTTGGCTGCCCGGCGCTGTGGATCGATCCGGGGCAACGCGACCTGGCTATTGCCGAGGGTTTCCTGACCGTCGACGCCAGCACCGTCATCGCCACTCACCTGAACCAGTTGCTGAGCGAACGGCCTCAGGCGCTGCTCGGCCCCGATGAAGTCCGCGCGCTGCTCGACAAGGTCAAGGAACGCGCCGCCGGGCTGGTCGAGACCGTCTATCCGGCGCCGCTGACTCTCGCCGCGATCACCCGCACGTTCCGCGCCTTGCTGGAGGATGGCATCCCCATCGGCCATCCCTTGCCGATCCTGGCGGCGCTGAGCGAAGCGGTGCAGCAGACTCAGGATCACGACCGCCTGATCGATCTGTTGCGAGGCGCGCTTGGCGCAATGATCGTCGGCCGGATCTGCGGCCCGACGGCGCGTCTGCCCGTAATCACGCTGGATGCCGGGCTGGAGGCGGTGATCGCGCAGGGGCTGGTCGATCCCGCCACCGGCCTGCCGGTGATCGAGCCGGATCTGGCGCGGACTATCGGCACCGGCATTGCCGACATCATTGCCCGGCGCCTGCAGGATTTGGGCCAGAACGCCCCGCAGGTGGCCCTGGTCATCCAGCCGCGCCTGCGCCGGTCGCTGGCGGCGCTGCTGCGCCTGCGCGCGCCCGCCTGCCTGGTGCTGTCGATCTCGGAACTGCCCGAAACTCAGCCGATCGAAGTTATTTCAGTGATCGGCGGCGGCGCTCCGCCGCAATTCGGCCTGCCGCCCCCTTCCAGCGCCCCCATAGAAAGCATGGCTGCATGATTCACGACCAGAAAGCGTTTGTCGAAGGCCTGCGCGCCAGCCGGCAGGCCGGGCCGGCCCGCGGCATAGCGCAGGCCTATGGCAGCGATCCCGCCGAGCGCATCCGGCGCTTCCTGCCGATGGTGCGGCGGCTGGCGTGGCATCTGCAAAGCGCGGGCCGCGGCCAAAGTTTCGGCGGGGGCATCGAGCTGGAGGATCTGATGCAGGCCGGGCTGGTCGCGCTGACCGAATGCGCCCAACGCCATGCCGGCCCCGGCGAGGATGGCTTTGCCGCCTATGCCAAGCTGCGGGTGCGCGGGGCGATGGTGGACCTGATCCGCCGCCATGTGCCGCTGTCGCGCGGCGCGGTGGAGCGGCGGCGGCTGTTGCGCGACACCGAGGCGGAACTGCGCACCAGCCTGGGCCGGGTGCCGGTGGATGGCGAACTGGCGGCCGCGCTGGGGATTGGCCCGAGTGAGCTGGAAGCGTTGCGCTCCGCCGCGCAGCCGCTGCGCTTCGAAGGGCTGGACGATGCCTATACCGATGATAATTTGGCGTTTGCCGATGCCTCGCCCGATAGTCTTGAATTGTTGCAGAACCAGCAACTGCGCGAAAGCGTGGTTAACGCGATCGCAGCGCTGCCGGAGAGGTTGCAACTGGTCGTTCAATTGTATTTCGTCGAGGAGCTGAACCTGGCGGAGATTGCCGGGGTGCTGGCGGTCAGCATCCCGCGCGTCCACCAGTTGAAAGCCCAGGCGCTGGAACGGCTGCGGATCGCACTGGCGGATGTGGCGGACATTTTGTGATTTTGCTCCCGTCCCTGAAGGGGAGGGGCTTAGGAAGAGTGTCGCGCCAGTTCCACCAGGCTATCCGGACCCAGCACCTGCGGCAGTTGTCGCGCCGCGCCACCCGCCGGGTACCAGACATACAAAGGCACCCCGGCTGCGCCCATGCTCGTCAAATAACGAGTAATCGCGGCGTCGCGGCGGGTCCAGTCGCCTTTCAGGACCACCACCCCGGCGCGGGCGAAGGCGGCGCGGGTCGGTTCGCGCTCTATCGCCAGGCGTTCGTTGACCTTGCAGGTCAGGCACCAGTCGGCGGTGAAATAGGCGAACACCGGGTGGCCGCTGGCGCGCGCCGCCGCCAGCGCGGTTTCGCTGAACGGGCGCGTAGGCAGGAGTTCGGGCGCTTCGGCCGAAGGTGCGCGGACCAGCGGCGGCAGCAGCAATGCGCTCAGCACCACCAGCGCGGCTGCGCCCATGGCGACCCGCGATGCCACCGCGCGGCCGGCCCGCTGTTCGCGCCCGGTCCACGCCAGCAGCGCGATGAACGCAGCGGTGATGGCAATTGCGGCCCCGGCAAAGTCCCAGCCGCCCAGCCGGCTCGCCAGCCACGCCAGCGCCAGTGCGGTCAGGCCCATCGGCACCGCCATTGCCTTGCGAAACCACACCATCCAGCGGCCGGGTCGGGGCATGGCCCGACGCAGCGCCGGCACCAGCGCAATCGCCACGAACGGCAGGGCGATGCCCACGCCTAACGCGCCGAACAGCAGCAACGCCGGCAACACCGGCAACAGCAGCGCCGCGCCCATCGCGCCGGCCATGAACGGCCCGGTACAGGGCGTCGCCACGAATGCCGCCAATAGCCCGGTGGCAAAGGCGCCGCGCGGCCCCCCTGTGCTGGCAAAGCCAGGTGCGGTACTGGCAAAACCGGGGACGGCGAATTCGAACAGACCCAGCAGATTGGCGGTAATCGCGGCGGACAGCGCCAGCAACGCGGCGACCACGGCGGGCTGTTGCAACTGGAAAGCCCAGCCGACCTGCTCCCCGCCGGCGCGCAGCGCCAGCAGTCCGCCGCCCAGCAGCAGACAGGCCAGGATCACCCCGGCGGCATAGGCCAGTCCCTCGGCGCGAGCCTGCGCCTGGCTCTCGCCGGCGCGGGCCAGGCTCAGCGCCTTGAGGCTCAGGATCGGAAATACGCACGGCATCACGTTAAGCAGCACGCCGCCCGCCAACGCTGCCAGCAACAGCCACGGCAGGGCCGGCGTGGGGGATGCGCCGTTTGCCAGCGCGGTACCACCGCTGGGCACCGCGCCCGGACTGGCGGTGAAACTGACACCGTCGCCCGCGCCGTTCAGTCGCAATACGGCGGGGAAACCGGCGGGAGTGAGAGGTAAGGATTTGGCGCGGGCCAGCGTGACCAGCAGCATGTCGCCCTGCCGCGCGAACGCTTGCGGGGCGGCGTAATCGATCAGCCGGTCCTGGCTCGCGAACACATGCGGCTGCGTGACCGGCAGGCTGGCCGGCAAGGGGATGGCGAGGCGGATGCTGTCTCTGGTCACCGCCATATGCGCTTCCGCCCCCAACGGTGCGGGCAACCGGGCACGCCAGGCGTCGAAGCGTGGATCATGCGCTTTTACGGTGCCGACCTGCACCACCGCGGTCAGCGTGGCGTGCTCGGGGACGCAGACCTGCTCGGTGCAGGCCAGCCAGTCGGCCTTGACCCGCAGCGGCAGCGTCGTGCCGGGGCGGGCATTTTTAGACAGGGTGAGGGGCACCAAAACCGCATAGTCGCGCTGGTAGACATGGTTCATCAGGCCCGCCACGAACAGCGTTTCGGGCACGGGATACTGCAGCTCGCCGGTGCTGGCGCCGTTCGGCAGGGTCCAGTCCAGCCGCATGCCGAAACCGGCATCGCCGGGGTTGGACCAATAGCCGTGCCAGCCCGGCGCGGGCTGCATCAGGATCGCCAGCGTCACCTTGCCGCCCGGCACTGCGCCCGAATCGGCCACCAGGGTGGCGGTGATATGGGTCGGCGCAGCCACGGCAGGAGCGGCCAGGAATTGCAAAACCA
>CAZZYX010000007.1:34042-63494 GCA_964658485.1 uncultured Acetobacteraceae bacterium | reverse complement strand
TCCGTGCTGAGTCCTGCCAGAATTTCATCCCGGTTCATCATCGGTAGCTGCAATGTCTTGTTGGCTGCAGGGTCGCGAATGATCCCCTTGGCTTCCCCGCCCGCGGCGACCTTTGCCATTTCGTCAAAAAAACGCCGCCGCATCAGGACGATGCCCCGGTCGCTCATTCCCAGGTGTTCACGGCTCCGATCTGCGATCCGGCCCTGACCTACCCACGCCAGAAAGTCTTGATTCATCACATGCGTGGTGATCCAATTCCCCGCAGCATCTTGGATCGGGCCTTCCCAGGTCGGGATACGCTCCTGGTGATACGCGGCGCGGTCATTGGGCAAGCGAGTATATTTCCACAGCACGCTGAGGGTATTTTCATCGTCGATCGGCACGCGCCACTCGAAATGCTCTCCCAGAAAAAAGCCATTCGGCCACAGCAGAACACGACCGATTGTCCACATCTCGTCGGTTTCGTCACTGCCTTCCTTGATCCGTCGATAGACGAAGCCGTGATCGAATTCATCGAATTGCAGCTGGAGATGGGTCGGCCCGTAGGCATCTGCATTACCACGCAGGCGCTTGCCCCAATTCTCGTGCATCCATTCGAAGTGGACGGGGTCGATGGAGTTTTCCTGGCACTGAAACCAATTGCACGGGACATGCGAAATCACGACTTGCACAAACCCGTTCTCCCAGGAAAACGGTTCCCAATCTGGCAGCTCCGGCACGGGCATGGGTCCCATATAGATCCAGACCATGCCGCCCAGCGCCCTGACCGGATAAGCTGTCGCATTGATGCGGCCACGACCCTCTTTCCCCTTGCGGACGACATCCTCGAACGGTTGAGCGACACATTTGCCCGCTAGATCAAACATCCAGCCATGGTAATTGCAGCGGATACCGCCCTCTTCGATGATGCCGTGGAGCAGGTCCGCGCGGCGATGCGGACATTGTCGTTCGACGGCCGCAAATGATCCTCCCTTGTCCTTATACAGCACGAGGTCCTCGCCCAGAATGCGGATCGCCTTTGCCGGGCGGTCGTCAAACTCCGCAACACCAGCCACCGGGTGCCAATAGCGTCTCAGCAAATCGCCCATCGGCGTCGCTTCGGAAACCTGCGTCAACTGGCGGTTCTGCTCGATACTCAGCATGACGCCCACCCGCGATTCATGAGGATGATCCGACCCATATTGCCTCCTTGGAATCTTCAGACTAGAGCATCGTGCTAAAAAGTGGGTACCGGTTTTTAGCTTAAAACGATGCGACGACAAAAGCTTAGAGCGGGCAGATTATTCGAATTTTGCGCTGCCCGCTCTAGATCCGAATTCCGCCGATGCCTTGCGGGACCGCCCCTGTCCTGGTTTCGCACTGCGGAGATTCAGCTGATTTCGAACTTGTTCAGGCGCTTTCATCCTCGGCCCGGCGCTTGCTCTGCAGGGAATGATACCCCAGGCTCCGGCGCGCTTCATCGACGCGCAAACCGCGTCCGATCGCCGCGCGAATATCGTCTTCGACTTGCTCGATGGCCTGGGCAATGCGCAATACTTCCACAGCCCGCTCGGCAGGTATGACCACGACGCCGTCGGCATCACCAACCAGCCAGTCTCCCGGATTTACCCGAATATTGCTGATCTGCACCGGGACGTTGTACGCATCTGCGGTAACCCGATCCTTGCCGGTGCGCATGGTATGTCCGCGTGCGAACACGGGGTAGTTCAACTCGACGCAACGATCGGTATCCCGGCAAACGCCGTCGATGACGGTCCCGGCGACGCCATTGCGCGATGCCACCCAAGTCAGGATGTCCCCCCAGACGGTCGCATCGCAACGCCCCTGATTGTCGATTACGACCACCTGCCCCGGCGCAACATCGTCGATGTAGTCGCCCACGGAACCATGGGTTTGGCCAACGGGCAACATCCGAACCGTGAAGGCCTGTCCCGCAAATCGCATGGTGCGCGCCACGGGGTGCAGGCCGATGGCCTGACCGTCTATCTCGAGTTTGTCCAACGCGTCGGAAAGAGCGGTCGTGCCGACGTCCATCAAGAGTGTGCGCAGATCGTCGGTCATCCCGCCACGGCTCCCGTCCTGAGCATATCCTCATAGCGACCATCCATCACTTCCGCGATGGGCGTGCCCGCTTCGATCTGCATCGCCATCCGCTGCTCGGTAGCGTAGATCGCTTCCGCCGTCGCAAGGACCTCTTCCCCTCTCGACTGGTCGATGAAGACGATACCGCTGCCATCGGCCAAGACCAAGTCTCCCGGCCTGACAAGGACGCCGGCGAATGTAATCTGGGTGTTGTTTTCATGTTCGGAGACACGTCCGCGCGCTGTAAACGGGACGGCCGCTCGGGCGAAGACAGGAAACTCGATCTCCCGCGCCTCATCGACATCGCGAACGGCACCATCGACGATGACCCCGGCAATGCCCTTCGTTTTCGCTCCCCGTGACAGCAAGCCACCCCATCCCGCCGCATCGAGCCGGCCGCGATGTTCGACCACGATCACTTCGCCCGCCACAGCGGCCATGACGGACGCTGCACCAAGGTGGCGTTTTGGACCGCCGACGATTGGAGGGCCCAATTTGTAAGTCACGACCCTGCCGGAGATTTTCGGGATACCGGTCAGGGCGACAACGCCGGAAACCGCGCCCATCAGTCCCAACTTGTCGAGCGCATCGGACACCGACGGGGTGTCGAGGACGTGCAGCCTTGCGATAATGTCGTCCATAGCTGTAAAATCCCGCTGGAGTGTCGTGCTAAAAAGTGGGCGCTGGTTCGGATGGTGGCATCTATTCGGCCCAGGCCGCGAAGGCGCAGCCAATACCGGTTCCGGCAGGGGTGCGGCGAACGGGTTCATACTCGACCCATTTCAGCGGCAAACAGGATACGGCCCCTGCCGTAAGAACCCAGTTAAGTATCTCCGAAGAACCCTCTTGCAACGCCTCGCGCGGCAGCGCCCGCAGCACCTCGGCTCCGGTTATCGACAGATTATCAAGTACCGACCGGTCGAGGCTTTCATCGACGACGAAGTGACTGAGGCCTCCCGAAGCAATGATCGCGACGCGCAGATCGGCTGGATAGCTTTCGATCGCGTGCCGCAGTTTGTGCCCGATGTCGTAGCAACGTGCGGCCGACAGAACGTTGGGAGGATAATAGGTATTGAGGATCACAGGAACGATCGGAATCTTGCGATCATTGAAGAGCCGTTCGACGGGAAAGCCGAACGCGTGACCAAAGCCCGCCGTGTCGGGGTGGAGGACGTCGCGAAGGATCGCAAGATCGACGTCCTGGTCGATCAGGTTCGCGATAATCGCCCGCGCTAAATCGGGGTGACCCGGGTAGCGATGAGTAACGTCCATGCCATAGCCGACCGCGACCGGGCGAAACCAGTCGGGTCTGGTGTTCCCGTAGCTGTGGGTTACAACCTCCGCGCCCCAGAAGAGAGCAATAGCCGGAATGTTTCCGGCGGTGTAAAGTTCTGACTGGTCGTCACCGACAATCACGACGACGTCCGGCGCTGCGCGCTCGATTTCAGCGGCCAGGCGATCGAGAAGCATCTGACAACGTTGCGATGCCGCAATATAATTCTCTTCGGTCGCGCAAGCGCCATAGGGTTCTTTCGTCTCGACAGCCAGTTCCTGATAGGTCAGCCGTCGACCGTCACTGAGACTAAGCGCCGGGTTATTGATATCGGCCTGGGCGCGATGATGCCAAGCTTCGCCCGGCAGCGCCAGGATAGGGCTATGCGACGTGCCGATGCCCAGGACGATCTTTGCCATTACAGGTCGAACCTGCTGAACAGGCGTCGCGCATTATCTTCGAAAATAGCGGATTTGTCGGCTGCCGATAAAGTGTCGATACTTTCGATCAGCGGCTTCAGATCATCGTAGGGGCGCCCCGTGATCGGATCGATGCCACCGCCGGACCCGGGACGTTCGGTGCCAAAACAGCAACGATCGGTTCCGACCACGTCAAACAGCAACTCGAGCGAGCGCTTGTTATGGAGAACCGTATCGAACCAGAACTTTCGCAGGATATCGTCGAAAGTCCCGGCATCCTTGGCGATCAGGCCCCCGGACCGGCACCGCTCGCGATGCGACCGCCAACGGCCCACCTGAAACGGAATGGGACCGCCACCGTGGCTGATCATCAGCTTGAGGTTGGGAAAGCGGTCGAATACGCCGGCGCGATAGATCGAGGTGATCGCAAGACCTTCTTCGGCGATGAAATGTTCGTCGTAGGTTTCGCGGTCGTTGCAGCACTGACCGCTATGGATGTGCGCCGGGAGATCGAGTTCGCAAAGCCGTTCGTACAGGGGAAACCAATAGCTATCGCCCAGATTCGGCGACGTCCCCATGCCCTCGCCAGGGTCTGGATTGAGCAGCACGCCGACAAAGCCGAGTTCCTCGGTAACGCGGGTAATCTCGTCGAACAGCGAATTGACCGGCCGGCCCACCTGCTGCGGCAATGACCCAACGCCGCGAAAGCGGGTCGGGTGCATCCTGACAGCGCGCGCGATGATATCGTTATTGTCCATTGTCCAGTCGACAATGTCCGGCCATCGCGCCGCACCGTTGATCATCATGAATGGCCGGGGCGACAAGAACTGGACGTCGGTACCGACCCCGTCCATGATCGCTACGTTCTCGTCGACGAATTTCTTCAGCTCCGCATCGGAGATTTTTGCGCGATAATGCTCACCATACAATCCTTTGGCGGCGATCAGGTTGCTGCGGTGAGCGTATAGCTCGGGCGGCGCATAGAGATGGGCATGAGCATCTATAATCATATCAATACTTCCTGATGTCAAAAATTGTAGACACTGAGCGTTGAGGCTCCCGATTGTAGTTGGCTGATGATCGCAACTTCATCGGCATCACGCTGTTCCGAAGCCGCTACGATCTTGTCAGACAGGTCGGCGGGGAACGCCACCACGCCATCGGCATCGCCGACGATGAGATCCCCATGCCGGATGACGATTTCGCCGATCCGGACAGGCTCGCCGACCGCACCGGCGGACTCGGCATTCTTGGTCGTTCCGCGCACCGAGATCCCGGCGCAAAACGTGGGCAGGCCTATTTCGATCAGCCGCAAGCTGTCTCGTACGCCCCCGGTTATGACGAAGGCCGCCAGGTGCCGGACGGTTGCCGCCGTCGCCATCAGTTCGCCCCAATATCCAAAAAGTTCGCCTGCCCAAGGCCCCGCATCGACGACCAGCACATCATCGCGCTCGGCTATGGCCAGCGCACGGTGTATCCACAAATTGTCGCCAGCCGGGCAACGAACCGGAAGCGCACGTCCGGCGAACCGCATGGTCGGCATGATCGGCTTGATCGCGTGCGGCAGGGCGCCGGTTCGTCCAGACGCCTCGTGCAGCGTCGCTGTCGTCAGTTGCCGGGCCCGCGCGAGAATGCCGTCGCCAATTGGTCCGAAAGGCTCCGGTCGAAGGAGGCTGGATTTGGTCATCAAACGGCCTGCAGATTATAGTCGGACTGGTTTTCCGCATAAGCGACGAACCAGTCCAGCGCCTCGGGATTAGCCATCGCGCTGGGATTGGCCACCTCATGCGATGACGCGCCCAGCAGCAGGCGCCGAACCGGCACCTCCATCGCCTTTCCGGTTAGCGTCAACGGTATGGCCGGAACCTGGTAGATGGCGTCCGGCACATGACGAGCGGTGTGGGTCCGGGCGATCAATCGCGAGATCGTGCTACGCAAATCGTCGTCCAGTTCTGCGCCATTCTTCAGCGTCACGAACAGCGGCATGAAAAATCCACCGTCGGGCAAATCCAGGCAAGTTATGATCGAGCCATCGATCTGCGGTATTTGCGCCAGGGTCCGATAGATTTCCGCCGTTCCGATACGAATGCCGTAGCGGTTCAACGTAGCGTCCGAGCGGCCGAGCACGAAACAGCCGCCGCGGGCGTTTACCCGAAACAGGTCGCCATGCCGCCATTTCCCCGGGTATTTATCGAAATACGACTGCGCGTATTTGGTGTTATCCGGATCATTCCAGAACATGACCGGCATGGAGGGCATCGGCTGTGTGATCACCAACTCGCCGACCTCGTCGATAACCGATCGACCGTCTTCGTCGAACGCCGCAGCCGCGACGCCCAGCGAGCGCGCCTGCATTTCGCCCGCACGAACGGGCAGTATCAGGACGCCACCCATAAACCCGGTACAGCAGTCCGTGCCGCCGCTCCCGGGGCATACCCACAAATCTGGCCCTACTGCCGCATAGAGCCACACCATCTGCTCCGGCGTCACGGGTGATCCTGCGGGCATCACCGTGACCAATCGCGATAGATCGAAATTTTCGCGCGGTCGCGATCCCGATTGCCGCATCATTTCCAGCAACCTGGGGCTGATCGTGACGTTTGCGGCGCCCGACTGCTCGGCAAAGCGCCACATCGTATCGACGTCCGGAAAACCCGGGCTACCGTCATAAAACACCGGTACTGCCCCGCACAGCATCCCGCTGACCGCCCCATTCCACATCATCCAGCCGGTTGTGCTGAAATTGAGTGTCCGTTCGCCCCGCCGAATTTCCTTATGAAGCATGCAGTTCTTGAGCATCTCCAGGATGATGCCGCCATGGCCGTGAACGATCGCCTTCGGAAGGCCGGTAGTGCCCGATGTAAACAGGATCCATAACGGGTGATCGAACGGTACCTGGGCAAATTCAAAGTCATGCACGGGATCTGCACCGGCGATGATGTCGTTCCAGATCACGGCATTGGCAGCAATCGGAGATGTCTGGGTAAGTTCCAGATTCGGCACTTGAACGACCTTGATCAGGTCATCCAGTTCCTCGATTATCCTTTTGACATCCTGGCGTCGGTCATAAGGCTTGCCGCCGTAGCGATACCCGTCGATGCAAAAAAGCAACTTTGGTCGCAACTGCGAAATGCGGTCCAACGTCCCGTCAGCACCAAAATCAGGAGATACACTCGCCCAGATGGCGCCGATCGCCGCCGTTGCCAGCAATGCGACGACAGCCTGCGGACCGTTCGGCAGGTAGGCACAAACCCGGTCGCCGGGTTCAATTCCGGTCTTGCGCATCCACGAGGCAAGGACGCGCACCTGGCTCGCTAAATCCGGCCATTCGAAACGGGTCATCGCCACTTGTTCGGAGCAATACAGGAACGCCGGATCGGTGGTCGTGGCTTGCCGCAGGATTTGTTCTGCGTAATTCAGCGTCGCTCCCGGAAACCACTTCGCACCCGGCATCTGCCGGTTTTCTAAAATCGCTGTCGGGGGAGACGAAAATCGTAGCCCGCAATAATCGACAAATGAACTCCAGAAAGCCTCTACATCTGACGTCGACCATCGCCATAGAGAATCATAATCTTCGAATTTCAGATCGCGCTGCGCGCCGAGCCATCGCATAAAAGCCACGATATTGCTGGCTTCCGATCTTTTAGCATCCGCTTGCCAAAGAATAATATCAGCGCTCGCGGCGCCGCTGTCGATTATTTGTCCCAGTCCCACCATATTTTCTCTATTCTTCGTGCTTTGTGAAGACGGGGACCGTTTGGCCGGTGTCGGAAGCAGTGAATGCAAGATGCACGACCTGATCGATAGCCAAGGTGTCGAGATCGGAAACGATCAGTGCCGACAGCACGGTCGGTCCTTCATCGAGAGTGACGAAGGCCGGCACGGCGACGGGAACCCCCTTGGCGCGAACGACGGTGAAGGAATAGATTTTTCCTCGACCGCAAGCTTCCTGCCAGATCGTCTCCCGGCTCATGCAGAATGGACAGAACGGTCGCGGATAGTAAAAAACCTCGCCACACGACGTGCACCATTTCAGCATCAGGCGATGGTTCGTGGCCCCGGCCCAGAACGGCGCGGCGTCGTCGCGTATTTCGGGCCCCGGCAGCGACCGCTGATCTGGAATGGTCATTGCCTTTCCAGGATCAGCGTGACCGCCAGGTGGTCGCCGGCAAGGGACCCGCCGGTGCCATGCGCCAGCACGAGGTCATGACTGGGAACCTGGACGGCGGGATGAGCCTCGCCCCGCGCCTGTCGCACAGCTTCGATGATTTTAGTCATGCCACCGCGATTGCCGGGATGATTGTTGCAAAGACCGCCACCGTCGGTGTTGAACGGCAATTTGCCTACGCCTGAAATCAGATTGCCGTCGGCGACGAAGCGGCCACCATCACCCTTCGCGCAAAATCCGAGATCTTCGATCTGCATTATGACAGTGATCGTAAAACTGTCGTACAACGACGCGTATTTGATATCCGCCGCCGTTACGCCCGCCTCATCGAACGCGGCTGCGCCGGAAAAGCGTCCCGCTGAATAGCTCAGATCCACCCGCCCGCCATGGTTGTGCTTTACTCGTTCGGCGGCACCCATTACTCTTACCAACGGTCGCTTCAGGCTACGTGCGATCTCGGACCTGACCAATACGACGGCGCCGCCACCGTCCGTTACGACACAACAATCCAGCCTGTGCAGCGGGTCGGCGACGAGCGGCGATTGTAACACGTCATCTACGGTCACGATCTGACGGTAGACCGCATGCGGATTATATTGCGCATGGTGCGACGCCGCGACCCGAACCCAGGCAAGTTGCTCGCTGGTCGTGCCGAACTCGTGCATGTGCCGTTTTGCGACGAGGGCGTACATGCCGACCGGTGTCGTGGCGTAGGGCCGGTTGAACGGGGCTTCGGGAGCGCCCCGCATGCTGACCCCGCCCAGACCGACGGCGGCGGCGGCGCCTTCGCTGACCTGGGTATCGCCCATCGTGATCAGCGCAACATTGCAACGGCCGGAGGTGATCGCCAGCGCGGCGTGGTGAACGTGCGCGAGGTAGGATGACCCGCCGGTTTCCGTGCTGTCGACCCAGCGCGGCGTGATGCCCAAATAGTTCGACATGGCCAGCGCTCCGATACCGGGCGCATCGCTCGCACAGAAGTAGGCGTCGATATCGCCGAGGGAAAGACCGGCGTCCTCGATCGCCCCGAGAGCAACCTCGCCATGTAGTTGTGCAAGGGTCAACCCCTTCGCGTTACGAACCGGATGCTCGAATATTCCTCCGATAAAAGCTGAGTTCGTAGCTGGCATGACTTTGCGATGAGATCCTTGGAAATCAGAAAAGCCCGGATCGAAAAGATCGGGAAGAGCACTCCAGGTGATTCCCGATCGCGTTCTCCGCGACAGCTCGTTGCATTCCCACAGCGAACCGAGGATCAACAATTGATATTTTGCATGAGAGCTATATCTGGCCACGCAGGATGCGAAGAGCGACCACTTATCGCCACGTCCTTCACATCCAGATCGTTTTCTCGGTGCGGCAATATATCGTCGAGCAGCTCGACCGCATTCCCGAAGGGTCGGTACCAACCGGACTTTCGTGGCCGCTGTAACGAAGCGCCCGGTCGTCTGAAATAAGAGCAATCAATAACTAATATGGGCGTCTGGCGTGGCTTTGGGATAACGGCTCAGCAGGAATAGATTTCGATTGGCGCGAACGTCGATCGGCCGAGACTGAGAGGGCTTGCGCATGGTTTTGACGCACTATCCATTTCATGGCATGTCCTGGTGCCGCGCCCGAGCAACCTGGCGAACGTGGCTGTGACTGGTATTGCGATTGTCGGCGCGTCGGAGAGCGGGGTATGGACCCGCTGGCTGATGAAAAACCTCGCTACTTACGGCTATGAGGGCGAGATCTGGCCAATCAATCCGGGCCGCCCGGACATTTTCGGGACGCGGTGTTATCGCGATGTAGCAGAGCTCCCGGGAATGCCGGAACTCGGCGTGGTCGTCGTTGCCGCGCACCGGGCATTACCTGCGTGCGAGGAACTGATAGCCGCCGGCGTACGAGAGCTTCTCGTGGTTTCTAACGGTTTCAAGGAAACGGGCACACCGGAGGGTATCGCCGCAGAAGCGAATCTGGTGCGCATGGGGGCTGCGGCAGGTGTCCGCGTTGTTGGCCCGAACGGGGTCGGCTATGCGCGAATGAACGATCATTTATGCGCGATTGCCGAGCCGGTTCCGCAGACCTTGCGCGCTGGAGATGTCTCGCTGATCAGTCACAGCGGGGCGTTGTTGTCCGGCGGCCTGGAGGCACTCCATCTGGACGGCCTGGGTATCGACCGGATCTGCTCGATCGGCAACGGCGCCGCATTCGACTTGGCCGCTGCGCTCAAAGACGCAGGGGGCGGCGGGCAGAGCCGGGTGGTTTGTGCGATTGTCGAATCCCTGCCGGGCCGCGCCCAACTCTCGGACGCGCTGGCGGTGGGCAAGTCGGCGGGGGTGCATTACGTGTTCCTGCTGCTCGGTCAGTCCGAGGCCGGCAAGGGTGTCGCCGCCTCGCATACGGGGGCCGTCATCGGCGATGGCCGCCTGGCGCGTTCGTGGCTGGAGAGCGAGGGCGTCATCATCGTCGAATCGCTTGACGAGATGGCGCGAACGGCGGCGATTCTGACGGCTGTCGGGCGGCCAAACCGTGCCGCCGGGATGATGATCGTTTCGGGATCCGGCGGTAGCGCCGGTTTGGCAGCCGACGCCTGCGCGCGATACGGGGTTCCGCTCACCCAGATCAGCGAAGCGACGATTACCGCCCTGCGCGACAATCTCCCTCCTGGCTCCTACATCGGCAATCCGCTGGACATGGTGGCGGGAATGCCGCCCGAGCGTCGTGAAGCTATTTATACGGCATTAGGGGCGGATCCCGCTGTGGGTATCATTCTCAACCCGTTCCCCATCACCTTCCCCGATGAAGGTCCCGATCGCGCGGGTCACCGTGCCGGGCTCGAAGATGGCGCGCGCCGCTATGCCCAGACCGGCAAACGCTACATGCTCGTCACGGTCCAGCAGGGTGCGCTGGGGCCGTTTGCCGACCACCTCCGGACAACATTGCCGGTATCTGTGCTGAGCGGTCTCGAACTGACCGTTCGGGCTTTGGGTAACGTCTTTGTCGGCGAAGCGCGGCCGCAGATCGCAGCGACCCCGCCGCCGGAAACCGGCGATCGCTTCGTTCTGGGAGAAGGGGAAGCACGGCTGGCCGTGCGCGACGCCGGATTGTCGCTGGTTCCCGGTGGCACCGCAGCCAGTCCCGCCGAGGCCGTCGCTCTGAGTACGACGATGGCAGGGCCCTGGGTGGTCAAGCTCGGTAACCCCGGCGTAGCTCATAAGGGCAGGGTTGGCGGCGTGAAAGTAGGACTCTGCTCGGCGGCCGCCGTTGAGGCCGCTTGTCACGAGATCGCGACATCCGCCGTTCGCCACGGCATCGTCACCGACGCCGCCAACACCATCTTCCTCGTCCAGCAAATGGCGATCGGACCGGAGCTCCTGGTCGGCGCGGTCCGTGACGCGGTCGCCGGGGACAGCATCACTGTCGGGTTCGGCGGATGGGCCGCAGAAGCGGGACACCTGTTCTTCACCGCGCAATTGCCGGCCGACGCGGGTTCGCTACTGGGCCGGATCGAAGCCAGCCAGCTACAGTCCCTGCTCGCGCCGGCGCAACAGCAGGCGCTGGCCGGGATGCTCGACAAGGTGGCCCTGCTTTTTTCCGCCCCGTCCATGGCTCATGCGAACGTCATCGAGATCAACCCCGTGATCCTGTCGGGCAACGACGCGGTCTGCGCAGATGTCCTGATCGCCGGCGAAACCCCTCCGGTCCGGAACGTCGCATGACGATCACCGACGTTCCGCGTTACCGCGACCTGCCACAAATCCCCGAACTGGGGGCGCCACATAGTTGGGACGTGTTCGGCCGAAACGACGAGCTCGGTCGCATAAATTTGCTGACCGAAGATGTGGTTCGGGAAGCGGCCAAGGAAGTCCGGCGGGGCACGATTTTCAATCTGGCGCTGCCGCTCAACCAGCCCGATCCACCCTGGGGCGGGCGGCGTACGCCCTATGTCCACATAATTGACGAAGGCAAGGGTGGGCAGGACGACCGTCTCGACAACTTCTACCTCCAGGGCTCATCGCAGTGGGACGCCCTGCGGCATATTCGCGCACGTGAGTTTGGTTTTTACGGCGGTCGTCAGTCGGATACCGCCGGCCCGAACGGCACTGCACTTGGCATCGACAAATGGGCGGAACACGGCATGGTTGGCCGCGGCGTCCTGATCGATGTCGCCCGGTTTCTCGAGGCCGAAGATAAACCCCTCGATCCGCGGGGTGATGCCGCCATCGATGTCGATCTATTGCAACGCGTCCTGGCTCGCCAACAGGTGGCGCTGCGAACCGGTGACATGATATTGCTGCGCACAGGCTATGTCGGTGCATTCCTGGCGGCGTCACGATCCGACCGCATCGCCATGAGTGCCGAACGCCGGACTCCCGGACTCGAAGGGAGCAGGGCCATGGCCGAATTTCTATGGGACAGCGGCGTCGTAGCGATCGGTGCGGACAACCCCGCGGTCGAAAATGTTCCGGGCAGCGCGGCAGTAGGTTCGCTGCACCGGCGCCTTATTCCTTTACTGGGGTTCGCGCTCGGAGAATTGTTCGCCCTGGATGCGCTGGCAGAAGATTGTGCGGTCGACGGCCGTTATACCTGCTGCCTGGTGGCGGCTCCGCTCAACCTGCCGGGTGGTGTCGGCTCACCTGCCAACACGATCGCAATAAAATGAATAGGGGAATCGGAGATATGCCATCTGTTCTTGTGATCGTGACTGGCGCGATCGGTGAAATCGTCTTCAACAAGCCCGAAAAGCTCAATGCGCTCGACGCGGATATGCTTCGGCAATTTAGCGCCGCGCTCGAAAGCCTTGCCGCAAATGATGAGGTTCGGGCGATCATCATCCGGGGCGAAGGCAAGAGCTTTTCGGTCGGCTACGATATCGGCGGCGCAACTGCAGGCGGATATGGCAATGGCTCGAAAAAAGATGCTTACAGCGATTGGACGCGCATCCGCGACAGTATCAAGCGCTGGCTGGCGGTATGGGAATGTTCAAAGCCCGTAATCGCCCAGATCCATGGCCATTGCATGGGCGGCGCGACATTGCTCGCGGTGCTCTGCGATTTGACCATGATTGCCGAAGACGCCGCTGTCGGCTGGCCATCGTTACCGTTAGGGGCGGGTCTGCTCGGGCCGCCGAGCAACTGGTTGATCGGGCCAAAAAAAGCCAAGGAACTGTCCTTCATCGCCGGCAGCCGGATGACCGGCGTCGAAGCTGTTCAGCTTGGCTGGGCCAATCACGCCTATCCGGAGGCCGAGCTTGGCGACGCGACGCGCGCTTTGGTCCGGCGAATCTGCAAGACTCCGCCAGACTTTCTTGCGCTGAAAAAACGTGCACACAACCGGGTCCTCGAGATGCAGGGCTTCACCGAGAGTGTGTTGATGGGAGCGGATTTCGATGCGATCGCGCACTTCAGCGCGAGTTACAACGAAGCGAAGTCCACCATTGCCGAGATTGGCTTAAAGGGCGCAATCACGCGTTTTCGAGATTCCGATACGCTATAAACAGCGGCGGTGATGGGAGATAAAATGAACGCAACTACAGATCCATCGGCGCAAACTGAGTTCAGGGCGGCAGCGCTTCCCTTGGCTGCGTCGATATATGGCAACGCCTTGAGCAAAAGCGGACTTCTTTTCTATTCTATGGGCACGCTAGCAGGACCGATGAGCAAGGAATTTGGCTGGAGCTTAAGCAAATTTAGCCTTGGCGTGCTTTTTTTGAACGGAACTAATTTTCTGACTTTGCCGTTAACCGGTTATCTGCTCGACCGGTTTGGCGCTCGCCGCATCACCCCGATCGCATTTATTTTCATGGCGCTGATTTCATTGGGAATCAGCCGAATGGGAAGCAGCATATGGGTATATTATGGCTTGCTGGCGTTGTTTCCGCTGCTCGGCGGCGGCTCGAGCCTTCTCGCATATGTTCGCGTTGTTACCTCATGGTTTATCGTTGGTCGGGGACGCGCATTGGGCCTGGTAGCCAGCGCAACCGGAGTGATGACAGTCGTTGGCGCCCCAACTGTTGCCGCGGTAGTCCAGAATTATGGCTGGCGTACCGGATGGTTTCTGATGGCCGGGAGCTTTTTGTCGGCTGCACTCGTCATGTTCTTTTTCCTGCGCGAGGCGCATGAATGCAAACCCGGCCAACCTCACATGCAGCGGGCGGTTCAACAGGGCGACAGTCTTGCACAGGCGCTGGCGGCTCCTGTATTCTGGCTCATTACCGCGAGCTTCTCCCTGGTCGGGTTGACAGTCGGAGGCATTACTTTTCTGATTGTGCCTTTTATGACAACGGAAGGCGGTATGTCACCGGTTCGTGCAGCGACATATGTGAGCCTCTTCGGCATCGCGTCTTTCGTCTCGCGCCTCGGGCTTGGGTGGATTTTCGACAGGATACATGCAGCGCTGGTATGCGCGGCCATCTTTTTTGTCGGTGGCCTGGGCTTTGCCACGTTGGCAATTGGTGGGCCTGCGCTGGCGCCGATCGGCATTCTGATAGCCGGTATCGTGCTAGGTGCGGAAATCGATGCGCAAGGCTATCTCATCGCTTGGCGCTTCGGGTTAAAAAATCAAGGTAAGATCCTTGGAATGTCGTTCGGGATCCTGGGACTTTTTACGGGTTCCGGCGCATTCATGGTCACGTCACTGCGCGAATATTTTGGGACATTTGCCGCGCCATTATTCGTAATGGCAGCATTGGCCTTTGCCGCAGCCGTATTGTTGATGATCGTGACGCGATTTAAGTTTCCACCACGCAGCCAAGCCTGACCGATACCTTCACGCAGGAATAACCGCAGATGAAACGTTCTATCGTCACCGCAACCAATCATTGGGATCCAGTGCCGCGCGCTGCGCGCGCCGCTGAAGAAGCGGGATATTCATGCGTCTGGGTGACGGAGGGGCCGCGACGCGATTCTCTCGTTCGCGCGGCCGGGGTAATTGCCGCGACCACCACTATCCAGGTAGGTACCGGGATTGCCCTTGCCTTCGCGCGCAATCCTCTGGCCATGGCCGGTGCCGCGGCGGATCTTTCGCTTATGTCGAAGGGCCGTTTCACGCTCGGGTTGAGCCCCGGAGCCCGGGGGCTGCGGCGGCAGTATGGAGTGGAAATCGACAAGGCTGCGCCCTGGCTTGAGGAATATGTCGATATTGTTCGGCGAGTTACCAGTGCATCTGCGACCGGAGTAGACTTCCAGGGTGAGTACTTCAAAGTAAAGCTCGGCGGCGCACGTCTAACGGCAGGACCGGCAGCCTACCAGCCAAAAATCTACGGGGGCGGTCTGAATCCAATCATGATAAAACGGGTTGCCAAGTGCTGCGACGGTTTGGCGTTATTATCTATCGGTCTCGCAAAGACCTATTTTGAAGAAACTGTTTTACCCGCTTTCCGTGCCGGACGCGAACAGGCAGGCAAAAGTGTCAAAGGCGGCCTCTCTTGCTGGCTGATCGCTGCGGTCGCGGACGACGCGCAGACCGCCCGTAACATGGCAAAATTTAACCTTGCTGTCTATTTCAGCACCCCGAGCTACCGCGATTCTGCCGCTGCAATGGGTTTTGGTGACGATGTCGATGCATTGCAGGCGGCATTTAAATCGATGGGCTCTTCAACAGATTGGTCCAGGTTATCTCTAATGATACCCGATGCAATGGTCGATGCCTTCGCATTGGCCGGCACCAGGGACGAGGTCAAACAGCGGCTCGCAGAGCTTGAGCAACGTCTTGAACAAGACGGTGTCGATGAAATCGTGCTGCAGATAGCAAACGTGGCATCAGATGCCGAACATTATGAAGAGCTATTGCTGCGTACTATCGAGACTTGCGCACCATCGTCTGAAGGACCTGCTGCCAAAAAATGATAACGGCTGCTGCCAAGCGGGAAGCGGTCGCGCATCTTCAGGCCCTGCCTGATGTCCGCGAGCGGCGGGCGTGCAGGGTCATTGCGGCGGGGCGATCGGGCATTCTTTAACAGACCCAGCGGGCGGGCGACGAAGGCTTGCGCGAGAAGCTGCGCGATCTGGCGCATCAGCGTCGCCGGTTCGGTTATCGCCGCCTGCACATCCTGCTGCGGCGGGAAGGCATCACGATCAACCGCAAGAAGACGCAGCGGCTTGGCTTTGGCAGCATGCCCCGCATGTCGCGTCGCCTGCGCTATCGCGAGAAAGGTCTGACCGGCGGCGTCGCAAGGGGCGGAAGCGGGCGGTTGGATGCCGCGGGCCGGCGCCGGTTCCAGCGCTTCCCAACCAACGCTGGAGCCTCGATTTTGTGCACGACCAGATGGCGACGGGTCGCCGTTCCGGGTGCTCAACGTCGTGGATGACGTGACGCGCGAGTGCCTGGCAGCAGTGCCGGACACCTTGATCTCTGGCAAACGGGTCGTGCGCGAGTTGACCAGGCTGATCGCGGTACGCGGCAAGCCCGGCATGATCGTCAGCGACAACGGCACCGAACTAACCTCGAATGCGGTGCTGAATGGTGCAGCGAGGCCGGGATCGAGTGGCATCACACGACGCCGGGCAAGCCAACCCAGAACGCCTTCGTCGAGAGCTTCAACGGCCGGATGCGCGACGAACTGCTGAATGAGACGCTGTTCACCAGTATGGCTCATGCCAGTGAAAAGATCGCCGTCTGGATCGATGATTACAATACCGGGAGGCCGCACTCGTCGCTCGGTTACGCTACCCCGGCGGCCCTCGCTGCCGAACTGAGAAAGCAAGGGGCTGCTTCGCTCCGCATAGCCGAAGGCTACGCTACGCACCCCCTTGCTTCACCCGCGCTCACGCACAACAACGATGCCGAGACTCTATTCGCAACTGGATGAAAGTTGGGGGTCAAGTCACTCTCACAATTTGAAATTCAATTCTGCCCCGATCACTCGCTGTGCTTCGTAACTATTATAGTTTACGTAATACGATCCACTATCTTGAACGGCCACGCGATCAACGAAATTCTTGGCAAGGACATTGTTCATGAACAGGCGAACGCCATAAGAACCATCGTTCTTTTTTAACGTGAAGTTGATATTGAAAATACCGTACCCGTTCTGAGCCTCATTTGGGTCGGCGACTGTATTATATACTACCTTGCTTCGGTATGTATAATTTAACTCGGCAGCACCGGTAAAATCGTTCAGCAGCTTGTGTTCGTAGTGCGCTGTAAAATTGCCTGACCATCGGGGAGCATTTTGTAGTGGCTTGCCGTTGAGTGACTGAACATTCTTGACGCAGCCTTGTGCGGCCGTTTGATTGGGATAGCACACCGCATTGGTAAAATTGGTATAACGAGCATGATTATATTGTGCTGCGCCTGACAATGAAAAATCCGGCACCAGATTGGCGACAAAATCGACATCGACGCCCGTGCTTTTCAACTGCTTGGCACTTGCGACCGAGGTGACAAAAGCGGCGCTGGGAAGCCTGACAGAGGCCTGGAAATTGTTGTACACCTGGTTGTAAGCAGCAACGTTGAGCGTCAGATGCCGGTCAAAGAATCGTGATTTCAGTCCAACCTCGACAGCCGCTACGGTCTCTGCCTTGACGATACCATTCGTGGCCGCAATCTGCGATGCCGAGGACGTCGCCCCATAAGTGACACCAGGTCCTTTGTAGCCACGAGAATAGGTTGCGTAAGCCATTACGTCGTGAGCAACATCGTAACGGGCGCCGCCCCGACCAGAAAGATTGGTGTATTTCGTGGACGTACTCGACGACAGCGGGCCGAACGCGGTGCCGGTCCCGTTGAACGTCGGAATGATGACTGGCGTTCCGATGTAACTGCGGTCGATTGATCCCGAAGTGTCATCATGCGCCAATCGCAGGCCGCCGAGAACATGCAGGCGAGACGTCACATCGCCATCGATTTCGCCAAATGCAGCATAGTTCCGATTCCGAAACAAGAGATCACTGGTGGTGTGGACTGGTGCCGGTACAGTTCCCTCCGCATTGTATTCGAATATCTCACCGTATTTCAGATTAAAGTAAAAAAGTCCTGCAGTATAACGGACCCGGTAGTCGGATGCGGAGCTGATCCTCAGTTCTGCTGTAGTCTGGTTGTATTTGATATCGTCGTTGTTGGTCTGGCCACCCAAGATGGGTGTACCGGATGCACTCGGTTCCTGCACCAGTTGGGTGCGGGTGCTCCGGCGAGACAGGATCCCTGTGATAGTAGCGCCGTCCAGGCTATAATCACCTTGTGCCGTGTAGGCGTTGACGTGATCCTTGTCGGATGAACCAACGATCGAGCTTGATCGCGAGTTACTCGGTCCAGCCACGGTCCCTACGGACTTCTCATAAGCCTGAATTATCGCGCCGGCGTTACTGGCCGTAAAGTTCGATGGCACGAAATTTCTGATTGTAACTGCAGTGCCAAGGTCTGAATGGCCAGTCCATTCACCGGTAAACATGAGTGACAATTTATTGGTCGGGTTCCACAAAGCTTTCAGGCGGGCGCCACGGCTGTTCTTGTTGCTGAGCTCGCGCCCGGTCTGAAACTGATCGACGATGCCATCTCGTTGAGATTTCCAGCCCGTTGCCCGAATTGCAAAATCGTCTCCGGCCGAAACGTTGGCCGTCGTGCTCACTTGAAGGTTGTTTCCGGTGGCATAGGACGTGTGTCCCACTAACTCGGTGACGCCGAGTTTTGGTTTCTGTGTGATGATATTGATCAGACCGGCCGTGGCGTTTTTGCCAAACAGCATGCCCTGCGGCCCCTTCAGAACCTCGACATCGGCGATATCTATCAAATCCGCGATGCTTCCCGATGGGCGCCCCAGCGGTACGCCATCCACTGCGATGCCAACCGATCGCTCGACACCGCCGCCCGTTGCGTATGTGCCGACACCACGAATATTGAATACGGCAAGCGCGGGTGAGGAGCTTGCACTGTATGTAACACCGGGGATCGCTCGAACGAGGTCAGCGGTCGTTGTAATGTTGAGTGCCTGTATCGTGTCCTGGCTGACGACGCTGACGCTGAGTGGCACGCGCTCCACGTTTTCAGGACGTTTCGTGGCGGTGACAATAATATCGCTAGCCGAATTATCGTTCACTTGCGGTCGTTTCGCAGATACCGTCGGCGTATCGACCGATGCCGCCGTATCCGATCCGGCCGATTGCGCCCCGGCGGGGGTATATGCGGACGTTGTGAACACCAAACCTATAACTGTAACCGTGTGACAACCAACCTTGAGCATAATACATCCTCCCCTGCCGAGCCATTATTGTAGTCTTATATTATTCTATGTTACGGCTTTTTGGTATTCGGCAATCGGCATCAGGCGACAATGTCCAATCGATCAAGAGCGTCTGGACCCTCCTTGTCGATTTATTGTAACCTAATGGCGATTTTTACCGAGGCCGGTCCAGTAGATCTGGAAGCTTGTAATATGGGCTATTTTTTAAGCCTAATATATTTTGGCAATAGGTGGTAGTTCGATGCTGCATTGCGCGATCGCAATTTACAGGCTCATACCAGCAGCGCCAAATTCCTTTGGCGTTCGCCCGTTTCCACAACCGGGCCAAGATCGCGGTACAGCGTCGTGCGCTGGCGCAGCGGGCGCCCGGCCGAGGCAGCGGCGCGGGCCAAATCGGCCAGCGTGATGTCCTGGCCATGCGCCGCACCGGCGGCCCGGCTGATGCTTTCATTCATCAGCACCCCGCCCAGGTCGTTGACCCCGGCATTGAGCACTGCCGCTGCGCCTTCGACCCCCAGCTTCACCCAACTCGCCTGGATCGAGCGGATCTGTCCGAACAGCACGATGCGGGATACGGCATGCATGAGCACCGCCTCGCGCCACGTCGGCCCCTTGCGCGAGTGGCCGCGCCGGTACATCGGCGCCTCCATATGGACGAGGGGCAGCGGCACGAATTCGGTGAAGCCGCCCGTTTCTGCCTGCAGGCGGCGGACTGCCAGCAGGTGACGCGCCCAATGCCTGGTGCCTTCCAGATGACCGAACATGATCGTTGCGGTAGTGGGGATGCCGAGGCGGTGCGCGGTACCGACCACTTCCAGCCATTCCGCCGTGCTCACCTTGTCTGGGCAAATCTTCGCGCGGATTTCGTCATCGAGGATTTCCGCCGCCGTACCGGGCAATGAGCCCAGGCCCAGGTCCTTCAGCCGCCGCAGATAGTCTTCGAGCGACAAGCCGAGCGTCCGCGCACCCTGCGATACTTCCAACGGCGAGAAGGCGTGGACATGCAGGTCGGGGCACGCTTCCTTCACGCTGCGCAGGATCTCGGCGTAGTGGCCGCCGGTATAGGTCGGGTGGATGCCGCCCTGCAGGCAGACCTCGGTCGCACCGTTGCCCGCCGCTTCGCGCGCGCGACCGGCGATCTCGGTCAGGTCGAGATTGTAGGGCTTGTCGCGATAGCCGTTCTTCGTGGAGCTTTTTGAAAAGGCGCAGAACGAGCAGGTGTGGGTGCAGATGTTGGTATAGTTGATATTGCGGTTGATGACGAACGTCACCGGCTCGCCGATCGCCTGCCGTCGCAGGTCGTCCGCGGCCTCCACCACCGCGCGGGCCGCTGCGCCGCGCGTGGCGAACAGAGCGACTATCTCGGCTTCAGACAATTCATTGCCGCCCGCCGCGCGGTCGAGAATGCGGTGCAGTTCGGGTGCGGTCGGGCCGTCGTGGATCGGTCCCAGCACCGCGAGCGGCGTGCCCAGCGCTGGTTCGGCAAGCCCGGGACTCCAGACGCAATCGCGCGCCAGGCCTTCGCTGTCGGCCAGTTTCAGCACGAAGGGACGCAGTTTCGGGTCGATCCAGTCGTCTTGCTCGCCTAAGAAAACTGCAGAAGCCAGGAAACGCGGATAGGCGGTCAGGCGCTCCACCAGCGGTCGGCCGCGCGAGGCACAGATCGCCTCCAACCGGGCGACTTCGGGCCATGGCGCTTCGGGATTGACGTGATCGATCGTGACCGGTGAAATCCCGCCCCAATCATCGATCCCGGCATCGATCAACTCGGCCAGGCGTTCGTCATTGAGGTTGGGCGGCGCCTGTATCGAGACTTCGTCGGGCAGGATGATCCGCGCGGCGGCCACCGCGCGCAGGAAATCCGCTTCGGACGTTTCGGGCGCTTCGGCCATTTTCGTACCCGGCTTGCGGGCGAAATTCTGGACGATCACTTCTTGCAGATGGCCACCGTCGCGGTGCAGATCGCGCAGGGCGACCAGCGATTCCATCCGGTCCCGTGCATTCTCGCCGATGCCCACCAGAATTCCGCTGGTGACCGGCATTTTCGCGCGACCCGCTGCCGCCAGCGATGCCAGCCGCAGCGCCGGAACCTTGTCGGGCGAGCCGTGATGCGCGCCGCCCTTTTCGCCGAGGTTGATGGCCGTGCTTTCCAGCATCAGCCCGCAGGACGGCGCAACAGGTTTGAGGCTCACATAATCGGCCTCATCCATCAGCCCGGCATTGATATGCGGCAGCAGCCCGGTTTCCTTCAAAACCAGTTCAGCGCAATGGCGGACATAGTCGATGGTGCGGGCGAAACCGGCGGCAGCTAGCCAGTCGCGGGCGGCGGCGTAGCGGCGTTCCGGGGCGTCGCCCAATGTAAATAGCGCCTCCTTGCAGCCCGCGGCCTGTCCGGCCCGCGCGATCTCCAGCACCTCTACCGTGGTCAGGAATGCCGCAGGAAGCTGCGCCGGGGTTGTCGCAAAGGTGCAGTAATGGCAAACATCGGCGCACAGCCGGGTCAATGGAATGAACACCTTGCGCGAATAGGTCATCCGCGCCGGCCCGCGCGCATCGCGCCGCGCGCGCGCCTGTGCCAGCACTTCGCCCAGCGGCGCGGCCAGCAGGCGGTCGATCAGGCGCTCATCATCCGGGTGCATCATATCCATCCGTTGTTCCGGCCGGGCGTTCCAGCCCCGCCGCCCTCAGCACTGCGCGCGCCAGCCGTTCCCGATCGGCGTTGTCGCGCATCAGCGTGTCGGCCAGTGTCACGCAAATCCCGCGCTCGCGCAATCCCTCCGCGTCGGCATCGTCACAGCGGTCGATCAGCCAGTGATCGATCAACGGGCCATAATGCTCGGCGATGGCGGCATTGTCGGTACCACGACCGCGTTCCGCCAGCAATTTGCCCAAGGGGCCCTTGACCGACCGGCCCCCGATCAGCGGCGACACCGCGACGCGTGGCACGTTCAATGCCGATAGCGTTTCCTTCACCCCGCCGAGCGACAGGATCGGATCGACGGAGAGAAATGGATTGGACGGGCAGAACACCACCGCCGCCAGATCGGGCCGCGCCAGTGCCTGGGCAAAGCCCGGCGATGGAACCGCGTTGCCATGAAAGCTGATCGCGCGGACTACCGGGCGGCATTGCTCACCCACGAACCAGCGCTGGAAATCCATCGTCCCTGCTTCCGTCTCGATCATCGTGCGCAGGCTGCCGTCGGTCATCGGCACCACGCGATGGGCAACGCCCAGCGCAGCGATCAGCCGTGCCGTTACTGCTGACAGACTTTCGCCGCCACGCAACCGCCAGCTCCGCGCCACATGCATACCCAGGTCGCGGTCGCCCAGATTGAACCAGTCTTCCTCGCCCAATCCCTTGAGCATGGCCATTGCCTGCCAGCTTTCCCCGGCCACGCCCCAGCCGCGCGCCTGGTCGTTGAGTCCCGCCAGCGCATAGACTACCGAATCGATGTCGGGGCAGATCGTCAGCCCCAGATGCTCGAAATCGTCGCCGGTGTTGACGACGATGGTGAGTTGTTCGGGCGGCAGCACCGCAGCAAGGCCGGCCGCCAGCTTCGCCCCGCCGACCCCGCCCGACATCGCCAGAACGTGGTTCTTGACGATACTCACCGGAACATGTCCTCCGTCACCGGCCGCAAACCAGAGGCCGCGCCGGGGCCGTCGTCAACACTGACCCAATGCCCCGCGCCGCGCACGATGGCGGCAGGGGTGGCCTCTGCCCCCTCACCCATCACCAGCACCGCCAGCCCGGCGATGGCATCTGCGACGGCGATGATCGTCGCCTGCAACGTCCTCCCGAACAGATCCACCTGCCCGCGCCGATCATCGAGAACGACCAGCCCGGCGCAGCCGATGGCGGTGCCCAGCGTACCGATCCGCCATGCCCGGCCTAGGCTGTCGGCAATAACGACGGCGGGCGCATCCTTGCCCAGCTCAGCGCGGATATTGCGCGCGCTGGCGTCGGGATCGATCGGCCACAACAGGACCTGTCCGTCCGCGCCGCCCTCTATGTTCGACGCATCGATGCCGGCATTGGCCAGCACATGCCCGGTGCGATGCCGGGTAATGATCGCCGCTTGGGTGGCGCGCAGCACGGCGGCGCTTTCATCCAGGATCAATTGCACCAGTGCAGGTGGACGGCCGGTATTGGCAGCCATGTCCAGCGCCGCCGCGCCAACCCGCACGTCGGCCAGGGCGGCCACGCGACCCTCGACCTTGGAGACGATTTTCTGCGCGACCACCACGACCTCGCCACGTCCCAGCACCTCGCCCTGCCGCGCCGCTGCCGCCCGGATTTCGCCGGCCACATCCATGCCGGGCGCAAATAGCGGCAGCCCTGCCAGCGCGATTGCGCGCAATTCCGCCAGCATTATTCATCTCCCTCGCGGCATTTCATTCCGCCCTGCGTAGTGCCCGACCGATCCCCTAGCCGAGCAACCATTTTCGCCCTAGAGCGGGCGGCGCAAAACGCGAATCATCTGCCCGTTCCAAGCTGTTGTCGTCGCATCGTTTAAAATAAAAACCGATGCCTCTTTTGTCATCACGCTCTAGTGCGCCTGGGCGGGTGTTGGCAAGGATCGGCGTGACGTAAGCATAGAATCGGGAAAGATCGCGGCATGGCAAATATCGGCGTAATCGGCGGCACCGGACATTTGGGCAAGGCTATCGCGCGCAGGCTGAGCAAGGCCGGCCACGCGGTGACGATCGGCTCGCGTACCGCCGACAAGGCGCTGACGGTTGCCGAAGAACTGGCCGCCGACGGCATCACGGTAGCGTCGGGCAGCAATGCCGACATCGCCGCCGGCAAGGACGTGCTGATCGTGACGGTGCCCTATTCGGCGCAGGGCGCCACCCTTGCCGAAATCAAGCCGTTCGTCGCCGGGGCCATCGTCGTCGATACCACCGTGCCGCTGGTTCCGCCCAAGGTGATGCGCGTGCAATTACCGGTAGCGGGCTCCGCCGCGCGGGAGGCGCAGGTATTGCTGGGCGAGGGCATCCGGCTGGTCACCGCGTTCCACAGCGTCGCGGCGCATATCCTCGACACCGATGCCCGCGTCGAATGCGACGTGCTGGTGTTCAGCGACGATGTCGAGGCCCGCAATGTCGTGGTCGCGCTGGCGGCCGACATGAACCTGCGCGGGCTGTCCGGCGGGGCGCTGGTCAATTCGGCGGCGGCGGAAGCGCTGACCTCGATCCTGATCTACATGAACAAGACCTATGGCGCCGATGGCGCGGGTATCCGCTTCACCAATTTGGTCAAGGCGCCGCCAATCCCATGAAGATTAGGTGAGTTGCTGGGTCATCATTCCGGTCAAGCCGCCGGGCGAAGGCAAGCTGCGACTGGCTGAAGTGCTCGACGCCGACGGGCGAAATCGACTGGTGCGCGCCATGCTGGACCATGTTGTCGGTGCGGTCAGTGCGGCGCAGGGTGTCGATCGAATCCACATCCTCGGCAGCTCGCGCCATGACCAGTCCGGCGTGATCCCGTTGCTCGGCGATCCCGGCAGCGGGCTCAATCCGGCGCTGACCCAGGCGCTGGCCGAAGCCGCAGGCGCCGGGGCCAGCCGGGTCGTCTTTATCGCCGCCGACCTGCCGCGCCTGACCCCGCGCGAAGTTGCATCGCTGACCGGTGCAGCCTGCGGGGTCATCGCCATCGCACCTGATCACCACGGCAGCGGCACAAACGCGGTTTCCCTGCCGCTACCTGCGGCGGGGGGCTTCACATTTGCTTATGGACCCGACAGCTTCGGCGCTCATGAAGCCGAAGCCTGGCGGCTGGGGCTGGATGTCGAAGTGATCGCCAGTCCTGGGCTGGCCCGCGATGTCGATGTCCCGGAAGACCTGCAATACGCAGGCGGCTTGGCGCAATAAAGCTTGGGAGACTGATAGATGATACCGGCACTCTGAGCCTCGACCGGCAAGCCGCGCCGGTTACTGGCGGCGCGTGGTGCCTGTGGCGCGCCAGACGGCAGCGGATACAGCGACGGCGGTCGATACACCCGGACACCAGAAGAAATCAGCCATCTCACCGCCTCCTTGATGATGCTGTGAGTCTCATCTGGCGATATGGAAAGCCCGTTATTGGGTTCCGACCCTAGGAATCAGGCAAGCATTTCCAAGGTCTTCTTTCCCCAAACAATCCACGGATCGCTTGAAATGGCGATCTCCTCTCATAAACCGTGTGACAATATCCGCAAAAACCTTGGGTTGCTCCCACGGTATAGAGTGTGCAGCTGACGGGACTACGACCCACCATGACTTTGGAATGTGCGAAGCCCAAAGGATTGAGTATCCGGGAGGCACAAGGATATCGGCACCGCCAGCAACAACCAAAGTTGGCGCGCTTATCAAGCCAATTTTGGCATAGGTTAATGGTGTCCCCATTAGGTCGACGGCATCGGGATTTTTAGATCCCTTTTGAATTTCTTCCCAGCGCTTTACCCCATCCGGATTGTCTCCACGATAAGTGGAGCTCAATTCACGCTGAGCGGGGGACAGAGTCATTTGTCCGATCCGGGAACTGTAAGCTTTCAGCTCCGGCTCCCCTTCATCGCGAAAGGCCGGACCCGCCGAGCTTGCTACAATCAAGCTAAGGAGGCGTTCACTGTGTTCTGCCCCGAAGCTAAGAGCAACGCGGCCGCCCGATGCGATGCCGATAAGGTTAAATCGTGAAAGTTTGAGATAGTCCGCCAAATGAACAAGATCTAGCGCAGCGCTTGTACCCTTTTGTGGCAAAGCTGTCGTTTTTCCCCAACCCCTCCGATCATACGTAATCACTCGGAAACCGGCGGTTTCCAGTCGAACCGCTTCGTCTCGCCAATAGTCGGAATTCCCGGTTCCTGCGTGCAGAAGGACAACTGGAGCCCCACTTCCGCCGCTGTCTTCATACCAGAAGCCTTCGCCTTGGATTTCCGCAATGCCCGCCCGCCGCGCGAGCGCAGACGAATGACTGGAGGAGGAGCCGACGACCCCAATTCCAATGGAGAGGACGATGATCACAGCTTTGACAATTCCAAAGGCAATTTTTCGCGACATCTTCTCTCACTCTTCTTTATCTTTATTTGAATGCTATAGCGATCAATTTTACAGATCCAATGTTTTACATGTATGGTTCACAAATCTGAATTATATTATATTCCCACCCAGCGTCCGCACCCTGCGGCAGTTTTCCAATCGGGTGCCAGGTAAGTCTCAGCCATGAGATAGAGCAAGGCGACCAAGCGCCTCGATCGTCCCATCCTCAAGGCTGGTGAGCTTTAACACACCTTCCAGGCCTTGCATGTGTGACTGGCGACGGACAAAATCGTTTTCATTGGTGTTAAGTCCAGGGCTTCGAGTGGCGTAGACGCCCGAGCTGAAGACCGCCCCCAGGAATGCCTGGGGAAAATAGAATTGCGTTGTAAGAAGTTCGCGCTGACCGACGAAAACCTTGACGTGAATGTGGGGAGCTCGAAAAGCGTACCAGCCCGGTACGATCGTTGTAAAAACCACCTCACCATTTACGTCTGCAGTTTGAATTCCGCGAAGGAAGCCCGGTGCCGAATCCTCCGGCGCGTGTCCTGTCGTTCCCGAGGATTTGCGAGGTGTCGCTCCTGGCACGCCGAGGTCCGGGGGAACCTCATCCGGGTGTTGATGCGAATAGCCGCTGTAAAACCCTTTGGAATCACATTGCCAGACCGAGACGGCCGCGCCTGCAAGCGGTCGGCAGCGCGCGTTGCCATTAAAGACCTGTAGGCGCAGTCTTACCGTTTGTCCGGGCTTGCCGTCGCGAATGTCGGAGCGCAGCAGATTGTTATTTATGAAATAAGGCCCCTCCATTGTCGTCGGCGTCAATTCGCAGACATCAACGCTCGCCCATCGGTCGGTTACGGTTGCCGCGTTCAGCGGCGCGACGAATGCCTTTGATGGCAGGCCGGCCTGGGCCAGGGCCGCTGTCGCCGGTAAAGCTGCCAGCAATGCTCCCCCAGCCAGGATCGAACGCCGATCCAGAGCGGGCAGCGCAGAATGCGAATCATCTGCCTGATCCAAGCTTTTGTCATCGCATCGTTTTAAGCTAAAAACCGGTGCCCGATTTTTGGCACGGTGCTCCAGAGCGCGATCGTCTCGTTCCGCACTCGACTGCATCTCTTTAACCATTTGACCATCCTCACAATGCGCCCGCGACTTTCGATATCTTCGCTTCGAACAACCCGCTGCTGGCCGCGTCGCCCTGTTGGGGTTAGAACCTCGAGCCCGCATTTTCCAATGCATTGCATTAATGGCTTCCAAATTCGTCGTGCTTGTTCGCACCCAAACGGCGCCGATCGCCGCGTCAGCCCCTGGACGGTTCTGGCGAGATCAGCGCCGACATACGCAAGCAGCCCTATGCCCGGCATCTTTGCCGGCCCGCCCCCAAATGCGGACAATTACACAAAGCCACTTAGAGCATCGTGCTAAAAGTGGGCACCGATTTTAGCTTAAAATGCAGCCAGATCAGAATTCATGCGGCCAGACATGAGGCTTCCGTGATGAGCAACGGATTGGCTGTGGCAAATGAGGAAGTGACACTTTGCTGGAGCCACTCTCGAACCAGCTTACCCATTGGCGAGTCTGTCGCGCTCTTGCGCCCGCACAGGTATAAGCGGGTCGTCAATCGAGGATGGGCAATGTGTAGCCCACGCAATTGCCCGGCTTCGATCTTTGCTTGCACCAGCGAAGCGGGAAGTATGGTGAAGGCAACCGAAGCGATCGCCATCTCCAGACAAAGGTTGTCCGACGCGTTGCCCGGCAAGAGACGGAGCGAAATCCCCGCTGCATCGGCCCGACTCTGAAGGCGTTCCAGAAGCCGCTTCCGGTTGATGACCAGCGGTATCTTCGCCAGTTGCGCAAAATCGATCTCATCGCCCTCGGTGGGCATCATCGCCGGGGGGCCAACCACCAACATGTCTTCGGATGATATCAGTTCACATAAGATGTCTTCGCGTTTGGGAGGTGCGCCATAGACACAGGCCATGTCGATGCTGCCGTTCTTCAGACCGGAAACGATGTCATCGACGTTAGCTTCGACAATTTCCAACGGCCCGAGATCGGGACAAGTGGAATGTCTCTGGATCAAGCGCACAGACAGCGACGCCATCGAAGGATGCATGCCAACAACGAAGCGGCTCAGTTTTGTCGCAGTCAAAGCCGCAATCGCGTCCTGAATCTGGACCGCGCAATCCAGGATTTCGACAGCGTGGGCGAATAACAATCTACCATGGTCGGTCATCCCCACGCCACGGGAATGACGCTCAAGCAACTTGACCTGCAGTGTTTCCTCCAGCTTGCGGATGCTGATACCAAGTGCTGGCTGAACAATGTTCAGTTCCTGGCTAGCCTTCGTGAAATTACCGATCTCAGCCACTTTTACGAAATAATACAGCTGTCGCAAATCAAGGAGATAAGGCCTTCGCGAAAATCTGTCGATCATTGCAACCCTCCGGTTCGGCACGATGTACTCTTTCGCTTGGCTGTAACCAAAAAACGCCGACCCGTCTACCGGGCGCCGGTCCGGTGGGTGGGGCGCGCATCGCTGAGCATGTCAGTCGGCCCGTCGATGCCGTGACCGGTCAGCGCGGTCAGCAACAGCATCTGATCGCGCGCATGACCTTGGATATATGCCATGACCGCAGCATACTCCAATCGGCCGGCGACGGGAATCGGATAGGCTGGTTTTCACACGGTCTGGTTCGGTTGTGGGAAAGCCAGATCGGCCGCTTCCGCCCAGATTGTGCCTTTCAGGTTAACTTTGATAGTGCCCGTAACGCCAGTTCGATTGATGCAACGGTAGCGGAAGTGTCAGCAGTTCAACGCTACGATACCGGTGCAACGCTGGTGCAGCAATTTGGACACGTTGTCGTAAAACTGACACTTATGCCCGCTAGCCGCCAGAAATAAGGGTGTGAAGCCCAGCAGATCGTTCAGGGGTTATCATGACTATTGCCAAGCATTGCGCGCGCACGTCCGTTTCGCTTCTTGCGCTTGCCGCCGTCACGCCTGCCTTGGCGCAGTCGACCGGCACACAGGTGTTCGATCAGTCGACGATCGTCGTTACCGGTGCGAAGGGTGTGCAACAGGTAGAGGGGGTCGCTATCCCGGACACCACGAAAACCCGTCAGGTGCTGACGCAGTCGGTGATCACACGCCAGACGCCGGGGCAGTCGATCAACGACATTATCAACTTGGTTCCCGGCGTAAGCTTCCAGAACAATGATGGCTACGGTGCCGGCGGTGGCTTCCTGACGATCCGCGGTTTCGACCAGTCGCGCATCTCGGAGACGTTCGACGGGATCCCGCTGAACGACACCGGCAATTACGCGCTGTAT
>CAZZYX010000007.1:0-34032 GCA_964658485.1 uncultured Acetobacteraceae bacterium | reverse complement strand
ATTCGAACCAGCAACTCGACCCCGAGCTGATCGACCAGGTCGCGGTCACGCTTGGCGCGACCGACATCGACAGCCCCACCCCGTCGGCCACCGGATCGACGATCAACTACACCTCGCGCATGCCGACCAAGGACTTCCACGTTCGCCTGCAGACCACCGCCGGCGAATACGACATGATGCGCATCTTCGGCGTGGTAGATACCGGTGTCTTCACCAGTTTCGGCACGCGCGCCTGGTTGTCGGGAAGCGAGGAAAATTACAACTCGCCGTTCAACAACATCGGCAAGCTGCGCAAGTACCAGGCCAATTTCAAGATCTACCAGCCGCTCGGTGACAACGGCAACTTCATCTCGGTTGCCGGCAACTACAACGACAATCGCAATAGTTTCTCGGCTTCGGTGCCGCTACGTAATGACATCACCGTCCTGAATTCCACGACCGGCGCCGTTACCGGGACGCGCACCGTCGGGACCGGCTCGGGCAACCACTTCCCCAGCAGTTTCAACGAGGAATATTATGTCGTGCCAGCCTGTTCGCGGCCGGCAGCGGTTTCCGGCACCGTGCAGACCGAAACCAGCTCGGGCTGCGGTACGTCGTATGATTATCGTTACAACCCGTCGCGTACGGGCAATATCCGCGTCAATTCGCGCTTTGGTATAACCGACAAGCTGATCCTGACAGTCGATCCCTTCTACGAATATACCGATGCCAACGGCGGCGGCACAGTCGTCGCAAACGAAAAGGCCTATACCAAAACGGTCAACGGCCAGACCTTCACCGGCTACGGCTATATCGGCGGGCAGTTCTACGTTGGCCACGATCTCAATGGTGACGGCGACAAGCTCGACACCGTCAACCTGCTCGCGCCGAGCAACACCATCACTAACCGCTACGGCGTGATCGCCAACCTGATCTATGACGTGACGCCGTCGCAAACCTTGCGCCTCAACTACACGCTCGATTACGGCCATCATCGCCAGACCGGCGAAGCGGGTTATCTCGATCAGGTGGGACACCCGGTCAACGTCTTTCCGCAGGGCGATCCGATCCTGGATGCCAATGGCAACGTCCTGCAGAAGCGCGACCGTCTCTCGCTCGCCATCCTCAACCAGGTGGCCGGCCAGTATCGTGGCCGCTTCTTCGGCGACAAGTTGACGATCGAGGCTGGCGCTCGGGCTGCCTTTTTCAAGCGCAAGCTCAATAACTACTGTTTTGCTACTAACGGCAGTGGCAACGTCGATTGTCTCGATGAAAACTCCTCCGCCAACACGGCCTATTCCGCGATCAACCCCTATGTCGTTAACCCGGCGACGGGCATTCCCGGCACCGGCCAATATGCCGTGCCGCAGAAGCGCAACTTCAATTTCAACAAGGTCCTGCCGTCGGTCGGCCTGGACTACAAGTTAACGCCGGCGGTCAGCGTTTACGGCAATTATTCGGAAGGGCTGCAGGTGCCCGGTACCGACCAGCTCTACAACGGATTTTACTACCCGACCGGCACGCAGCCCGCCAACCCCAAGCCTGAGACCAGCGAAAATTTTGACGCCGGCGTACGGATGCGCAGCGGCAAGATCCAGGCACAGTTCGCCGGCTGGTACACGATATTCAAGAACCGCATCGAGCAGAACTACGATCCGATCGCGCAGCTTTCGACTTACACCAACCTCGGCACCGTCGATAAATACGGCTTCGACGGCAGCTTTGCCTACAATTTCGTTCCGCAGCTCTCGCTGTATGTGTTCGGCTCGTACCTGCATTCAAAGATCCTGGACGATGTTCAGGTCGGCACCTGCGGCGCGACGGGGATCAACACGTCGATCGGACCGAGCGTAACAGCCTGCACCCCGAATGCAGCAATTTTTGCGCCAACCGCAGGCCGACGCGAATCCAACGCGCCAGTATATACCTTTGGCGGTCGCGCCGAGGGCCATCTTGGGCCGCTCGAAGTAGGCGTTCAGATCAAGCGGACCGGGCCGCGCTACCTCAACGACCAGAACACGCCGGTTTACCAAAGCTACGGCTCGGGCGCGGGCACCAAGTTCTACGAGGTTTACGGCGCCAAGACACCGTCCTACACCCTGGTCGATCTTGACGCTCGCTTACCGTTGCAAGCGATCGGATTCAACGACCGCACGTGGTTGCAATTCAATGTCACCAACCTGACTAACCGGTTTTATGTCGGTGCGTCGGCCACGGGTAACGCTACCCCATCCAACACCGTCGTCAATTACTTCCAGATCGGCGCTCCGCGCACCTTCTCGGGCACCGTCAACATCGGCTTTTGACTTTCGGGAGACAATCCTGACGTATCGAGAGTTTGAGAGGCTTGCCTGGATCGGCCAATCAAACCTCTCAAGGGACCATGAGGATATGGGGTGGTTCATGCCACCTGTACTTGGCGGGCATGATGGGGGTTGTCGCCGGTCCGGGTCGGAAGGCCAGATGACCGGGTTTGCTTCTTGCAGCGTTTCAGTGATCGCCAACGTATCCCAAATGAGAATGCCATCATCGATCAGGATGGAAACCAGTCCAGTCTCTCCTCTCAAATCTTCAACGCCTTCCATGATCCGCTCTCGTACAACGGCACAACTGCTTCGGCGAAGTCGGCCAATCCTGCTCCGGCACGTTATCTATAGATCGACAGTGGGCGGTTCTACCGGCCATTCCCATTCTTCGTCCCAATCGGGAAAGGATCTGAAAATCAGAAAATCAGGTGGTTTTAAATAACGAGCAGTGGAGCGCGCAGGCGGACAAGAAAAACCACCTCCACCCATGCTAACCCCGGCTCGATCGTTATCTCGCACGCCGCGCGCGATACGCTACCAGCGCCTCGGGCTGATTGGTCATAATCATACCCGCTCCGGCTGCACGCTGCGCGCCCCACACAGCATCAGGATCTATCAGCGCACGCGCATCATCGAGGCCTGCGTTGTCCGCTGGAAACATAGTTGCCGTCCATAGCCGGAGACCGGTTTGACGATGCAACGCTGCTGTATTGGCCAACCAGGCGGGAGCGTCCCATTTCACATGCGCCCAGCCCGCGGGGTTCGACGTGCAATGCTGCGCCTCGGGGGCAAGCGGACCATCCTTGCCAAACATGATCGGGATCGTCGTGACTTCATCCCGAAATGGCGCGATCGCGTCGGCCAACGTGCGATCGAGGCATTCGTAGAAGAAAATCGCTTGATCGGCCATGCCGGCCGCAGCGATTTGGCGGAACGTCTCGCGCTGGCTGCCGTCCTTCACGTCGAACACGATCATCAGTCGCCCTTTGGCGGCCGCGAGATACTGGTCGAGGGTCGGAATGCGCTGGTCGGTGAACGCCGCGTCTCTGCCGCCATGCCCCGCCTTGAGGTGCAGACGGGAGAGTTCAGCCCACGTCCGATCGGCGACCGGTCCGTGGCCATCGGTGGTGCGATCCAGCGTGTCGTCATGGATGATGACTGCGACGCCGTCGCGCGAATGGCGCACGTCAAGTTCAACCGCGTCCACGCCGAGGCGCACGCACGCGTCGAGCCCGGCCAGCGAGTTTTCGGATGTACGATGCCAGCACCCGCGATGTGCAACCACGATCAGATGGGTCGCGACCGGATTGGCCAGAGCGCGGCGTGTGACGGCCAAGCGATCGTCGCGTGCGGCGGCGATACCGCTGGCAGACAGTAACAGCGCGGCCAACAAGCGACGGAGGAACATGGCAACCTTTCGTTGAAAGATATCAGCGGCCCAGGAAGCGTAGCAGTGCTTCGGGCTCGTCGGTCTGGATGACGGAGACACCATCGCGCTGAATCCGGCCCCACATCGCGTCGGGAGCGCGCAGGGCCTCGACGTCGCCGCCATAGCCTTGAACGAACCCGTCCCACGGCGAGTTGACCCAGAGCCGTGTCCCGGCGGCGCGCGTGACGCATGACACGGCCGGCAGGGCCGTGGGCAGCATGCGGGGTAGTTCAATCGCAACCGGCTTTCGCCCCTGCGTCTGCGTCCTGGCAATCCCGGCGAGATCGTCGCCCTCCCCGCCAGGAGAAAGGATCGGCATGAACGGTACGCTGTCGAACGGCGCGGTTTCGGCCAAGACGGGCCTGCCAGCAGCGGCGGGTTCCTTGACGATCACGCCATCCTCCTGCCATGCGCGGTGGACGAAGGCGATCGTATCGGGATAAAGCCCGGCCTGTACATCAGTTTGAGGATGATCCGTCGCGCCGCATGCGCCAACGCTTCTTCGAGCATAGGCACCCGTGCTGCCATCACCGACGCATCGCGCCCATCTTCATCCGACCGAAGCCTGAATGAGCGGATTTGCGCCAGTGTGAGATCGGCGACCTTGACCGTCCCGTCGGTGGTGCGATCGACAGTTTCATCGTGCATCAGGACAAGATACCCGTCCGGGGTGCGACTCACGTCTACTTCAGCCACATCTAAGCGGCGCTCGCGACGAATATCGCCGCGAGCGTAATCCCGATAGTGTTCGCCCGACCCATCACCAGCGCTTCGTCAGCGACAGTGTAAACGTGCGACCGAAGATCGACCGCCCGACCGTCGCATCCGCTACCGATCCGGCTGCAATAGCTGCGGCGCGGGCATTGCCTTCGGTTAGACCGACGACGTTGGCAACGTTGCTGACGACGCCGCGTAGTTCGAAACCCTGGGTGGTGACGAGCGAAGCGCCGAGATCGAAGCTCGTGTAAGCAGGCAGGCGGCTAAGGTTCGAGAAATCCTGAAACCGCCGCCCTATGGTGAACACGTTGGCGAAGACGCGCGCCTGGATGTGATGAACGGCAAAGCTGTAGGCGGGCGTGATCGTGAACTGATAGCGCGGAACGCGCGGGATATCCCCGCCTTGGGAGCTTTGCGCATCCAAGCCGGTGAGCGTCTGAACAGTGACGATCTTGGGATTCTGAATCATGCCCGTGGCGGCGATCTCGACGCCTGCGAACGGCTTTGCGACAGCTTCCAGCTCGACCCCGTAAGTGCGCGAATCGAAGATGATATTCGAGTTGGTGATAAGGCCATTGGCATCGGCCACCTGCGTCCCACCGTTCAGGCGATTGAACTTCGACCAGAAACCGGTCGCGGTCAGCATTAGTCCGGGCAACGCGTATTTGATCCCGCCTTCGGCTTGCTGGACTTTCGCGACAGGAAGCGAAGCAGTACTGCCTGGCAAGGTCGCGCCGCCAAGGATCGTATCGAACCGCGGGTAGCTGAATGTATGCGTGTAGCGACCAAAGACGTTGGCACGTGGCGAGAAGATGTAACCGCTGCCAACCGTCCAGCTGGTGCCTTTCAGATTCTCGGAGTGAGGCACATAGCTGACCACGCCAGAAACGGCTCTGGCCGGAATCGCGCCGGCCGCATCGGCGACCGCGGTGCCGAGGATACCTTGCACGCCGTCCTGCCTGCGCGATACTCGGCGAACACCGGCGTCAATCGACCATGCGGGTGTGACCTGCCAGGTGTCGGCAACGTAGAAAGCGGTTGAATGACCGTCGAGTGAGCCGTTCTGGCTGCCGCCACCATAGTTGATGAAGCCGTTCTCGGTGACGTTGCCGACCACCTGTCCGGCAGCATTGAGCGCTTGGATATCGAGCGCGATCGGTTGCGTCTTGACATTGGTAAGAATGGCATTGAGCAACTGCTGCTGCTCGTAATGGTAGTTGCTATAATAGAATCCTCCCGTCAGCGCATGGCTGCCAAGTGGGGTTTCAATCGTCTTGTTGAGGTGGATATCGTTGGCATCGTAGCGCAGGCTGGTGTGGACCGAACCCCATGTATTCGCCATCACCAGATTGGCCGTCGTCGCCGGATCATAGACCGTATTCGTGCCTGCCTCGACATAGCGCAACGAGGAAACGCCGGTGCCGAAGGCCGTTCTTGCGGCCCCTAGCCGGCTCGCGAGATAGGCTGCCGCCCCTGTCGGCGAGCCGTTAAAGATACCGTTGAACTGCGTGGTGCCGCTGGTATGCCGATAAGTGTCGGTGATCCGGAAGCCGCCGCCCAGATCGTAGTCGCCCCCGGCCGTAGCGGTGAAAACCTTGGGATGGATGCCGTCCTGAAGATCCCGGCGCACGGTGGTGGCGTTGCCGTTCGCGTCGAGCGTGCGCAGCGTAACGTTGCGGAAGGCGTTCGATGTCAGTGTGCCGCTGCGCGGATCGATCAGCGATTCGAGCGAACCGCCGGTCAGCGGGTTGGTAAGTGGCACATCCGTATAGAAGACGTTCTTATCATTCAGATATTTGACGTCGGCCCAGAGCTTGCCGTGGTCGAGCGTATAGGTTGCGCCTGCCTTGATCTGCCCGCCCAGGTCGGCGTTCTTGAAGCCGGTATTCCGCAGTCCATCGTCGCGGCGGTAAAAACCGCTGACCGTCGCCATCAGCCGATCTGTGATTGGCCCGGAGACATAGGCATCGCCGCGCACGCGGTTGCCCGTGCCCGTCTCGATCCGCACGGCGCCCTGATTGGTAGTCGTGCCGTGTCCGGTGATGAAGTTGACGACGCCACCCGACGCGTTGTTCGAGTAAATCGGCGCGGTCCCGCCCCGCACCACTTCGGCACGCTGTGTATCCAAATCGACGCGATAGAGTTCATCGATGTTGAGATAGCGTTCGGTGTTGCTTTCGAAGAGCGGCATGCCATCCTGGTTCAGATCGATCAGGCGCCAGCCGCTCCACGGGAGGCCCCGGATGACGACATTCTCGCCGCCGCCTTCGCCGCCGGACGCCTCGACCGTAATTCCCGGCGTTGCCTGCAACAGGTCCGCGACACTATGGGGAGCGACCTCGTCGATCCGCTTGCGATCTATCGTGGATACTGAATATGGCGCGTCGAACTTGCGCTGGCGTGTCGATGTTCCAGTGACGACGATATCGCTGTTCTTCTCGGGATTCCCGGCGACATCCACCGGTCCGGCAGTTGGCGCGCTTTCGAGCGCGGTTTGCGCTGCGACTGGCGTTGCCAGACCAAAAATAGATGTTGCTGCCAAAAGGCAGGCTAGCTTCCGTGATTGCATGTCGATCCCCTTAAGTCAGCGCCAGCCACTGGCCGTGCGCACATTGAAGCAACGCGGCCCGATTAAACTCCCCGTTCGACCCGTTGCGTTCTCCTCACGAGCCACTAACGTACGTCGAATAGTATTCGTCAGCTATTATGAAAAGATGACAGGCTTATGACAGCGATGACGATGGCCGTGCCGTTGGGTCGGATCGATCAGCCAGATTGGGTAAAGCCCATCGCAGGCGGGGGGCGTGCTTTGCTGGATCTCCTGATAAAACAGGGATCAGTCACCCAGGCCGACCTTCCGCGACGGCTGGACTTGTCGCAGCCGAGCATCGCACGGCTGGTCAACGGTTTCGTCGCCGATGGCATCATCACGGTGTCTGCGCGGGCGGCAACTGGTCGTGGAAACCCCAGCGTCACCTTGAAACTGAACGCGGATTTCGCATTCGGAATCGGCGTCGGAATCGTCGGCGACGCGCTGTCGATGGCGTTGGTTGATCTTGGAGGAAATGTCCGGAAGACCAAGCGTGTCGCGCTGGTCGATCGAAGCAGGGAAGCGGTCGTCGAGGCGATCCGGGCCGGGCGCGACGAACTGGTATCGTCGGGCAGTATCTGCAAAAGCCGTATCGTCGGGGCGGGCATCGGGTTCGGCGGATTTCTCGTCGATGGGCCGCTGCGCTTCAATCCGCCGGCAGTGTTGGCGGACTGGGTTGATGCCGATGTTCCCGCCATCATGCAGGCCGCGCTCGACTTGCCGGTCCTGTGCGACAACGACGCGACGACCGCGGCGATCGCTGAAAGCCTGCTCGGCGTCGGTCGGACTTGCTCGACCTTCGCCTTCTGCCACCTGACAAACGGGTTCGGCGGTGGTCTGATCGCGGACGGTCGGCCGATGCGGGGCGCGCTGGGCAATGCCGGCGATTTTGGCGGCGTGTGGTGGCTGCTTGATCAGGGTTATCCCAATCTCGAGCGATTAAGGATTCACGTCACCGAGGGAGGGACTCAATTTGCCTCGGTCGAGGAGATGCTGGTGGCGCTCGAACCCGCGACGCCCGGTATCGAGGGGTGGCTGCGTGAAGCGGAACGCCCATTCGCATCGCTTGCCTTCCTCCTCGGCCACATTGTCGCGCCGGAGAAGGTCGTCATAGGCGGCCGGTTGCCGGGTTGGCTGGCCGAGCAATTGGCGGCGCGGATTGTGCTGCCGGCAAGTCCGCCGCGCAACGATCAACCGTTTCGCCTGCCCCAAGTCGTTGCGCGGCAGGTTGAGGGAGACGCCGCAGCAATCGGTGCGGCGCTCATGCCGTTACAGGCACTGTTCTTTGTCTGACCAGAAGCTTGGCGACCACCGCCGCCCCACCGCCGACCAGCATCAGGGCGGATAGCGCTACGGCGGGATCGTCCGCTTCATAACCATCTATCAACGGAGCGAGCAAAAGCGATCCGAACGCCATCGACAGGTGGGTCGTCAGGATGACCCAGCCGACGACCAGACCATCGCGGCGCGGACCGCAAGCAGCATCGTCCATCGCGATGCGGGCCGCTGTTGCCCATAGGTGCACTCCGATGATGCTCAAACCGGCACCGTGCGCCAATGTCGCTACGACCCGAACCGGCAGCCCGTCGGCAAACGTCAAGGCAACCGCGCTCGCCATGACGATGAGGAGGCCCGTCACCAATGCATCACTGTCGCCCAAAACGTCTGCAAGCCGCCGCTGAAGCAACGGGCCAAAAACCGACCCGCAACAGAATGCTACCAGCATCCAGCTACCGACCCAACCCACATCCGCGCTTGTCTGCGGCGTGAAGATCAGGAGCCTGCTGATCGTCGGGAGAACCGCCGCAGAAACGGAGAAGGCCATGAGCAGGCATTGCAGCCCCTCGGGCCAAGATCTTGGTGCGTCGCGCAGGATAGAGGGCGGTTTGAGTGGGCCGGGGAAGCGCAGCCCTCGCAAATCCAGCGCGCTGGCTACATTTAAGACGCCGATGACGACGAATAGCGCTATGTCTGCCATTCGCCAGCCGACACCAAGCATCAGCAGATGCATCAGGATCGCAAGCACTCGCGTCACACCACTCAGCGTTACGCGGATTTGGGCATAGCGTTTCGCTTCATCGTTGCCAACTGGCAGCAATGAGCCCAGCGCGCTTTGCGGCACGTCTTGGATCGCGAACGCGATCCGGAAGGCGATGGCGACGATAGGGACCGTCAATGAATCCTGCATCAAGAACTGTGCGGCCAGCAGGATGGCGGTCGCGATCGAACCGGCCAGTTGAAAGCGAACATAGACCTGCGCAGTCGCATGCAAAGCTGTCAGCAGATAGCCGACGCAAAAGTTTGCCAGCGCGCCGATCGACAGCAGGATGGTGAGCAAGACCGAAACCGCTACGCCCGAAAATCCCACGACGACGTGCAAATGCCACGCCAGGAGTAGATCGGTCATCGCCCAACCGAATGATCGCGCGGCATGTGCGCTCGCAAAACGAGCCTGATTTCCCCGCGGGCCAGAGGACAGGAACGGAATAATGGCCATCTTTCACGCTTGGACTGTCAGTGTGAAATCAGCATGACGATCCGCAAATTTCCCAGTCACCTATGCCGCGCACATCCATCTCAACTGGAGAGGCGGTCCAGCGAACGCCAGTTGCGCGAGCATGAAAACAGTGTCCAAAAGTTGGCAAGGGATGCGAGCTACATTTTGGCCACAACCCGTTCCGCCAACTAATGGCAGCATCCCGTTCCTGACATGCTTGCGCACCGGGTTGTAGAACATCTCAATGTAATAGAACACGCCTTGTCTGGGCAGCAACACCGCCGCACGGGTGCTTGCCAAGCTGCGACGGGCGGCCTGAAGCGGGCTGAGGCTTTTCCGCCGCTCCCATCAATTATTACACAGCCCCAATCAGAAGTTTTCAGAAAAAATGGCGCTAACTTTCGCAGCCGACAGACATCGATCAGCAATCGCTCTCCGGTGGGCGCGACCTGAACCAGCCTGTTACCGATTACGCGATCATTCTTGGCGCAACAATGCCAATACATCGGATCGATAGGTCTTACGCACGAATGCGACCATCGCCGCCTCTGCCCAACGCGGATCGCGAGCTTCCATCGCCTCGACAAGTTCGCAATGGGCGTGAAGCATATCCGTCATGCGCTGCTCGGCATGACGCTCTATATGGCGAATTAAAGGGGCAGGATTGACCAGTTGGTAGGAGATCGTCGATAGCCGATCCGATTGAGTGGCCGCGATCAGGATCTCGTAAAACCGTCCCGTCGTTTCGAGTACTTCGAGCGGGCCGCAGCCTTGTTCGATGAGATCGGCCAACTGCTTGTTGAGCATTCTAAGAGTGCCCAACGATACGCCATCGATATTCATTGCGGCCCGTGCCGCCACCAGGCCGCCCACCCGCAAACGTAACTCGACGAACACGTCGATCTCGTCGGGCGACCACGACCGAACCACGGTTCGCTTGTTGTCGAGCCGCGTCACGAACATCTCGGCCTCGAGACGAAGTATAGCTTCGCGCACCGGGGTCCTGGATACCCCGCACAAACGGGCGAGATCGTCCGGGATCAAAGGATCGTTGGCCCCCAGTTCTCCTCGCGTGATCATATCCCGGATTTTCAGATAGGCTAGTTCAAAGGCTGTCGTCACATATATCCTTATCGTCGCCTCTATCATCGCGATCGTGCATCATGGCATGACGCTCAATCGGTGAACAGTCACGGCGATACCCTCTTCAGCCTTCGATCATCACCGGCACATCCAATACCGAGATCCGGTCTCGACGATCGAGGCGAACCTGGATGATACGGTACCGGCCACGACTGATCGGAAACTGGGCCATGAGCAGGCCGCCCAGGATCGTCAGCCCGGCAGGAATGAATATCCCCAGCAGCTTGAGCGTCCAGATGTCGCTTGGGGTTATGCCTGCCGCCGGCTCAAAGCCCAGTAACCCGGCAACCCACAACGTTGCCGAACTGAACACCGATCCCAGTTTCAGTATCATGCTGACGATTGCGATGTGTACGCCGCGGGTATCGGTGCCGTGCCTTAGCCGGGCATAGTCCGCCGCATCACCCGCCATCAGATAGGGAAGCAGATAGATCGACGCGCCCGGCAGCCCGATCAACAGGAAGGCGAGGGGAGCGGCAAGGCTGAAGGATGTCGCGACGCTCAGCAACAGCAGACCCGTCGCCTCGATGGCCGTCGCCAGTAATAGCGCGTGAGTGCGTTCGAACCGGGTGAATATCCGTTTCCACAACGGCCCGGCCACAATGCCAGACAGGCTCTGGATCACCATCAGCAGCAGGAAGCTCCATTTCCCTCCGGTCGCGTAACTGATGACGAAGGGAAACAGGCTCAGCCGGCCCATGAACCCCGCTATCAACAGCAGATAGCCTAACGAGAAGAGGCGAAACGGCGGGTTCCGGAAGGCCGACAGTATAGACCCGGCGGACGGCGCTTTCCCGGCAAGCCGGCGCTCCGGCACCAGGCGCATATAGCGCCACAGGATGATCGGCGTGGTCAGCAATGTCAGCCAGACAAGCACCATCATAACCGCGCCATAGTTGGCGATACCGGCGACGCGCGGCGTCGACAGCCAGAGACCTAGCGGTGCGGTAAAGTCGGCAGAAAGTAGCGCCCGGCCAAGTTTCGCCCGCACCCCGCCCAACTGCGGATCCACGAGAAGATAGGGAATGAGATAGGTCACCAGACCAGCGCTGATCTGGACGAGGCCCTGCCAGAGATTGACCCGGTTGCGCCGATCGTAGTCGGTGGTGAATTCGCCGGCGTGCGCGACATAGGGAATAAAGGCGGTCGTCCACATCGTGAAGAAGAAGAACAGCCCGATCGCCATCCACATCAATGAGAACGCACCGCTCTTGGCCGGCAGATAGGCAAGGCCGATCACCATTACGAGCAGCATCAGCGAATAGCCGATGAGTACCCAGGGCTTGCGCCGCCCCCAACGTTGGGGTGTGCGATCCGAGATTACGCCCATCAGCGGGTCGTACAAGGCGTCGTAGAGCCGACCGATAGTCGAGACTAGTCCCAGCATCGCGATTGAGGTGCCGGTGGCGTAGTTGAGATAGGGAGCCAGGAAGATCACCGGCGCGTGGCCGACGGTGCAGGGCCACAACCCCCACGCATAGGCGGCATCGGTCTTACGCGCCTTTTTATTAGCCACCAGATTGGTGAGCACCATGTTCGTTCGGGATGGGCGGTCCGACATATTCGACGCCTCCAGTTGTTGCAAGTGCGAGCAAAAAGGGGAACTGAGAGCTACCTCTCGCGGTAGCTATCTGTATACAGATCGTACTCTGAAACAGGTCCAGTCAAGCCTAAATTATCTTTTTATGAAGATTTTGCCCTTTTTTTATCAATTTCCTATTGCAACTTTATATAGTTTTGCGATGCTCATGATCGCGACGAACGAGAATCGAGCAATTTTAGCCGCGTTGCAGCATAAAGATCCGGTTACCGGGACCAGGCTTCCGGCGGCAAATATCTGCGTCAAATGACAGGCGCGGACCCACGACGGCGACCACGAGAGAATTAAGATTATGTCCGACAATAATATCCCGTTTCACTTGGCTTACTTTTTGGCCGAGTCGCACGTTCAGTCTTGGGGACGCGCATGGTCAGGAAACAATGCCAAGGAGTGGATGAATCCTGACCTTTATGTCTTCGTCGCCCGCGAACTCGAGCGCGCGTGTTTCGACTATATCTTGATGGAAGACAATTTGTACGTCCCCGATGCACAGAATGGCTCGATGGATGTCTATCTGGAGCGCGGTCTGTCGGTTCCGCGGCGAGATCCTATGATAGTCGCGCCATATATGCTGCAGGCCACCAAGCACATCGGCATCGTTCCGACAGTATCGACCTTCGCGATGCATCCCTTTCTGTTGGCGCGCATGCTGGCAAGTCTTGATCAGATGTCGGCCGGTCGCGCCGGATGGAATATCGTTACGGGCTCCTCGGATCGCGCAGTTCAAAACTTCGGCTTCGACGAGATGCTTGAACACGATCTCCGTTATGAAAATGCGGCCGAATTTACCGACCTGGCCAATGCTCTGTGGGACAGTTGGGATACCGACGCTATCGTCGCCGACAACGACACAGGCGTCCTGATCGACCCAGCCAAGGTGCGCACCGTCGATTTCAAAGGGCGGTGGTTCAAGAGCCGTGGCCCGCTCAACACGGGTCCCGCTCCGCAGGGGCGCCCTGTCGTAGCGCAGGCGGGAAGCTCTCCAAAGGGACGTGCATTCGCGGCCAAATATGCCGACACGATCGTTGCCGAAGGGCACAATCTCGACTATGCTAAGACCTATCGCGAGGAAGTGCGCGAGATGGCGCGCGAATACGGACGCAACCCGAACGACATCAAATTGATGATGGTAATGGCTCCGATCATCGGCGAATCCGATGGCGAAGCTGCAGAAAAACTTCGGCTGGCCAAGCAATATAACCTCGACCATGCCGCAGGCCTGCTCGCGCGCTATTCGAAGATTACGTCGATCGACTTCGGACAATTTCCTCTGGACCAGCCGCTTTCGGCCGAAGGGCTGAGCACCAACGGGTCGCGCCAGACGCTGATCGAATTCGTGCGTCGCAACGAGGGACGTACCCTGCGCCAGGCGACCGCCGACATGCATACGCCCGACGCGCGCTGGGTGGGCACTGCCCAGCAGGTTGCGGAAAGCATGCGCGACGCGATCAATCACGTCGGCGGGGACGGTTTCCTCGTTTCGGGGCTGATCACCCGCCGCCATATCATCGAAATCGTCGATGGGCTGGTACCGACACTTCAGCAGATGGGCTGCACCCGCACTAGCTATAGCGGCGCGACGCTTCGCGAGAACTTGCGCGCTTTCTGATGCGAAACCCGGCGAACCTCATCTTTCGGTCGTTTGCGATACGAGATTTCAGATGGCTCGCCGGTGCGTCGCTGCTCGTTAACACCGCAACGTGGATGCAGCGCATCACCCAGGATTGGCTGGCGATCGACATCACCGGTCGCGGCACCACGGTCGGGATCGTTACGGGTCTGCAATTTCTGCCGGTATTGCTGGTCTCCCCCTTTGCGGGCTCGCTCGCGGATAGGCTACCGAAACGGTGGCTGCTCACCGCAACCGGGTTCGTGCTTGCGGCGACTGCTCTCGTACTGGGTGGATTGACGGCTGCCGGCAAAGTGACCCCGGCACTTCTATACGGTTTTGCTTTGGTGCTCGGCATCTGCGCGGCGATCGATATGCCGACGCGGTTCGCCTATGTCTGCTCGCTGACCGATCCCAATCGATTGACCAACGCCATCGGGTTGAGTGGGCTCATCTTTCACAGCGCGCGCGTGATCGGCCCGGCTATCGCCGGCCTGCTAATGGCTCGATACGGAGTGTCGGTCGCGTTCATGACGATCACCGGCTGTCATCTGATCGCGGTTGGGCTGTTATACGGCATTGCCGCCGAGGAACGGGTGATAAATGCGTCGGGTCGTGCGGGATTGAAGGTTGCCGCGGCTGAGTTGCGGCAGCAACCGCGATTGCTGGTGCTGATGGCGCTCGCTGCCGCGGTCTGTGCGCTGGCGATGAATTTCCAGATCATCATCACGACCATGGCGGCGCATGTATTCGGTCTGGGTGCCGGAGCGTTTGGCGGGCTGTCGTCGCTGATGGCGCTGGGCTCGATCCTGGGGGCGTTGATCGTCTCCAGCCTGACCGGGATTCGCTTTTGGATGGTGCTCGGCGCGGCGGCGATGCTCGGCTGCGCGTATCTGGCAAGCTTTCTGTGCCGGACGCCCTGGACCTTCGGACTGTCGCTCATTCCGATTGGCCTGCTGTCGAACTTCTTTCTTGCGACCTCCGGCAGCCTCTTTCAGTTGCACGTCGGGTCACACATCCAGGGTCGCGCCATTGGTCTGTACCAGGCAGCTTCGTATGCGCTGGTACCAGGCGGAGCTGCGCTGATTGGTTATGCGGCAGACGCCGCATCCGCCAGACTGCCGCTCGCGGTGTCAGGCGTGCTCTGCCTGGTGGCGTCGTTTACCGCTGCTGCCGTTCTGCGCCGTCTCGCCGGCGCTCCAATCGGTACGTATCCGCTAATTCAAGCCCCATCAGAGGGGTAAAGCCAGAAACTGTTTAAGGACGAGGGTGCCCCCAAAGGCGGCTGTATCAGGGGATCCGCTTCGGCGTGATCCGGCTGCTGCAGATCATCGCTAGCTGGATAGCAATATCGAAGGGGGTCTTCATCATGATTACGAAGAAAATATACGCCGTAGTTCGCGGAGCAGCCGCATTGTCTACGCTCTCGCTATCGCTGCTCCATAGCCACCGCGCACTTGCCGAGGACGCTGCGCCGCCGGGGACCACGACGGCCCCCGGCGAAGGCGAGATCATGGTGACGGCACGACGCAAGGACGAGAAGTTATTGGAGGTTCCGCTCAACGTCACGGCACTGACTGATATCGCGCTGAAGACGCTGGGTGTCCAGACCTTTTCCGAGCTGATGAATGTCGTGCCAAGCCTGAACACCGCTTCGAACGACCGGGGTGACAGCGTGAAGCTGACGATGCGGGGGCTGGGCGTATCGACTACCGGTGGTGCGAAGGCATCGGTATTCCTCGATGGAGTATATATAGGCGGCAATTACTCCGGAATACCGCTTTATGGTCTCGGCACCATCGAAGTCTTGAAGGGGCCGCAGAGCGCCCTGTTTGGTCGTAGCACCTTCGCTGGTGCGATGAACTATGTGACGCGTACGCCGAGCAATGCGCTTGAAGGGGCGATGAACCTCGAACTCGCTACCCTCGGCGAGAAACGGGCCGACGGCTATCTCGCCGGCTCGATCGTCCCGGACAAGCTGCGGTTTGTGGTGTCGGGCACCTACGATGACTTTCGAGCGCCAGATAGCTGGGTGAACCCGAAAAATGGCATTCGCAACGGCGCGCAGAAAGGCGGTGGTGCGATGGGCAAGCTTGTCTTTACCCCGACCGATCAGCTGACGTTCACGGGTGTTGTCTCCTATTCGCATATCGATGACGCGCCATTGGCGGCGATCTTTATCCCGACCTCCGCGCGCGATGGCACATTTAACAAGATCAACCCGGTAACAGGTGCCACGACCAGTGCCGTGGGTAACTATCCCACCTCCATCCGGAGCATCACGCCCAAGCGCGGCGATTTCGATGCGACTTATCAATATCTTGATCACCCCGGTTACAAAGCCGATGTCGTGACCAGTTATCTGCGGGGGCAATGGCAATCCGACAGCGGCTATTCGGTCAGCCTGACGGGGGGCTATGGCCACGAGACCGCGCGCAGCGATTTGAACGTCAACTTGCACGATCGCGCGCCAGCCGGCGGGGGCTATCTCTATTCCTTGCGTACCCTGCTCAAGGAAGAAGATAAATCTCTTGAACTGCGAGTTAGTTCGCCAGAAGATAGACGTATTCGCCTGTCAGCGGGTGTGTATTACCTCAACCTGCGCAAGGCATACGATCCGAACCAGAGCGATTCCTATCTTCTGGCCCCAGTGGTCGGTACCTATGATCTGATCATTCCGCATTATTATGCAAATACACATACGCTGGATCGCTCGGTCTTCGGCGCCGCTTATATAGACATCACCCATCAGCTGACGCTTAGCCTCGAGGGGCGCTACCAGTCCGAAAAGGTCCATACCGTAGCGGCGGACTCGGTCACAAAGCTGATCTCGTCATATGATCCGAATGCTCCTTATACCTTGTCGAACCGGACCTTCCAGGCCACCTTCAATGCTTTCCTGCCCCGCGTTAACTTCCAATATAAATTCAACAACAATCTGAACATCTATGCAACCTATTCAGAAGGTACAACGCCGGGCGGCTTCAACACGTCTATTTATACTCCTCCTGAATACCGCACGATCAAGGAAGAGAATCTAAAGAACTACGAGATCGGGTTCAAGGGACACATAACTCGAAAACTGACCATCGAAGCTGCCGCCTATCACATGGACTGGCTAAACCAGCAAACCACCGGAACCTTCTACATCAACGGCATCAATGTCGCGCTGACCACTAACCAAGGCAATTCGCGGATCAACGGGCTCGAAGGGCTGATCACCTGGACAACCCCGCTCGCGGGTCTGAGCCTACGTGGCGCCGGGAGCTACAATCATTCCACCTACAACAAGTTCTGCTCGGTCAATTATGCGGCGCTGACCTATGATTACACCGGCCTGACCGCCGCACAGAAGGCGAAATATGCCTGCCGCAATGTCGATGGCAATCAGCTCGAAGGCGTCTCGCCCTTGCAAGGGACGCTAAGTTTCGACTATAATTTTCCGATTGGCGACCGCCTCAACGGCTATTTCCGTGGCGACTATGATTATTTCGGTCCGATGTGGGATTCCGAGTTCAACTTGGCCAAGACCGCAAGCGCAGAGGTGGTCAACCTTCGCGCTGGTATTGCGTCCGACCGATGGACCCTTGAGATCTATGGTAAAAATATCACCGACGAGAACTCGCCGGTTCGTGTCCAACGAGCGTCGGATGTCTATGCCGGGCCCGACAACACTACCAACCAGAGCGTCACTCTAGTATTGCGCCGGCCTCGGCAAGTTGGCGTTCGCCTTGGCTACAAGTTCTGATGTCTTCGCGACTTTTTCAGCATGTCGGTCAAATTTGTGTCCGTAGCCTGTTTGAAGATCGTCTTGAGCGCCTTTCCCATCTGATCGTTTGGTAGACCGTAAGTTTCTTAGTTCGTCGATATACAGTTCACGCCGCTTCCCGGGTCGTAGGGCGGGTCAGTCTCTTCCTGGAAATCTTGCGTCCGACGTTGAAATGATGCGTCTTCAGGCCGAGGAGAAACGGCTGAAGGCGAAAGCAGACGATCTGGGGCGGAAGATCGGGGCCGATGACTCCGGCGAACGGCCCGGGGATTGCGCCCTGATAGCGGACGTTTCAGATGCCAGATGGCATGCTTAGATCTTGTTGTTCGTTAAGCCGCATTAGCCGGCTCCGTGTTGCTGTGAAGTGCCGGGAACGTCTCATCTGTTTTTACGCAAGCCCGCACGCAGCCTGCATTGCTCATCGCCGCCCAAAAGCCGGTCCCATGTGTGTTGGAGCGGTTGCATCCTGTGGTGCTGGCATTTGCCCCTTGGGCGCTGGTTGCGGGGCTGAGCATCTGTTTTCAGTTGCGTCTTCAGGTGTGAAAATCAGCCTGACACCGCCGACTTGCAGATCATCGTGATCTGGCCGAACGGGATTGCCCGCACCGTTTCGCAAGGCGCCGAGCACCCCGGGGCAGTCTAGGTTCCTGATGCTTCCGGTGACGCTCCACTTGCCTTTTCTGTCACGGCCAAAGACGGGAGAACTCACTGAATCTGCGTGGTGGACGATAAGCATCGGTGCGCCTTTTCGCGGGTTTGGCTCAATGATGATTTCGCATGGGCTACCATTTTGCAGGCATGGTGCTGCGTAAATGTCATCAGGCAAGTTGTTCCTGGTAAAATCCCTCGGCAGTACCGCTCCCTTCGGATATACCACCATGTGCGACAACGGGGGCTCGGTCGTGGCTGGATCGGTGCCTGCCGAGAACTGGTAGAAATTGCGATCGTTGGCCCGAGCCATTCGCGCCCGCAATGCGATGTTGCTGTTTGCATTGCTGGCCAAGACTGCAAGAGCGTCGGCGCCATAGCGGGCCGCGTTAAAGCGCAGGAACTGGTAATCGAACTTTTCAGCCGCGGTCTTACCGGCGGTAAGGCGGGCTACCTGACTGTTGACGGCCAGCCGCGCCGGATCGGCCAAGGGGGTGAATAGCAGGATCAGGATACCGAGTATCGACAGGCTGGCGGTGACATTGATCTTTTCAAGCCGCTTCAGCCATGGAACACCCGCAAAGGTCGCCCAAGTGTAGCCTACGCTGTAGATCAACGCGAGCAGGGCAACAGCACTGGATCGGACTCGCTGCGGAGTCCAGCCGTGCTGCCCGACACGCTGCCCGATGGCGTAGACGGCGAGCAGCGTCAGAAGGAGCATCATCGGACCTGCGACACGCCCAGCCCAGCGAACTAGGAGTCCCGGCAGATTGGCAGGCTCGCCATCTTTATAGGCGGCATTGAGCAAAACTAAAGTTACCGCCACCGACCACAGCAGGATCGATGCGGCAAAACGGGTATTCCATAACGGCTGCAGGCCGGTGAAAACAGGGCAATGAGAAACGCGCAGCCGAGCGCCACAATAAGCGGCAGCAGCCAGGACAACAGCGTCAGCCCAAGGTTGCGCATACCCTTCAGCAGCGCCGGGCGCACATCAGTGATGTGCACCGAGGCGGCAAAGGCAAATGCCAGCGCGGGACAACGGAACCAGTTATGCTCGATCATATGCCCGAACCATTCAAGATGAATGAGATCGAACAGCGCCTTGCCCAGTTCCAGCACTCCCCAGACCATCAGCGTAAAGCCAAGAGAGATCACAAACTGGAAGCCGCGCATCCAGCTGTCCTCGAAGTGTTCGGCGTATTCGTTAAAGAGGCGATGACCCCGTTCGCGATGTTCCATCAACTGGTTGGCGATGAACAGTCCCAACCCGGAGCAAAACATGAAACCAGCGGACGGCCAGATGCGCACCGAGTTGCCGCCCAAGCTGCCGTCCACTGGATCGCGCCAGATGTCATAGGCAACCAGCGTCGCCAGCAACACGATTGTCACCGCCAGGTAAATTGCCAAGTGTCGGCGCCGCATCCTGCCGATTTGCGCCAGGGCAACCACAGGAACGAACGCAGTCAGCAGCGCAAAGGTGGCAAACAGCATCGGATGCTGCTGCGACCACCATTGGTCCATTGAGTGCTTGCGGTTGGGCAGATCGTAGACGACCGGGGGCACCAAATCGAGTAACCGCCGCAACTCCGCTGATCGCGCCGGTTGCTGCCGCGTTCTCATAGGCCGGATTGGCGAAGTAGTCGGACTGAGGATATCAATTGACGATAATGGCTTGGGTATCGCATCTTGGAAGGCTAGGCTCAGAACCTGTTAAATTGCTTGCGTGAAGCGGAACGGATTGAGGCAAAGGCGGCATCGAGGAGGTGCCACGATGGATGTTCGGTTTTTGCTGAGCGAGGCGCAGATGCACCGAATTGAGCCATTTTTTCCACTTCCACATGGGTGCCACAGCAGGACGCTCTAGAATGTGTATCCGGCCGTCACTCGCCACGTCATGGGCATGTTGTAGAATTTGAAGCCCGGCGGAAAATTGCTGGCGACGAACAGGTTGTTGAAGCAGTTGGCGCATTCGACGCCGACCCGCCATGGGCCGCCAGCGGGTTTCAGGACCAGACTGGCGTTCTCCACCCATTCGCCGTTCACATAATCGCCGGGAACGCCGGCGGTGCCGACGATATTGCGCGACTGGTAGCTCGCATTGGCTGAAGGAGTCAGGACGAAGCCGCCCACTGGCCAGTCATAGCTGCCGCCCAGCGCCAGGGTGAATTTTGGGGTCCGTTCCGGTGGCGCGAGATTGCCGTCGGGATCGACGATGCCCTGCCCGCAGCTCGCTGCATCGCCCGCGCGACAAGAGGCCTGCTGCGCCTTGATGGTCGCATCCGGATTCAGATATTTCGCGCGCTGCAGGCCGATATTGGCGAACAGCGACAGGCCCCTGGCGGGCGCCAGCACTGCCTCCGCCTCCAGCCCGTAGTCGCGATAGTCTGACCCGTTCTGGGTGACGAAATTGATCGCGCCGGTGCTGTCGATGAAGCCGAGTGGTACTTGAAAACCTTTGACGTCGGTATAGAAGCCCGTTGCGTTCAGCCGCAGCACGCGATCGAACAATTCGGAGCGGACGCCGCCTTCGTAGGACCAGACCTTCTCCGCGCCGAACGGCTGGAACGAGGCCGCCGTCAGCGCACGAGCATTCCATCCTCCCGAACGGAAGCCGCGCGTCGCCGAGGCGAACAGCATCACATCCTTCACCGGCTTGTATTCGATCGCGAAGCGTGGCGTCAGCAGCTTCGTCAGCTCATGGGTGGGGACGCCGGCGGCGACGATATCGCTCGTCCCGTAAGGCACGCCGGCCAGCAGCGGATTGGTGTTCGGGGTGACGCCGACCGTCTTCTTTTCGCTGGTATAGCGGGCGCCCACCGTCAGCGTCACGGCCGGCACGGGATGATAATCCAACTGCCCGTAGATTGCCGGCGCCGAGGTGCTGTTGCGCAAGACCCGGTCCGCCAGCACCAGCGGGATCCCGAAGGTGCCGGCATCGATCGTGAATACATCGGCGAAATCGGTCTTGTCGTCTTCGTGGATGTAGTAGGCGCCGACGACATATTCGAGCTGGTTGTCGAACAGTTTGCCGTTGGCCTTCACTTCCTGGCTGAACTGCTTGAACTCTCCTTGGTTAGACAGTGCGAAACCACCGGTCGCATATTTTCCGTCGAAAATATCGCTCAGGTAGCCTTGCTTGAGGTCGCGATAGCCGGTGATGATCGAGATCGTGGTGTGTCCTACCTCTACCTGGAGGTTGGATGTGACCGATGCGCTTTTGGTGATGTTCTGGAGATGGTAGCCGGCCTTGGTGCCGGTCACGATACCCTCCAGCGGGGCGGCCTTCGTGTTCAGCCCGGTCATGCTGTAGAGATCGCCATGGTTCAGCGTCTCCGGCACGTTCACCTGGTTGTCGCGGATATAGTCGGCCGAGATGTCCCATGTGATGCGGTCAGTAGGAAGCAGCCGGACCGCGCCGCGCACGCCGTAGCCCTTGTCGCCATTATTCTTCTCGCCCGTTGTCAGGTTGTGGACATAGCCATCGGAACTATTCCCGTAGAAAGAGAATTTGGTCAGCAGCTGTGAGCTGATCGGAATGTCTATCGAGGCGCGCCCGCTATAATCGTTGAAGCGTCCGTAGCTGCCCTCGGCATAGCCGCCGAGCGTATCGGCCGGCTTCTTGAGGATCACGTTGATGGCGCCGCCCGTCGTGTTGCGACCGAACAGCGTGCCCTGCGGTCCGCGCAGCACCTCGATCCGATCAACGTCGAAGAAGGAGAAGTTGTTGGCGTTCTGGCGGCTGATATAGACATCATCGACATAGGTGCCGACCGGCGGATCGAAGGTCGCGATTGACTCGGTGTTGCCGAGGCCACGAATGAAGTAGCTATTGGCCGAACCGATGCCGACGTTGGTCGCGCCCACCATGTTGGGCACGAGCCGGGGGATGTCTATCGTCGTCTGGATCTGCTTCGTCCGCAGATCCGCGGCCGAGAGCGCGGTGATCGCGATCGGCACATCCTGGAGGTTCTGCTTGCGGCGCTGGGCGGTGACGACGATGTCCCCGACACCGGGAGCAACATGAGTTGCGTCATCTGCAGATGCGACTTGCTGCGCCCAGCCAGCAGCGGATGTGGAGACCAGAATTGCTGCCCCGGAAGCGCGGAAAATCAAACCCAAACGAACCATTACGGAACCCCCTTAATCTTGCCGTCCGCCTTTTCCTGCGATCCGCCTCATTAGTGACTACAAGCTGACAAAGATTCTTTGGTCAGTCCTACAGATAATTGTTGTTTCAATTTTGCGATAGCCGACTTCTGGCGTTCCCGTCGTGCCAAGAGACTGAATATTCGTTCCCGGCTCGCCGGGCCGACCAACCGAAACGCAGTTTGGGTCAGACACCAGGAGTCAGCCGAGCATTTCGATCCATTCGCCCGCCGCGCCCACGACTATAGGCCCCGGAGGACTGGACACATCCGGGGGCTCGCCCCGGTAGACACTTACCATCGCGATGCCGCTGGGCAGGCCGATCGAGGAGGGCAATCGCGGTCCCGTACCATCGGGGTAGGCATCGACTTCGAGCAGGCTGCGATCGTCGAGTGCGATCGTGGCCAGGCGGTGGCGATACTCTGGCGACAGTCCGTGCGCTGAGGAGAGTATCTCGATCGGCGCCAGGATCTCGGGGCCGATCATCCGCCCCTGCCCGGCGTAGAAGGCGCCGGGTCCGGCGATGTCGGCAGCCGCCAGCACCATGATGAAGAGTTGCCCGACGAAGCTCTCGGCCTTGGGCAATGCAAAGCCCGGTATCTCTCCGCCAATCTCGGTGAGATAGAGAATTTCTCCACCCGGCCCAAGCACCTGCATGGCCTTCAACTGATCGGTGAACTCGAAATCCAGTATGGCGGGTGGCCCGATGATGCGGAACGGGCTGTCTGCCAACTGTTCGGCAAGGGCATCGACATCGGCGACGACGATCTCGGCTGCGGTCCAGCCGAAGCTGGCCAGCGGCCGGTTACCGGGCGCCGGCGTGGCTTCTACCAGGCGCAGGAATCGCTTTTCATCGCTGGCCGGAAATAGCGTGATCATCCGCGCGGCGGCGGCCTGCGGTACGCCCCAGGTCTGCGCGCGCACCGCGCCGACCAGCTCGATCGCATCGCCGCGATAGCCGAGGAATGTATCATAAGCCGCGATGGCGGCATCGAGATCGGGCGTGAGGAAGGTGACGCCGGCTAGCGAATGGATCATGTCGGTTCCTGGGTTTGGCGATTAGCCGAAGGGCAAGGCGCCGGTTGCGGGGGCGGCGCCGTAGGTTCGCTCCGCCTCGAAGACGATTTCCTCCATCAGCCGCTGCGCCGCCGGGCTCAGCCGATGGTCCCGCCTGGTGATAAGGCAGGCGTGGCGCACGATGGTGGTATCGGCAAGATCGAGCGCGGCGAGCGCACCCATCTCGATCAGCGGGCCGACCATGTCGGGCGAGACGGTCAGGATGTAATCGTCGTCCATGCACAGCCAGGACCCGACCGCAGTCGCGTCGCTGCGGATGACGCGCTTGGGCGGCGGCAGCTTGGCGCGCATGTGCGCGACCTGGATCGCCTCGTAGATGTCGCCGCGAAACGCGGGCATCATCCAGGTGAAATCGGCCAGATCGCGCAGCGACAATTCGCGCGCATTGGCCAGCGGATGAGTCTTGCGAACGGCGAGGATGTCGCGGATCTCGAACAGGTGGCGAAATTCCAGATCGGCGCCATGCGCGGGATCATGGCTGGGGCCGCCGGCGACGAAATCGACCTCGCCGGCGATCAGCCGCTCGATCATGAGTTCGGTATAGCCCTCGACCAGGCGAAGCTGCACGTCCGGCTGCTGGCGATGATAGCGGCGGATCGCGGTGGCGACGTGCCGGCCCATCATCGTCTCGCCGATGCCGAGCGTGACGTTGCCGCCACGCGCGTCGCGCAGGAGCTCGATTTCCCCCAGCATCCGTTCCGCCATGGTGATCTGGGTGCGGGACCGCGCCAGCAGCAGCCGGCCGAATACGGTGAGGCTCAGCCGCCCGCCGCGCTTGCGATCCAGGAACCGGACGCCCGCCACTTCCTCCATGCGCGCGATCGACGCGCTCAGCGCCTGCTGCGTGATGTTGAGCCGCTGGGCGGCCTCCATAAAGCTGCCCGCGTCAACCACGGCGATGAAGCGGCGTAGTTGGATGAGTTCGATATCGTGCAAGATTAACCGATCAAATTTGTTTCTTTGCGGATAGTCGCATTGATACTCTTGTTTGTGAAATACGCTTCCGATGTCGTCAAGCGGTTCGGGCGAGCGGTTCGAGACGACGGATCAGGATGGAGATCGAAGACGATGCTGACGCTCAAACATGCAATGCAGCCGGATCGGACACCCCAGGATGTGGCGCGCGGACGTTTCGTCTCCGCCCTGCGCGGTTTCATCCTCAACGATCTCGCACAGGACATGCGCACCGCCTACGACACGCGGGCCGCCCCCGCCTTCGCCAGGACGAATGGTCGCGCGCCCGAAACCAGTGCGGAGGCGCATGCCGCGATGCGCGGCGATGTGGCGTTCAAGACCTACAGCAGTTGCCGCGTTCATGCGCAGAAGATGGTGTGGGACAGCGTCGCCCCGATCGTCTTGCGCGAACGCGAGGCGATCGAGCAGGCGGCGGCGGCAACCGGCGCGGTCGAGCGGGTCGTCATCGATCCGGCGTTGGAGACGCCGCGCAACGTCAGCGGTATCGACGTTCATCTGATGCCGGGCAGCTATGCCGGCGAGCGCGCCTTCCCGTTAGAGGTCGGGGCGATCTACGACCAGGGACTGAGTATCTTCTCGATGGGGCTCATGGGCGAGAATCTGGATGATATCGGCCTGTCCATGGCCGCCTACGTCGGCAACGCCTTCCCCGATTTCCGGCCCGCCGCGATCCTGGATGTCGGCTGCACGATCGGCCATAACACCTTGCCGTGGAAGCACGCCTATCCGGACGCCGCGGTTCATGGGGTGGACGTTGCGGCTGACGGGCTGCTTTATGGCGCGGCGCGGGCGGCGATGCAGGGCGCTGACGTCCAGTTCCATCAGATGAACGCAGAAGCATTGCGCTTCCCCGACGGATCCTTCGATCTCGTCTTTACCTCGATGTTCCTGCACGAACTGTCGAAAAAGACCCGCGCAGCCTTTTTCAGGGAAGCGCACCGCTTGCTGCGGCCCGGCGGACTGCTGCTCAACATGGAATTGCCGCCAAACAGCCAGTTGGGTGCGTTCGATGGATTCTATCTCGATTGGGACTGCTATTATAACAACGAGCCCTATTATAAAGGCTTCCGCGACGAAGATCCCCGCGCCCTGTGCCGCACCGCCGGATTCGCCGATGCCGATTATCTCCAGTTCGTCGTTCCCAGCATCGGCATCTACGGCGCCGATGCGGTTCGCGAGGCTGCGGGCGCCAACGCCCACGAGGTCAACCGCGAGACCACCGGACGGCTCGCCGAGGGCGTCCAATGGTTCGGCTTCGGCGCGTGGAAGCGTGCATGACGGGGGAACCGCTGCGCCCCGATGATGCCCCGTCGTCGCTCTATGGGCCCGATGGACGGCCGCAATTTTTCCCGGACCCCGCGATGGACAGGTTCGTAGCGGTGCTGCTTAACCTCGCGTCCGAATTGTGGGTGCAGACCGAGCGGGTCGATACGCTGAATACCCTGGTCGAGGAGCAGGGCCTGGCGACCCGCGCCGATCTTGCCCGGATCGGGCACGACGACAGCCCGGCCCGGGACGCCGCCTTGCAGGGATTCGTCGCGCGCGTGTTGGCGCCGCTGCGCGAAGGCGGCGCGTAATGGCCTCGGCCGCGCGGCCCGCCCCGGGAGCGCGGTACGCCATCCCGATCGTGTTCGCGATCGGCCTGCTCGCCTGGACCCTGACCAATATGGATCAGTCGCTCTTCGGCTATGCCCTGCCCGGCATCCTTGCCGAATTCGGGCGTGGCCCGGAGACCGCGGGTATGATCCTGTCGGTCTCGTTTCTTACGGCCTCGGTGATGGTGGTCTTCGCCGGCATGGCCGCCGATCGCTTTGGACGCGGCCTGACGCTGGCCGTGCTGCTGGGCGGATCGGCCATGCTGGTCGGCCTCCAGGGCCTGGCAACCGGGATCGCAATGCTCACCCTGCTGCGCGCACTTGCTTTCGGTTTCAGCGGCGGCCTGTCGCCGGTGATCAACGCGATGGTGATCGAGGCGGTGCCGGCCAGCATCCGGGGGATGGCGATGGGCGTTCTGCAATGCGGCTATCCGCTTGGCTGGATGATCGCGTCGCTGCTGGCGGCGCCGTTGCTGGCCGCGCATGGCTGGCGCGGCGCCTGCTTCGCCGCGTTCCTGGTGGTGCCGATCGCGATCGGCCTGGGTTTCGCGATGCGCGGGGCCGGTCGAACGGCGCCGGTGGAGACAATCGCCGCCGAGGCAGCGCCGTCCGCCGCCGGCAGCCTGCGCGCGTTGCTCGGCCCGGCCCATCGCCGGCATTTCTGGGCCAGCTTCGCCACCTTCTTCCTGTTCGGCGGGGCCTATGCCGGCTCGGCCTTCTTCTTCCCCACCTTCTTCACCAGCGTGCGCGGTTATTCCCCGAGCGACGCGGCATTGCTGGTCGGCTTGTCCAACGGCATCGCCGTGATCGGCTATCTCGCCGCCTCGGCGATCGGCGAATATGTCCTCACCCGGCGCAACGTGTTCGTGCTGTGGAGCGTGTTCGGCGCCATCGCGCTGCTCGGCCTGCTGTGGATGCCGGATGGGCGCGTCGGTGATTTTGCATGGTTCGCGCTGATGGCAGGATTCTTCTACGGCGCGATGGCAGTGCTGCCCGTGCTGATCGCGGAGATCTTTCCGACGCCGCTGCGCGCGACCGCGCTTGGTGCCTGCGCGTCCGCGCCGCTCAGCCTGGGCTTCTCGCTGTTCCCGCTGATCGTGCCGCTGGTGGTGAGCCATGTCGGCTGGGTGTGGGCTCTGAGCCTGATCGTCACGCCCGCGCTGCTGGCGGCCGCACTGTCCGCGCTGCTGCTGCCAAGCCGCCCATCCGGTGCCGCCACCGCCTGAAAGGACCGCCATGTCGACCCGGATCATCGTGCTGTTCAATCTGAAGCCCGGCGTAGCCCCGGCCGACTACGAGGCCTGGGCACAGGCCCGCGATCTGCCCACGGTCCGCGCACTGCCCTCCATCGCCGGGTTCGACGTCTTTCGATCGACCGGCACGCTCGCTGGCGATAAGCCGCCCTACGAATATGTCGAGATCATCGACGTGGCCGACATGGCCCGCTTCGGCGCGGATGTCGCAGCCGATCCGATGCCCGCCATAGCCGCCGAGTTCGGCGCGCTGGCGGACCCGACCTTCATCCTGACCGAGCCATTGTGAGCGCGCTGCGCTTCGCCGGCCGCGTCGCCGTCATCACCGGATCGGGCCGCGCCGGCGGGTTGGGGGCGGCGATCGCCCAACACCTTGCCAGCGAAGGCGCGGCGGTCGTCATCTCGGACATCGGCCAGTCCGTGGATGCGGCGACCCCGGAGACGATGATCGGCGCCAGCGCGGAGATGGCCGAAGTCGCCGAAGTGATCCGCTCGGCCGGCGGCCAGGCCTCCACCTTCTCCTGCGACGTGCGCGACTGGGACCAGGTCCGCGCGCTCGCAGCGCATGCCGTGACGGCGCATGGCGGGCTCGACATCTGGGTCAACAATGCCGGCATCGGCTACATCATGAAGCCGCTGCTGGAGGTGTCACCGGCGGACTGGCAAGCAGTGATCGACGTCAATTTGACCGGTGCCTTCCACGGCCTGAAGGCGGCGGCCGAGATCATGGTGGCGCAGGCGCGCGGCGGGCGGATCATCAACATCGCCAGCCAGGCAGCGAAATCGGGCTTTCCCTTTGCCCAGGCCTATTGCGCCTCCAAGCACGGGCTGGTCGGCCTCGTCCGCTCGGCGGCGATCGAACTGGGCGCGCACCAGATCACCGTCAACAATGTTTGCCCGAACCATGTCACTACCGGGCTGGGGGCATGGCAGAACGAGTATTTCGCGGCGAAGACCGGACGCAGCGTCGCGCAATATCTCGCCGACATGGCTGCGCGCATCCCGCTGGGCCGACCCGGCCTGCCCGAAGATACCGCCGCCGCGGTCGCCTTTCTCGCCTCCGACGAGGCGCGCTACATCACCGCCGAGAGCCTCAACGTGTCGGGCGGTGAAGAACCGCATTGAGCGCGGCGGCTGCGTCCTGCCGATGTTCCCATTCGGCCATCAGCGCCGCGAGCGGATCGTGAAGTGCTTCCAGACCGGCGAAGGCAAGACATGCCCGGGCCTTGTCGAGATGCTGGGCCAAGCTGAGCGGCCACGCCGGAGACCCGAACTGTGCCGCCACCTGGACCTCGCGAACCGACCCGTCGCGCAGCGTGGCGATAGCGGTGGCGGGGGTGAAGGCGGCGGGATCCGGATTGTCGTCGGCCTCGACCGTTACCCGCTCCGCCAGCGCCAGCAACGCTGGATCGTGGCGCCGATCCTCGCCAAAATCGCCCAGTTCGACGGTACCGCGGGTCAGCACCACGCTCGCCAGCCACGGGAAGCACAGCCGGGCATAAGCGGGGGTCATCGCCGGTTGCGCGTTGCGTCCGACCAGGCGGTGGATCAGTGGTGGCGCGCGGTAGACCAGGCGCACGAGATCGCCCGCGGTCACTCCCTGCTCGCGCATCAGCGCCTGCGTCGCGACGATCGCGCCGTGCGCCGCGCGGCCGGTAGGAAAGGGCTTCCAGCTGACCTCCTCGATGCGGAAGCCCGCGCCGAGGCTGCGTCGCAGGATATCGGCGTCGAAGCCGGCCTCGAACAGGGGAAGATAGCCGAACGGGCCTTCGATCGCGCCGCGCGGCCCCGGCAAGCCCGCCTCGGCAAGATCGGCGGCCTGCACGGCGGACCGCGCCGCCTGCGCGATCTGGACCGGCAGGGTCGGCATCCCCTCGACATGCGCCTGCATCGTGCCCGCCGCGAAGGCGAGCGCATAGCCCAGCGCATCGCGCGTGACCTCGTCGGAAAGGCCGCGGAGGTTGGCAAGCGCGGCAACCGACCCAAAGATACCGGCGGTCGCCGGGCGAAAGAAGCGCAGTGGCGTCGTGGCGGCCAGGCCAAGCCCGGCTGCCACATCGACCCCGGCCGCAAGCGCGGTCAACACGGCAGCGCCCGATCGCGGCGGCCCGCGATCAATTTCCGCCAGCAGTACCGCCACGATCGTCGCCAGCGGGTGGACCACCGCCGGTTCGTGGACGCAATCATATTCCTGGGCATGGATCTGGAAGGCGTTGACGAAGGCGGCGTCCGCTGGCGCCAGGCGCACTATGCGGCCAAGGATGCCGCAACGGCTATCCATGCCGGCCCACCCGGCCACGGCGGACAGGATGGCGTCGGCATAAGGCGCCCGCGCGCCGGCGATGCCGACGCACAGCGTATCGTGGAGAAAGGTCGCGCAGGCGACTCGTGCAGTGGCGGGAATCGCTTCCCAGCGCAGCGTGAGGGCATGGGCGGTAATGTCGTGCGCGGCGTCCATCATGAGACTTTCGGTGGTGACGGATCGTCTTCGGACTGCGGAACGATGAGAACCAACAAATTTCAGTTGTAAAGGATGTTCGACGCATGCCAGTTCTTTCTCCCGATATGCCCTTTTTCGCGGCATCGGTGTCGGTCGTCGTCGCCGGCGGCGGTGCCTGCGGGCTGGTCGCGGCACTCGCGGCGCATGATGCGGGCGGCGAGGTGATCGTGATCGAGCGCGATCCGCTGCCGCGCGGCAGCACCAGCATGTCGCTGGGCGCGCTGTGCGCTGCAGGATCGGCCGATCAGGCCCGCCATGGCGTGTCCGACGGCGCCGAGATCTTCCTGGCCGACGTGATGGCCAGGACGGGCGGCACCGCTGACGCCGGCATCGCCCGGCTGCTCGGCGCGCATTCCGGCCCGACGCTCGACTGGCTGGAGGCGCGACATGGCGTTCCGCTCCGGCTCGATCTCAATTGGCCCCCCGCCTTTGGCCACAGCCGGATGCGGATGCACGTCACCCCGGGGCGCAGCGGCGCGGATCTGATGGATCGGCTTCTCGCCGCCTGCGACGATGCTGGCATCCCGATCCTCACCAATGCGCACGTCACCGATCTCTTCGCCGCCGATGGCCGAGTGTCAGGCGTGCGCTATGCTCGTCCGGACGGATCGATCGAGGAGATCGGCTGCGACGCGCTGGTCCTTGCCACCTGCGGCTTCGGCGGCAATCCGGCGATGATTGCGCGGCACATACCGGCGATGGCCCAGGCGCGCTATTTCGGCTGGGAGGGCAATCAGGGCGAGGGTATCGCGCTGGGCCAGGATATGGGCGGCGCAGTCGCGGACATGGACGCCTATCAGGGGCTCGGGCTGCTGGCCGATCGCCAGGGCATCGATCTCAATCCGCGTTTCCTGATCGAGGGCGGCATCCAGGTTAACCGCGCGGGACAGCGCTTCTCGCATGAGTTGGCGGACGTCTCTGGCCAGGGCGCGCGCGTGATCGCCCAGCCGGACGGCCTGGCCTGGGTGATCTATGATCGGCGCATCCACTTGTCCTGCCTCGATCTGCCGCAATATGTCACGCTGCGCGAGGCGGGAGGTGTGCAATCGGCCGAGACGATCGCCGCGCTCGCCGAGCGGATCGGCGTCGATGCGGCAGGCCTGGCAAAAACGATTGCGGCGATCGCTGCGGCGGATGCGGATCCGTTCGAGCGCAGCTTTACGACGCCGCCGCTGGCCGCGCCGTTCTTCGCGGTGCGCGTGACCGGCGCGCTGTTCCATACCCAGGGCGGCCTCCGGATCGACGCCAGCGCTCGCGTGCTGCGGCCGGACGGCACCGCGCTCGCCAATCTTTTCGCGGGCGGCGGCGCGGCGCGCGGGATCAGCGGCACCGGGCCATCAGGGTATTTGCCCGGCGCCGGGCTCTGCTGCGCCGTCACGCTCGGCCGGATCGCCGGCGACCAGGCAGCGCGCATGGCCACTCGCCACGACCAGGCATGAACTTATACCGGTGTCATTATCTTTTTACTCCGATTGCAACCAACGCAATACCCCAGAATGGGGAGTGTGCCAAAGTTGGGGGTCACGCGGCACCCGTGGCGGACCATCGCATTTGCTGGAGCTTGGTCATGCGCTGGTTGACCAGGGTAGGCAGCCGGCGCGCCCACTAGGCCCGCCAACTGGCCAAAGCTCCAATCGGTTGGTGCGACTGGCACCTCCGAGCCGGGCAGCATCAGGGTCAAGCGCTCAGCATTGTCACGGCTCGCATCTACCCGGATCGCCGCGCTCTCCACCGTCCGGGTCCGGCTGCGCTCGGTCCGGCGGCGTACTGACGCATGAAGCTGCGACAACGAGAGATAACACTCGTCGGCTGGCCGGGAGAACCGTTGCGACCAAAACTTGCCCTACCCTCTGGCCGCGCGTAACATCTACCTTGTAGCCACCACGCCCATCGCGATCGGCATCGAGAACCTGCACATCCATGGGAAATCTCCGCGACGGGCGCCGGAGGCCTCTCCTCCAGCCCTTAAACCGCCAAGAGAATCCTTGCGAACTCTAACTCTCACAAAGCAACGTCGCGGAATGGCACAGCCATGGACTGGATCGCAGGCCGGTAAGTTCACCGTTCAGGCTGCTCAATTCCGAATAGCCCGGCCCGCCTGCTACACTCGCAAAAGTATGACGCAGCACGTGGGGTGTAACATCTTCGAGACCGGCCTTTTCACAGATCCGATCGAGAACCCGAACCACGCCAATGAAGTGATCTTCGCCCCCGGTGAAACGCTGGAAACACAATTGTGGCGTTAATCCGGGGGGCTTCTTTCCGAACGCGGGTCGCCGGGCGCGATCGCGTGGTTCTCAATAATGACTGGATCGAATTCGCGCCCTGACACTCCGGCCGGCATGGCGGTCAGCGTGGTCATAGGTTGAGTGCTGCCATCTGCGATGCAGCATAGCGCGTGCCTGTCGCCGCGCCGGGAGGCAGGACGGTATCGATGCGTTGCCGATCTTCCTGGGTGAGTACGACTTCGAGCGCCCCAAGATTGTCCTCGAGATAGCTGCGGCGCTTGGTCCCCGGAATCGGCACGATATCATCGCCCTGCGCCAGCACCCAGGCGAGCGCAAGCTGCGCCGGCGTGCAGCGCTTGTCGGCAGCGATCGCCTCGATCTCGGCAACCAGCGCAAGGTTGCGGGCAAATGCCCCGCCCTGGAAGCGTGGCGCGTTGCGGCGATAATCGTCGGCGGGCAGGTCTTCGGGCGTCTTGAACTGACCCGTCAGGAACCCGCGCCCCAGCGGCGAGTAGGGCACGAAGCCGATGCCGAGTTCGCGCACCGTCGGCAGCAGCTCGTCTTCCGGATCGCGGCTCCATAGCGAATATTCGGTCTGCAGCGCGCTGATCGGGTGAACCGCATGGGCGCGGCGGATCGTCGCCGGTGCGGCTTCGGACAGGCCGAGATATTTGACCTTCCCCGCCCTCACCAGCTCGGCCATGGCGCCGACGGTTTCCTCGATCGGCACGTCCGGGTCGACCCGGTGCTGGTAATACAGGTCGAAGACATCCAGTCCCGTCCGCTGCAGGCTCGCGTCACAGGCTTTGCGGACATAATCGGGGCGACCGTTGATGCCCTGGAAACTGCCGTCATCGCCACGCACATTGCCGAATTTGGTCGCGACGATAACCCATTCGCGGCGTTCGCGCACCACCCGGCCCACCAATTCCTCGTTGCGGCCGACGCCGTACATATCGGCGGTGTCGAGAAACGTGACGCCCAGATCGAGCGCACGATTGATCGTCGCCGCCGATTCGACATCGTCGCGGCCCGAATAGAATTCCGACATGCCCATGCAGCCAAGGCCAAGGGCGGAAACTTCGAGCCCTTGCGACCCGAGTTTACGCATTTTCATGAATGCTCTCCTGTGATCGGCGAAACGCAACAAACGTCTGGATGGAGTATGAGTTTCGGGTTGGCGGCAGCCGGCGCATGAAAATGGCGACGGCCGGGCGCTCATGCGAGGGTGACAAAGATTTCAGCCTCGATAACCGGGTTCGATCCTTTGCAATTACGCCATCAACGCGGGGTCAGGCGGTACAGGCCACCGGGATCGTCGTCGGCGATGACCCAGACCGCGCCATCGGGCGCCTCGGCAACGTCGCGCACCCGGAAACCCAGCGGGTAGCGTGCGGCGACGCGCGCGCCGCCCCTGCCGTCGAATACGATCCGGTCGAGCGCTTCGCTCACCAGGCCGCTCGCCAGCGCCGAGCCGTGCCAGGCATTGAACAGGGCGCCGCGATAAATCAGCAGGTTCCCCGGCGCGATCACCGGCGTCCATGTAATCACCGCAGCACGCAGGTCGGGCCGCGTAATGGGGCTGGGGATCGGTACTCCATCATAGTTGATGCCCGCCGACACCAATGGCCAGCCATAATTGCGGCCCGGCTCGATCAGGTTCAGCTCGTCGCCACCGCGCGGCCCGTGTTCCAGCTCCCACAACCGCCCATCATCCGTGAAAGCAAGGCCATACGGTGTCCGAAAGCCCATTGCCCAGGTTTCGGACGGTGTGCGATTGGGGCCAGGCCAGGTGAGCCGCGCGACGGCGGGGGCGGTCCTGGCTGCCTCGGTATCGTCCGGTGGATCCGTCAGCACGACATGCGACGTTCCGACCGCGCCGGCGTGGGGATTGCCCGTTCCCGGCTCGCCATCGAGCATGAGGCGCAATATCTTGCCCTGTGGCAGGCCGGGATCCTGAGCCGGGGT
>CAZZYX010000006.1:0-64434 GCA_964658485.1 uncultured Acetobacteraceae bacterium | reverse complement strand
GTTGATCGGCTGATCGAAGACGAACGGCGCATCGATCCGGTCACAGCGCAAGGCAAGCGCCTTGCCGTTCTATTGACTGAAGCGTCCCGGCTTTTCTGGAGGCCCCTATCGGTGAGAAGAAGGAGCCACCATGAGCAAGGCGACGAACAAGTTCTCGCCTGAGGTCCGCGAACGTGTGGTTCGGATGGTAGTGAGCACCGGGCTGATTATGGTTCGGAATGGGCAGCGATGACCTCCATCGCGGGGAAGATCGGCTGCACGGCCGAGACGTTGCGCCGCTGGTGCCGCGAGGAGGCGAGCCGACGATCGGGCCAGCGGCGCAAACCGCCAGCGACAAGGATAGGCTGAAGGTGCTGGAGCGCGAGGTGAAAGAGCTTCGGACAACGAGATCCTGCGCAAGGGATCGTTCGATCCTTTCCGCTCGGACCAGTGGCGCTCGGGCCGAATTTGCGCAGGCGGCGCTGGACCGCCAAGGCGAATGGTAATGGCGTTCATCGACGCCCACCGCGATGAACTGGGTATCGAGCCGGTCTGCCGCGAAAACATCGACAATTCTCGCAGGTACTCTCGCACTCTATCGGCTTGCTTCCATCAGGCTAGTCTAGCTTAATCCGTTTGCCACCAGATGCTGAAGCACGCGCTTTTCGAGCACCAACAACGCGCCGACAGCGTTGGTACGCATTACCAGCCCGTCTGCAAGCGGCTCTGCGCCTTCGCGCAAGGCGCTGGCGAGGCGCAGGAAGTCAGATCGAGCATGCCCACTGACGCCATGCAGCGCGCAGAGCTGGCGCCAATCGTGCACAAAGCTTTGCAGCAGCGTGCCAAACCGTGCAGCGCGCGTCCTGACCTCAGCGGTATCGCTGGCAACCACCAGTTCCGCGCGCAAATCGTCAACCAGCAACTGCACTTCAGCGGCTGGCATTACCGGCGAGCGCTGGTCGTTCTCGGTGAGGAGTTGCGGACTGCTCTGGGGGCTCCAGGATACCGTCCGCCATTCACGCCGAGGCGGCGCCTGCCCGCAAGCGAACTGCCAGAAGGCCGCCGTACCGGAGGTGTCCGCAACCAGATGGATGCGCGTTGCGCTACCGTTGTTATCCACATGGTGCCGGCGCCAGTTGTCGAAGATCCAGGCTTCACCCGCAGCCATGTGTACGGATTGTCCGTCGCAGTGGAACCGGACTTCCGGCGAGGTGACGATCGGAATATGCAACCGCACTCGCGAATGCCAGTGGTAATTGATATCCGCATGTTCGGGAACGCGCGCTCCCGGCGCAAGGCCCATCAGCCGCGAGCGGCTCCACACCACGCCAAAGCCGGCGAGGACCTGGCGCAGGTAGGGCATCGTCGCGAGCCAGGGCGTCTGCAGCATCTGCCCATGGTTGCTATCGGTCTCGCCGCCCCCGGCGCTGATCAACCGAGTTGCACTGTTGCCGGGGACGCTGTCCGGGTGCGGCACCCATGCCCTGCCCGGCAACGCTGCAACCTCAGCCTCCAGGTGCGCCACATCGAAGAACACGGGGAGTTGAAAAAACGGTTGCGTCAGCCGCATGGGTCAGGTCCTGTAGCGGGTCATTGCATCGCCTAGCGCGTCGCGCAATGGCGCCAACCATGGCGCATAGTGCCGCCATTGCGCGAGACCATCCCGGCCGATGGGCTTGCGCACCTGCTCGGAACTGGGTGTACGCACGCTACGCCGGGTCTCGTGAAAGGTCAGGCAGGCAGGCTCGAAGGGCAGGCCGCAATGCTCCAGCAGACGCCGCACGCTGCCTTCCAGATCCTCCACCACGTCCTCGTAATGTACCCTCAGCACCCGCCTCGGCAACACGTCGTCCCAATGGCGCATAAGATCGAGGTAGGCGCGGTAGTGGCGGCCAATGTCGTCAATGCCATACGTGAATTCCTGGTTGTTGGTGCCGAACAATTGCTTGAAGTTGCTGAAGCAGCAGGCGAGTGGTTCGCGTCGGACATCGATGATGATCGAGCGGGGTAGTATCAGCTGGATCAGCCCGATATGCCAGAAATTGTTCGGCATCTTGTCGATGAAGAACCGCCTGCCCAGCCGGCGATAGGTAGTGGTCTCGGCTAAAAAGCGCGTCCCGAGCGTCCGTGCTTGCGCTGCAGTCAGGTTCTGCAACGCCTCAGGGTGCAGCGGCAAGCCGCAATCCGGATCGGCTCCGCAAAGCGCGGCTGCACAGCGGGTAATTTCGGTAAGTTCCTGCGTACCCTCCACGCAAGAATGCGACGCCAATATCTGCTCGATCAAAGTCGAGCCTGACCGGGGCAACCCCAGGATGAAGATCGGTGCTGGATCGTCCACGCCCCAGCCGCTGCGGGTGGCGAAGAATTTGGCGGTAAAAACCTGCTTTAAGCGACGCACGCAGGCTTCTGCGACTTCAGGGCGATAGCGGCTGGCCAGACGCCGAACCGCATTGCCGCGCTCGTAATATTGCCACGAGGATGCGTAATCGCCATGATCCTCCAGCGCCTTGCCCAGTGCGAAACACAGGTAGCTGCGGCCCATGTCTTGAGCGGCAGGGTCACGTTCTGCGACACGCATGCGCGCGATCTCGTCATCGGCGAAGCGATAGGTCTTGAGGTTCGCCAGGCTGAACCAAGCCACGCCATATTCAGGGCGCGCTCTCAGTGACGCGCGGTAATCGACAATAGCTTCCTGCGGCCTGCCCGTGATCTTCAGCGCATTCGCTCGCCACAGCCGCAAGTCGGCCACTTCCGGCCCCGTTTGGGATTGGGCCGCCAGCAGCTTGTCGCACAGGGCGATTACCGGTTCATGGTCGCCCAGGCCGATACATGCAGCGCAATATTGCTTCAGGTATGCGCGATTTTCAGGATCGCATTGCAGCAAATGCGCCGCCTGCTGCCGCGCCTGCAGGTGCCTTTGCTGCAACAACAATACCGCAGCATAATCGAAGCGCGCCGCATCGTAGTCGGGCGCGCGCTCAAGTACAGATGCCAGCAACGCCTCTGCCTCGCCGAGTGCGTCGCGCTCCTGGCAAATCCGTGCCAACAGGCGCAGCGCGCCAACATTTCCGGCATCCACCTTCAGGTAGTCCCGGATGACATCTTCCGCCGGTGACAGGTCGCCGTCGACGAACAGGCTGTTCGCTACGACGATTTCCCGTGGAAGCTGTCCCAGCGTTGCCAGATGCTCAGCCGCCGTAGCCGCAAGGGCCGTATCGCCCTGCATCCGGTAAAGCTGTTCCAGCATATCCCAGCTTGCCGGCAGCGTCGGGTTGAGAGCGACCGCCTCTCGCAACGCGTCGATCGCAGCCGGCGCATTCCCAAGCTGGACATGGCAGTGTCCGCGCTCCTGAAACAGCCGACTGAACCGGGGATGCAGCGCCTCCAGCCGCGCCAGTGTCGCCAACGCTTCCGAGACGCGCCGGCGGGAGCGCAGGGATATTGCTTCCCGCAACAGCGCGTCGCGCGCATCATGCGTAACGGCGGAGACGTTCACCGCGTTGCCCCGGCAAGCAGGAACGGCTCCAGCCAGCTCGGGTCCGGCTGATCGGCATCATAATATTCGAAGATCAAATGGATACGGTCGGTCTCGCCGCTGTTGCGCACCCAGTGCGGGCCGAGGTTGTCGACCTCCACTGCCTCGCCGGGCGGGAAATGATGTTCGCCGCCGCCGAAGCAGGATATTACCCCGCCGTTAGTCGTCACCGGCACATGAATCTTGTGCGGCCACTTCGCCGCCGGATTAGCATCAATGTGCGGGTGGATCACGCCACCGGGAGGCAATTTCGCCAGCATCACTCTCGGAAACAGGCCGCGCGCATAGCCATAGCCGCGAACCGCCTGCGCCAGCACCGGCTCCAGCACACCGCGCCATTGCGGCCAGGCTGCGCGATCATGCGAATGGCGCCAGTCACGCGGGCTGTCGATAAAGCGCAAAACGATGTGGCATGTCTCATCCAGCACCGCGAACCGGTTCGGCTTGGCGGCATTCTCCGCGTCCCACACGCTATCGGGAACAGCCCTCACGGCTACCTTCAGCAAGGCGATATCGACTGTGCCGAGCTTGCGTACCGAAGTGGTCTTGCGCGGGTTAGCTGCGGGGCGGACCATGGCGAGGGTCATCTCATACCTTCGAAATCATAGCCGAACAGCTTTAGATCCTGAGCGTAGCGCTCGGCGACGCCGTCGATCAGAACTTGGTCATAATACCGTCGATAATCGCCATGACTGCTGCCGTTGATTTGGTTAAGCGAGCGCGAGGGGATGCCGATCCGCTCGCAGAGCGCATCGTACGAGCCCTGCATATCCTCGACATGGCCTATGCCATCGACCAGCAGGGTTTGGCCATCGTCGCCCACCAGCAGGGATGCCTGCGGCTGGAACAGGATATGGTGTTCGGGCGGCGCCTCGAACAGAAAGTGGCGCATCATGTCCTGGGGCCGCTGCTGGAAATCCATGCCGCCGCGCAGCATGAAGGCGCAGTACGAGACGAACCGGTCGAACGGATTACGCACAAAGGCAAATTTGAAATAGCCGTTGAAGGCGTCCTCGCCGAGATACGGACGCACCTGCCGCAGTGACAGGTGCCCGTGCTGGATCGCCGCCAGATCGGCCCACGGAAAGCGCTTGTTCACGAACAGCCCGACCTGCTCGATGTCCTCGTCGCCCAATTGCTCGCGCAGCGCCTGCCGCATGGAATGGGTGCCCGTCTTGGGCACTGCGGCGAAAATGAAACGGTGGCGATGGGAAACGATCATTATTCAACATAACCGAAAGAGAGCACCCGCTCCGAAGAGAAGGTGCCCGATTTGCCACGGGAGTCCGCTCAGAACTTGTAACTGAACCCGGCGGAGTAGGTCGTGCCGCTTTGCGTCTGGTTGTAGAGGTAATGATACTGAGACCAGAATTGCGTGTCCTTCTGATTGGTCAGATTGATCGCATTGGCTGTTAGCTGGAATTTGTCAGAGACGTTGATGAAGGCTGCGGCGTCGACATAGGTGGACCCCTCGAACCCGCGCGTGCCGGCGCTGATCGGATCGGTGCTACGCTCGGTATAGTAGCTGGAGCGGTGGCTCAACGAACCCCGCATACCCCAACGTTTCGTTTCGTAATAGAGTGTCGCATTATAGCTGGTCTTGGAGAACCCGGTCAGCGTCGCGTCGGCATCCACATACGTGAAGTTCGTCGTCATGCCCAGATTGTTGAACGGCTTCGGCAGGAACGAGAACTGCGCCTGCGCCGCTATTTCGACACCGGTCAACGGCTTGGTGCCCGCGACGTTGATCGGCTGGTCGAACTCCTTGACGATGGTATTGGCCGTTGCGCCAGGAATGGTCTGGAACGGGACGCCCGTCTGGCTGAACGGAACGTTTTCCAGGCTCTCCGAACCGATAAAATCCTTGATCCATTTGTGGAACACGCTGCCCGAAAGCAGGCCGATCTTGCCGAAATAATACTCCACCGCAAAATCCAGCGTGGTATCCTTGAACGGCTTGAGCGCCGGATTGCCGCGAGACACGCTGATCGCGCCGGAATCGTCCTGGGTCGCCGAACCCTTGGCTGCGATCGAATCCAGGCTTGGGCGGTTGAGATTCTGCGAGGCGGCGAAGCGCACCAGCAGATCCGGCGTTACTTCCAGCACGGTATTCAGCGCCGGCAGCACGCCCGAATAGCTGCCTTCGACATTGGTCGTGCCGAGATAGGCATAGCTGTCGCCCTGGATCCACCCGCTACTATGGGTTTTGGTCTGATAGCCGCGCGCGCCGACATTGCCGCGAAAGCGCAAGCCGAACAGGTGGCTGTCCCAATCCACCTGGACGTATTCGGAAAAAGTCCGTTCCGTGGTGTTGTAGACGTTCTCGATATCCTGGATCGCGCCGCCCGTTCCGTCGGACTTTGGCCCGAGCCGGTGGTATTCATGGTATTTCGCAAAGCCTGCGGGGTAATCGCCGACCAGCCACGAACCGAAGCTGTTGCTGAATACGTCGGTGATGCCGGTGACCGAAGTGCCTCGCGCCTCTCCGTTAGTGCCATTGACGCCGCCGTCATAGAACAGGTCCTCGCCGGCTTGAGAAAAGCGGTGATAGGCTCCTCCGGCGCGCAGTGTCAGCGCGTCGGACAGCTTGTAGTGGGCGTTCAGCACACCTTCCTGCAACTGTGACTGATTATTGAAGGCGCGGTAGTAGAAATCGTCCATCGTGTAATTGGTCGGGTCGGTGGCATTGAAGCCCGGATACGAGAAATTGGCCGACTTGCCGTCCGTGCCGTAATCGGCGATCTGGTTGCCCTTGGCGCGCATGTAGAACTTGTCGTCGTAAGGCGTCTTGTACGTCGACTTTTCATAGCCGCCATGGCCGTCGATCGAGAGCTTGTCCGTCATATCCCATTTGGCCGTCAGCGCCGCTTGGTTGAAGTTGTTCTTGTTCAGCGACCGGCGATTTTCACTACCGAAAGTCGTCCCGGTCACGTCGGTTTTGGTGACGTAATTGTTGGCGTCCCACCGCAGGTCATTGATGGTGGATGCGGTCTGGAAGGCAGCCGGCCATGGAGTCCCCGCCGGGCCGTCGAATGCGAAGGAATTCGTGCCGCTCGCGATTGGTCGGGTAGCCAGATGATACTCTTCGCGATGGGTGGTGTACTGGCCATGCAACAGGTCGAGCGTCAGCAGCAGATTGTTCGCCGGTTTCCACTGCACCGCGCCGGTTATGCCCAGGCGCTCCTGTGTCGAATTGAACGAGGAGATGCGGTTGCCGTCGGCGAACAAAAGGTCGCCGGACAGGAACTTGGCTTGCTGGGCGGCGGTCAGATGGGAAATGTTCAGGCCGCTGTCGACCAGTGACTTCGCATCTGACTGGCTCAACTGGTCATAGTTGTACGTATCGTGACCCTGCTCGGTAGTCTTGCGCTTGCTATATGCGACCGAGACCAGCACGCCAAAATTATTGCCCCAATTCTGGCTGAACTGTGCGGCGACGCGCGGTTGCGCATCCTTGGTATACTGGTTGCTGCCCAGCTTGCCCGAGATCGCGCCGGTTGTACCGGTTTTGTAATCGAACGGTTTGCCGGTGAACAGGCCGACCGTGCCGGCCATGCCGCCCTCGTTCTGGGCCGCCTCGAAGGTCTTTTCCACCTCCACTTTGGAAAACAGTTCCGAGGCGAAGATGTTGAAGTCGAACGCGCGGTCACGGGTGCGCTGGCCCCGGCTGTCTTCCGCCGAGTCGACATTGCCGAGCACTTCCATGCCGTTGAGCTGCACGCGGGAGAAATCCGGGCCGAGACCACGCAACGAAATACGCCGGCCTTCGCCTGCTTCGCGAGTGATCTGTATGCCCGGCAGGCGCTGCAGCGATTCGGCGAGGTTCAGTTCAGGGAATTTCGCGATATCTTCAGCGACGATCACGTCTTTCTCGATAACCGAGTCCTTCTTGATGGCGCGCGCTTTACCCAGCGACATTCGGTAGCCGGTCACGACGATCGCCCCGTCCGAGCTACTCGGCGCGGGCTTATCGCCCGAATACCGCTCTGCGGTAACGTCCTCGCCGGTTGCTGGCTGCGCGAACGCAACGCCGGGATTGACGCCGACGATCGCCGCGACCGTGGCCAGCAAGAAGCTCCTGACGTTCGGGCAGATGGTCCGAACAGAATATTGTAATGTCATGATTGACCCCCAGCCAATTGGTATGAACCAGTTGGCTCTAAGCAGGGGGCGGCTACATCTTTGTGACAGGCTGAGCCAACCCGCGACGATTTTGATCACTCTCTGCGACATTCAAAAACGGATTAGAAAGTTGCACCTTCAGCGTCCCCTGATTGTCATATCAATGGTATAGACCAATCCGTTACGGCGCGGTTGCGGAAGAGTTTACCGACCCGCGTCCGATATCGACCAACTGAGGAACGAGCATGGTGATGATGCAGGATCGTCGCAGCTTCATCCGTGCCTTGATGGCGACGGGGGGCGTGGCGGGCACGTTTACACCCGCCATTGCCCGCGCGCTGGAGATTGCCGCCGATCGTCGGACGGGCACGTTGCAGGATGTCGGCCATGTCGTCATCCTCACTCAGGAGAACCGCTCGTTCGACCATTACTTCGGCACGATGCGCGGGGTGAGGGGCTATGGCGACCGCTTCGCCATCCCCGCCCCGCCGCTACCGAACGCGCTGGATCGCACCGTGCTAGTCCAGCCGAACGAGCATCCGGGAGCTGAGCCGGCGTTGATTACCCCGTTCCGGCTCGATACCTCCGTGGACTTCCGCCTCTATCGCCCGCTCGGCACGCCCCATGGCTTCGTCGACAGCCAGGCGGCTTGGGACAACGGACGGATGGGCGCATGGCCGCGAGCCAAGCACAATCACGCGATGGCGCATTTCACCCGCGAGGATCTGCCGTTCCAGTATGGCCTCGCCGAGGCGTTTACCCTGTGCGACGCCTATCACAGCGCGATGCACCTGTGCACCAATCCCAACCGGCTCTACATCTGGACTGGCACGCATGATCCGCAGGCAAAGGGCAACGGCCCCGCCATCGACAACGGCTACGACAGCCAGGCCGCCGATCCACGGCACCATGGCGGCTATCGCTGGACGACCTACCCGGAACGCCTGATGACCGCCGGCGTCGGTTTTCAGATCTATCAGGACATGGCGGACAACTTCACCGACAATCCGCTGGTCGGGTTCCAGCGCTATCGCCAGTCGGAGGCAGCGACACCGCTTTCGCGCCGTACGATGACGACCCGCTCGCTCGACGATCTGCGGCAGGACGTGACGGCCAGGCGACTGCCAGAGGTGTCATGGATCATCGCCCCTGCCGCCCAATCGGAGCATCCTAGTGCCTCCAGCCCGCTGCAGGGCGCGGACTATGTGGCGCGAGTGCTCGATGCGCTCACCGCTAATCCGGAGGTGTGGGCGCGCGCAGTACTGCTGGTCAATTTCGACGAGAACGACGGGTTGTTCGACCATGTGCCACCGCCCGCTCCGCCGGCACGCGTGGCGGGACGCATGGTCGGCGCGACCAGCATTCCAGCCGACGACGAGTATCACGTCCATTCCCAATCGGCCGCAGACGCGGTGTATCTGGACCGGCCCTACGGGCTTGGCATGCGGGTGCCGATGTATGTGATATCGCCCTGGAGCAGGGGCGGGCATGTCGCGTCCGAGGTGTTCGACCACACCAGCATCCTGCGCTTCCTCGAAGCCCGCTTCGGCGTCCATGAGCCGAATATCAGCGCCTGGCGACGAGCCGTATGCGGTGATCTGACATCCTGTTTCGATTTCAGTGCGCCCGATACGCTCGATTTCCTGGCCGCACTGCCGGCCACCGCTGCCCTCTCCAAGCATGCGGCCAAGCTCGTGGAAATCCAGCCACCCCTCCCGGATCAGGGTATCGCCCCGGTGCAGGAAACCGGCCTGCGACGCCGGCGGGCCACGCCTTATAAACTGGACGCCCGGTTGCGGGTTGCGGGCACCAACCACGCTTTGTGGTTTGCCAACCATTCGGCTGAGCGAGCGGCGGTCTTCCTTGTCTACGACGTCAATCGCCTCGACGAAGTATCGGCGCGGTATACGGTAGCGGCAGGAAAACAACTTGCTCACCCGCTGCCTGTCTCCGTTGGGGCCACGGACATTTTCGTCCATGGCCCCAACGGCTTCCATCGGCGCCTGACTGGGAGAAGCGATATCTTCTCGGTTTCCATCGCGGACGGCCATTCCTCGTTGCGCGTCGAGAATCTCACCGCGACCCGCCAGTCCATCGCCATGACCGACCGGGCCTACGGCGCCGCTCCCGATGTGATCGTGCTGGCAGGCGGAGAAGCGCGCGGCATCGCCCTGAACCTGACGGATAGCCACGGCTGGTATGACCGGCAGTTCATGGCCGGAGGCCAGGGCTGGCGAATGGCAGGCCATGTCGAAAATGGCGAGCCATCCTATTCCGATCCCGCCGCTGGCGGACCGGGCCCACTCCGGCTGGACGCGATGCTCTAGACCCGCATCGTTCCGATAGCAGGATCGGTCCGACCGGGCCGGCCATTCTCCAGCTTGCCGGCATATTGCCACGATGCTTCGTCTTGCGATCCGGCGGTAATCGTCAGGTCGTACCAGTTGTCGCTTGCCGACAATCGCCACAGATCGGACCCGGTCCTGCCGGGCGCCACCGTCACTTCGCGCCTTCGCGCAAGGGCGGGATAGGCATCGTCCAGCACGATGGTGAAGGTCAGCGGCGCGGGGCTGCGATTTTCAAGCCGAAGCTCGATGGCGTCGATATCCGGACGATCGATCAGTCGCACCTCGCGGTCTGCTCCCGCGCCGTAGGCGAACCGCCGCCAGAAGCCGTTAGGGCCGCGCAAAGTGAGATCGAACCTGTCGCCATCCGCGTCCCAGGCATCTTCGATCCGGTCGCCAGCGCCAATGGTGTAATGGCGCGGCTCGATCCGATCGTGATTGTCATGCACGGTCAGCACCACGCCCGCCTCACCCTTGATGGACATGGCAATGACCAGGCGCCCATCCGTGTCGACATGGCTATCGGCGATAATCCGATAAGGCAGCGGTCGGTGCGCGCGCTGGCCGGACATCTGCGTCGTCGGCGACTGCTGCGCGGGAATGGCGTTAGCGGTTCCGGCAGTCGACTGCGCCACCCGCTCGGCAAAGTCGTCGGTGCCGGGCAGCGACCGTGCGATCATCGGCTGTCCGTCAGTGAAATCGAACACGGACGTCAAGTCGCCGCATACTGAGCGCCGCCATGGGCTGATGTTCGGTTCACGCACGCCAAAGCGCTTCTCCACGAATTGCAGCACCGAGGTATGGTCGAACACCTCCGAGCAGACATAACCCCCACGGCTCCACGGCGATACGATTACCGTTGGCGTCCGCATCCCCAGACCGATCGGGTGCTGCTCGTTGCCAGCTTTGCCCGAGCCGCGATAATCCTTGGTTTCGCCATCAAGCGGAACGGTGCTGCGGCCGTGGTATCGGCCGACCGGCGGCACCGGCGGCGGCATATGATCGTAAAAGCCGCCGGCTTCGTCATAGTTGAGGATGAAGACCGTCTTCGCGAATACCTCGGGATTGTCGATCAACGCCTCGATCAGCTTGGCCGTCACATGCTCGCCCTTGGCGGGTTCGGCCTGCGGATGCTCCGACAAGTCCGCAGCGGTCACGATCCAGCTGACCTGCGGCAGTTGTCCGCGCTCGATGTCGTGGCGGAAGGCTGCGACGAGTTGCTCGCCATCCGATCGGGCGCGGTCTTGGCCCTGCGCATGCTCGCTGACCCAGGATCGGCCCCGGCGATAAAGCTCGCTGTCCTTTGCGCAAGGCCGGAACGGCGGGAATACCGACAACAGATTATCACCGAAATTGTCGTATTCCTGGTAGACCTTCCAGTCGATCCCCGCCGCCTGCAGCCGCTCGGCATAGGTCGTCCAACCGTAAGCGCCGGGATCGATCGGCTTGTCCGTCGCCATGTCCGCGCTGGGCGTCTCGTCTTCGCCGTAGTTCTGCATCTGCGGGTCGCCGCCGACCGTGCCGCCGCCGTTGCAGCCGGTAAACAGGTGCATCCGGTTGGGATAAGTCTGCGTCATCGTCGAGCAATGATAGGCGTCACAAACGGTAAAAGCGTCGGCGAGCGCGTAGTAGAAGGGCAGGTCGCCCGCGCCATAATGCAGCATCCGGTTGTGCAGCTCCGGCTTATGGCCCCAGCGATCGAAGCGCCCGTGATTAAAGATTTCCATATTCTCGACATGCGACTGGTCGGCGCCATCGACGAGGAACGATCGCGTCGTTTTCGCGTCGCCGTGGTAGGGCATGACATAGCCGTCCGGATGCTGCTGCGAGGGCTGCGACCACACCGTTCGCCCGCCCGGCAGCCGCAACGGTCGAGGATCGCCAAAGCCACGGACGCCGTTGAGCATGCCGAAATAATGGTCGAACGACCGATTTTCCTGCATGTGAATAACGATGTGCTCGACATCCATGATCGAGCCGGTCGTGCGGGCGGCAGGGATCGCCAGCGCACGATCGATGAGACCGGACATGGCCATCGCCGATCCCACGCCGGCCAGCCGCAGGAAATCCCGTCGGTCACCGTTCATTTCATCGGCGTCACGTTTGGCAAGCGCCAAGGCATTTCATGTCGTGCGTTAGTCATCATACTGGTATAGTCCACCTTGAATACAGATTGGCGACATCCTAGCAGGTCGGACTGCGGCGCTTTGCAGCTATCCGTTTCGGCCCCAGGAGCATCCACGCGGGGCGACAATACAGTCATGAAGTCTACTACAGTTGATAGAATCTTCTCTACTCTCAATGCATTCGGCCTCGTTCACTATGGCGAAGAAGTCACCCAGATGCAGCACATCCTGCAGTCGGCGCATCTCGCCATGCTTGATGAAGCGCCCGAAGCGCTGATCGCCGCTGCCCTGCTGCATGACCTAGGACATTTTTTCGACGACGCCGGGGATGCTGCCGAGCAGGGTATCGACGCCGGGCACGAAGCGTCCGGCGCCGCCTATCTCGCGCTTTATTTCCCGCCCGCAGTGACCGAACCGGTGCGGTTGCACGTCGAAGCCAAGCGCTATCTATGCGCAGCCAAGCCGGATTATCACGCAGCGCTCAGCCCCGCGTCGGAGCTTAGCCTGTCGCTTCAAGGCGGCCCACATAGCTCGCAGGAAATGGCGCATTTCATCGCAAATCCCGGGGCGGAGGATGCGCTTCGGCTGCGCCGTTACGACGATCTTGGCAAGCGTCGGGACTGGCAGGTGCCGGATCTCGAAAGCTACCGGCCATTGCTGGAATCGCTGGTTTTGCGGCAGAGTGATCGGATGCACATCGAGACCGAGCCCCTGTCCTGACCCGCACACCCGGAACGGCGCCTGTCGGCCCACAATATCTCGTTCTGCGCGACCAGATCGCGCGCAATATTAAAAACGGCAAACAGCCGCCGGGCGCCAAGCTGCCGTCGGAACGGCAATTGCAGGCCGAGACCGGCGCCGCACGCGGCACCATTCGCGAGGCATTGTTCCAGCTGGAAGCGGAGGGGCTGATCTACCGCCGCGACCGCAGCGGCTGGTATGTCTCGCCGCCTGCCGTCACCTATGATCCAACACGCTGGGCCGGTTTCATGGCCTATGTCACCGAGCAGGGACGGACACCGGGGACCGAAACGCTGTCGAAGGCAAGCGCGTCGGTAATAGCGTCCGTGGAAGCCATCTTCGGGGTTGCACCCGGCGCCATGCTGCACACCATCCGGCGCCGCCGCCTGATCGATGGTCGCCCGGTGCTGGTCGAACGGATCGTCGTCGATCCCGCGCTGGCGCCCGACCTGCTGTCCCACTCGCTCGATGGCTCGCTGACGCACATCCTGACGACCCATTATGGCATTACCGTCGCCCGCAACAGCGTCGACATGCGCCCCTGCGCGCTAGTTAGGGAAGAGGCCGAGGCGCTAGGCGTCAAGTCGGGCACGCCCGGCCTGTTGGTGGTGCGCACCAGCTTCGACTCCGCCGGGCGCGTAGTTGAATACGACCAGGAATATTGGCGGCATGACGCCATCCGCGTGCGCGTCGATCTCAACGTGGTATAATCCAACTGAGTAATCAGTTAGGCCAATATAGGTCCGGAGTTTATCCTTCTATCATCGCCAGAAGCGCTTCGTCGCTACCAGCCTGGCATACGCTTTTTCGGCGTCGGCGAGCAGGCGCTCCGGATCGCCTTCCTTGCCAGAGGCAAGGATTGCATCCGCGTTTGCGATACCGAGTTTCTCGAGCACCACCCGCCCGCTCGCCAGATCGTTGAGATGGCCAAGCTCCGTTTGCAGGTTTTCCATCGCCTCGAGAAAGGCTTCGCGATGTTGAACGGCTTTCTTGTCGCGGTAGAGATCCGCGAAAAACTCGGCCGTGTAGCGCAGCTTTTTGCCGACAATCCTCAGGCCATGCCGCTCATGCTCGTCTAGCTCGGCGAGGTTTTTGCCGCCACGCTTGATCTTTCGGCGCAGGCGATCGAGCATCTGCACGGCTGTCACCAGCGCCAGTACCTCGCGCAGCTCCCGGGTTTCGTCGCGCGTGCGCCACTCTCCGATTGAAAGCCATTCGACAAAGTCGAGCATGAGACGATGCACGGCATCGGAGTTCAATGTCGTCGTCGCCATATCGAAGCGATGCTTTCGCGCCTTTCGCAACAACTCGAGCGTTGGCTCATGATCGGCGCCCTCGCTTACCGCAAGGAACTCGACGGATCGCTCCGCATCCTGCTCATCACGTCACGCGCGACAGGCCGATGGATCATCCCGAAAGGAAACCCGATGGTTGGCCTGCTGCAGCATGAGGCAGCGGCGCAGGAAGCCTTCGAGGAAGCTGGTGCAAGCGGAACGATGGATGCCAGGTCGCTTGGCGCGCTCACCTATGGCAAACGTGGCAGGGACGGAAAATCTCGAATAGCCCAGGTCGATGTCTTCCCCATGGCCGTGACCGCGCTGGCAAACGAGTGGCCGGAGCAGGACGAGCGCGAGCAGCGCTGGTTCAACCCCGACGATGCTGCAGCCGCTGTAGATGAGGTTGGATTGAAGAAACTAATTCGCTCATTCAGCAAACGCCAGGGATTGCGGTTACGATCCCGGGCAAGCTGACCTCTTGACGGTTCCTGTCGTCCCCAGCCGCACCCTCAGCGGAACGAACCGCTGAGCATGACTCCAAAAACCCGTGGGTCGTTATAGATGCCGGCGCGGTAGTTGGAGGTGTCGATCACGTCGATCAGGTTCTTGCTGTTGGTGATGTTACGCACGAACGCCGCCAGTTCATATCGGCCGACCGCATAGCCAGCCTTCATGCCGAGTTCCAGATTGCCGTTCGATGTATATTCGACGCTGCGATAGAGGACGTAATTGGTCTGGCCCTGCATGTCGAAGTCTGCGGACAGGAACAGGCGCTGGTTGTTGCCGCCGATCGGCAGATCATAGCGTCCGCTGACATTCAAGTTGAAGGTTGGCGCGTTAGGCAGCGGATTGCCGTTGATCTGGGCGAAATAATTGTTGCCGATGCGAATGGTCGGATTGAGCACAGTTTCGGCCAGTACGCCGCCGGCGGCGCCGACCTGGGTGTAGATCTTGTTATCCTCGATCCGCGTATGCAACAGGCTTAGGCCGACGTTGAAGCGCAGATTGGTGACTGGCCGTGCCTCCAGTTCCGCTTCCATGCCATAGCCCTTGGCCCTGGCCGCGTTGAACAGCACGCTTGCGCCGTTGCTGTCATTACCGTTGAGCTGGATGTGGTCGACCGTGTAGTAAAAGCCGGTCAGGTTGAAATGCACCGTGTTGTTGAGGAGCGCGCTTTTCAGCCCGGCCTCCCAGCTTGTATTGGTTTCCGATGTCGCCAACGTCCCCGCGCCGAACGACGAACCGAACACCGCTGACCGGCCCTGGATTGTGGGGCCACGGAAGCCGCGAGCGACGCGGGCATACAGGCTGAGTTCCTGCGATGCGCGGTAGAGTAGGCTGCTATCCCAGCTTGGCTTGGTGTCGGACAGCCTTACGTCGGTCGGCCCTTTGACCGGCGCTGCCGTCGACTGTTTGAGCAGCGTGGTGTGCTTGACGTCATTGGTTTCGCGGGCGCCGGCGGTCACGGTCAGCCGGTCGGTCAATCGATAGCTGGCTTGGCCAAACCCGGCCCACGAGGTGTTGACGTCATGCAACAGCACCCAGTTGCCCGGGTTGGGCGTCGATCCCAGCACGTTGCTGGTCAGGAAATAGCTGCGCTGGTCGAACTCAGTGTGGTCGCGCGAATCGAAGTAGATGCCGCCGACCTGCCACTTGAAGCGTCCGGTGTTGGGGCTGGCGAGACGCAGTTCCTCAGTCCACTGGTCGAGACCGCGCAGTTGGCCCTGCGACTCGCCGCAGCCTACCGAGCAGATATTGGGCGTTACGCCGCCGAAATTAGCCGCCGCGCCGCCGTCGGTATCGCCGCGGCTGTAGCCAGCGGCATGTTCCCAGGCGGTGATCGACGTCAGCGCCGGTCCGCCCAGGTCATAATCCGCCTTCAACGAGACGCCATGCGCCTTGTAGGCCTGCGGGTTGTTCTGGCCCTCGTCATAGGCGACCACCGAGCGAGCGATGTTCGCCGGCACGGTGTCACGGCCTTGGGGGATCGAGCCGCGATAGAAGATCGAGGCGGTGCCGTCATAGTCGCGGTAATGGCCGGCCAGCCTCACGCTCAACGCGCTGTACGGTTTGAACAGCAGTTGCAGCCGCACATCACGTTCGTTGAAGCCCCCCATGACATCGTGGCCGGGCTTGGTGCCGTCGTCTGATGGGCCGGCGTAGACGTTGCTGATCCAGTTATCGCGGTGCTGGTACAGCCCGGACAGCCTGAAGCTGACGCTGCCGTCCTTCGTCAACGGGCCACCCACGCCGACATCGGCGTTGACGCTGTTAAAGCGGCCATAGCTGACCGAGCCCTGGCCCTGCCAGCTTTCGGTCGGCTGTGCGCTGTCGAACTTGACGATGCCCGCCGTGGTGTTGCGGCCAAACAGCGAGCCTTGCGGACCCTTGAGAACTTCGACCTGGGCGATGTCAAAAGCGGGGTTGGACTTGAGGATCACATGCTCCTCGACGACATCGTCCTGGATGACCGACACCGGCTGCGAGGCGCCAAGATAGAAATCGATATTGCCCAGGCCACGAATATAAAAGCGCGGGAAAATCCGCCCCGTGGTGGATTCGATGTAGAGGCTTGGAACCCGGCCCGAGAGCGAGAGCAGGGTGTCGCCACCGGCTGCCGCATAATCATGCAGGGCTTCGGTCTTGAGCACCGAGACCGCTACCGGCACTTTCATGGCATCTTCCGTACGCCGCTGCGCAGTGACGACGATCGCGCCGGTATAGTCAGCCACATCGGCACTGGCTGACGCGTCGGCCAACTGGACTTGTTGCTGCGCCAGAGCAACCGTCGGCAGGGTTGCGAGAGTCGCGATACCGGCCAGCAGCAGCGCTGTGGATCTTGAAGAAACCATGTCGTTATTGTCCCCATGAAGATCTGCGCGGGCACGGTTGTACTTCGCTAGCGCGGCCTCCCTGCCCTGCAAAGATAACAATTTTATTGCAGCGCGGGAGCCGACATCGGATGACCAGTGAAAGACGGATTTCGTTCGAGCCGGGCAGTTGTGCCGGAAAACGACGGCCATTTGGGAAATGGAGACGTATTCTGTACAGATGCTGCCGCTGGTGGAGCTGGTTCGCTGAGCTGATCGGCACTGCAGATTAATTAGCGTACCAGAAACCAAAGGCCCGCGTCCGATGAAGCGCATCACCGAACCGAGCCGCGAAATCGACGTCGTTCGCGAGACCGATGTGCTAGTGGTCGGCAGCGGCCCCGGCGGCCTTGCCGCCGCGCTCGCCTCGGCGCGGGCTGGCGTCGAAACGACATTGCTCGAGCGCTATGGTTGCTTCGGCGGCAACATGACCCAGGTCGGGGTCGAGGGGCTTGCCTGGTATCGCCACCCGACCACGATCGACAGCGAAGGCATCGGCCCCGAGTTCGAGAGCCGGGCGATCGCGATGGGCGCGGCGATGCCCGAGCCGCAATCGACCAGCCATGCGCTCGATGCCGAGTTGTTCAAGGTTGTCGCCGATGTGCTCGTCACCGAAGCGGGCATCCATCCGATGCTGCACCGGCAATTCGTCGCGCCGATCATGGAAGGCGATGCGATCCGTGGCGTCATCGTCGAGAGCAAGGCCGGGCGCGAGGCGATCCTGGCCAAGCGCGTGATCGACGCCACGGGAGACGCCGACATCGCCGCACGCTGCGGCGCCGCAGTGCGCAAGACCCCGCGCGAGGAAATGATGTCGGTTTCGGTGATGTTCTCGATGAGCGGCGTCAACAAGGCGCGTTTCATCGACCACGTAAAGGCCGATCCGCAGACCTATGCGGACTGGGGCGGCAACGGCGAATGGGACATCGAAACCGATGGCAAGGAGGATGCGATGTTCTCCCCGTTTCTGCGCAAGCCGTTCAGGATGGCGCTGGAGGCCGGGCTGATCCCCGCCAACCTGGCGACCATTGCCGGCACCTGGGGCACAGTCAGCGACCACGGCGATCTCACCTACCTGAACCTCGTCCACATCGCCGATTGCGACGGCACCGATCCTGACGACCTCACGCGCGGCGAGATGGAGGGGCGCTGGCGGGCGGTGCAGGCAGTCGAAGCACTCAAGGCGTTCATGCCGGGCTGTGAAACTGCAAAACTGCGCAATTTCGGGATGACGCTGGGCGTGCGCGACACCCGCAAGATCGACGCGATCTATAATCTGACCGAAACCGACGTCCGCGAGCAGGCGCGCTTTGGCGACAGCATCGGCATATTTCCCGAATTCATCGAAGGTTACGGGATCCTGATCCTGCCCACCACCGGGCGGTATTTCCACGTTCCCTATCGCGCGATGCTACCGCAGGGGGTGGAAAATCTGCTCGTCGCCGGTCGCGCGATCGGCGGTGACAAGGTGTCGCACGCAGCGGTACGGAACATGATGTGCTGCGCGGTTGCCGGGCAGGGCGCTGGGGTGGCGGCGGCGATTTCGCTAAAGACCGGAGTGGCACCGGACCGCGTGGACGTGGGATTGGTGCAGGCGGAATTGCGACGACAGGGGGCGCGGATTCACTAAGCTCCTCCGGGGGCTGATACTTTCGCGTCACGACGCGGCTGAAGGAAACCGGGGTGCATCAGGACGGGCGATTGAAGTGGCTGGTACTCGCGTTGTGCAGCGTTGCCATCGCCGGCAATTACTACGCCTTCGACGCCATCGCTCCGGTAGCCGACTTGCTGCGCAAGCAGCGCGGTCTCGGCATGGTCGACTTCGGCTTGCTCAATTCGATGATCGGGCTGCCCAATATCCCGTTGTCGCTGCTCGGAGGCCTGCCGATCGACCGGTTCGGCGCGTCGCGCATAGCCGTGGTGATGGCAGGTTTCTGCTTTGTCGGCGCTGTACTCACCGCAATAGGCCAGCCGTTCGGGGTGATGGTATTCGGGCGGCTGCTGTTCGGGATCGGGCAGGAGACGCTGCTGATCGCGCTGCTGGCCGGGATTGCACAGTGGTTCCATGCCGCGCGCGCGGCGCTGGCTATGTCGCTGCTGTTCAGCCTGGCGCGAGTCGGCTCGTATATGGCGGACATCTCGCCGAGTTGGGCGCCCGGGATCTATGCGGGCGCATGGCAGCCGCCGCTATGGCTGGCGGCCGGGTTGACCGGGATAAGCCTGATTGGCGCAATGGCGTACTGGGTCCTCGACATGCGGCGTCGGCGAGAGGCAGCGGGGGGCAGTCAATCGTGGCACGGCATGTTCGATTTTCGCGGTTTCGACCGGTCGTTCTGGTATATCCTGACGCTGAACGTGCTGTTCGCCTCGGTGTTCTTTCCATTCCGCAGCACCTTCGCCATAGTCTATTTCCAGGACGCCAAGGGGCTTTCGCTGGCCGAAGCTGGTCTCGTGAACAGCTGGGTGTTCTTCACCGCGATCTTCGCAACACCGATCTTCGGGCTGATCGCGGATCGCTTCGGCCGGCGTGCGATGCTGCTGACGCTGGGCGCCGCGCTGATGCCGCTGACCTTTGTGATGCTCGATGCAACGCATTGGAGCCTCTGGATCTCCACCGCCATGATGGGGCTCAGCTTCTCGGTCGTGCCCGCGGTAATTTGGCCGGCGACCGCAATGCTGGTCTCGCCGAAGCGGTTGGGGACCGCCTACGGGCTGATCAACGTGCTGCAAAGCCTGGGGCTGGCCGCGTGCAATCTGGCGGCGGGTTGGCTAAACGATTTGAACCACGCGGGCGCGGCGCATCCCGAAGGCTATGAGCCGATGCTATGGATGTTCGGAGTGCTCGCGACAATTGGCGCGGTGGCGACGGCGGCGCTATGGGTCCGCGAGTCCGGCGGCGCATGACGAAAATGTGACAACCGTCCATTTGGTTGATTGGTGCCAGCCTGGTTTCACATACCTAAGTCGGCCGCATTCCACGCCAGCTGCCGTCCACCAGGAGCGCCATTCTCGCGCCGTTGTCATAGCTTCGTCGCAATAACTTCACAGTGGCGAAACAAAACCGCCCTACCCGCCGGGCATATTCGCAACATGCGAAAACGAACAAGGGGGCCTTATGACCGGTATCCGTGCTCTGCGCAAATCGCTGTCGTTGAGAGTTACCATCGTTGCGCTTCAGGGTGCTTGCCCCGCGCTTGCGCAGGAACGGCCGTCCGATCCAGCGCCGACTGACAGCGCCGAAGCCATCGTCGTGACGGCCAAGGCGACTCGCTCGGCAACTGCTATCACCCAGGCGGAGATCCAGAAGATCCTGCCGGGCATATCACCGCTGAAGGCCATCGAAACCTTGCCCGGCGTGCTGTACATCTCGGCCGACCCATGGGGCAACAACGAGCAGAACGCACAGATCTTCATACACGGCTTCAACTTCCAGCAGCTTGGCTACACCATGGACGGGGTGCCGCTGGGCGATCAGAACTATGGCAATTACAATGGCCTTTCGCCACAGCGGGCGGTAATCTCCGAGAACGTCGGGCGGGTGGTGGTATCGACTGGCGCCGGTGATCTCGGAACGCCTTCGACGAGCAATCTGGGCGGCGCGGTCGAGACTTTCTCTGCCAACCCGGCAGCACATCTTGGCCTTCAGGTCGATCAGACCAGCGGCAGCTATGGCGCATCGCGTACCTATGCGCGGCTGGACACCGGGCTGATTGGGGATGCGCAGAACACGTCCGCCTATATCTCGGTCGTCCGCCAGCGTGCGCGGTCGTGGGATTTCGACGGCATTCAGGGCGGCTATCAGGTCAACGCCAAGCTGGTGCGCGATACGTCGGCCGGCAAGCTGACGCTGTATTTCGACTATGCCAACAAGACCGAGCCGAATGAGGACGCAACTTCGTTCTTCGTCCCCTCGCCAGGCAAGACCGCCACCGCCGCCCAGCTCTACACGCCCTACACGCGCCCCTACCTTTATCCAAAATTCCCAGCCATGCGCGCTTATGTCGCCCCCTTCGGCAATACCCCGGCGGCGCTCGGCAGCAATTACCAGAACTATTATTCAGACGCGCAGCGCACCGACTATCTCGGCTATGCCAAATATGACGCGCATCTGTCCGATCATGTCACCTGGTCGAATACCGCCTATGCCCACCATGACGATGCCGTCGGCGTGGTTGCCGGCCCGCTTGGCCAGTCGATCACGGTAATTCAAGCCTACCTGGATCCCAACTACGCCACCGACACGCACCTCAAAGGCAATGCCAACAACTCGGCGGCGCTGGTCGCGGCAACCGGCGGATCGGGGCTGGTGACGCGCACCACCGAGTACCGCATCGACCGGCAGGGCGTAATCTCTCACCTGAATGTCGAGCTGGGCGCGCATAGCATCGAACTGGGCGGCTGGTTCGAGCACAACAGCGCCACGCAATGGCGCCGCTGGTATGGCGTGGATGCCAGCAATCCGTCCGGTTCCACTCCATACATTCGCCCTTCGAACCCGCTGTTTACGCAGTATCAGGGTGAATCGCGCGTCAAGGAACTGCAGTTGCATCTGCAGGACGACTGGCAGGCGACCAAACGCCTGAAGATCGAGGCCGGCTTCAAGACCAGCGCGCAATGGGCCAACGGCTACTATCCGGTGCAGCCCGTCGCCGGTTCGTTGTCGGGTCTCACCGGCGGCCTGCCGCAGGGCCGGCTCAACACCGCACGCTGGTTCCTGCCCGCTTTCGGCGCGCGCTATGAGCTTACCGATCGTGAGGAATTCTATCTCAACGTGCAGAAGAACCTGCGGCAATATATGACCTATGAAGGCGGCGCTTCGCTGTCGCCGTGGTTCACCGGTAGCCAAGCCGCGTTCAACGCATTTGCCCAAACCGGCAAGCCCGAGACGAGCTGGACCTATGAGGCCGGCCTGCGCACACATCGCAGCTATTCAGGTGGCTCTGTGAGCGCGATCGAGGCTCAGGTGAACTACTATCATGTGGTGTTCAACAATCGCCAGCTCGCGATCAACAGCAACCCCGGCGGTATTGCCGGCAGCGGCATCACCGGTGGCACGGCGACGCTGGTCAACGTCGGCAGCGTACATACCGACGGCGTCGATGCCGCCTTTACCGCACATTTCGGCCACGCATTCTCGATCTACAACGCCACCTCCTACAACAGCTCGACGTACAAGAGCGACTATACCTCCACCGCATCGGGCATCGGGGCGGCCACCGGAACCTGCATCGGCGGCATGACAGTGCAGGCCGGCGTCGTGCCGACCTGCGGCAAGCAGGTGCCGGGCAGCCCCAAATGGATGAACAAGACCGTCGCCACGCTCGCCATCGGGCCGCTGGAAGCTCAGGTGATTGGCGATTACGTGGGTCAGCGCTATGCGACCTTTGTCAACGATGCCAGCGTGCCTTCCTACTTCATGGCGTCGCTGCGCCTGGCCGCGCAACTGCCCGCCTCGATGATCCGGGCGAGCAAGGCGGAGATCAGCCTGAACGTCACCAACCTCGGCAATACGAAGGGCTGGTCGACTGTTTCGATCGGATCCGCGACCAACAGCTACTCGGCCTATCCGATCGCACCGCGTGAATATTTCGGCACGCTGTCGGTGAATTTCTGAGCATGAGCGCCCGGTTATCGCGGCGCGACACGCTGGCCGCCGCCGCCGGACTCGCGGCGATAACGGCGGGCATGCCTGGACTGGCTGCGGCACGGGGCGTGAATGCAGTAGCACGTCCCCGCCCGCTGGTGCTTGGGCATCGCGGCGCCTGCGCGCATCGCCCGGAACACACGCTGGGCTCGTATGCCAAGGCGATTGCCGATGGCGCGGACTTCATCGAGCCCGATCTGGTGCCTACCCGCGACGGCGTACTCGTCGCCCGGCACGAGAATAATATCGCCGAAACGACGGATGTCGCCGCCCATCCAGAATTTGCCAACCGCAAAGCCACCAAGACGATAGACGGCGCCGCTGTCACCGGCTGGTTCACCGAGGATTTCACCTTCGCCGAATTGAAGACACTGCGCGCGAAAGAGCGCCTGGACGCATTTCCCCCCGAGAGCCAGTCCTATGACGGCGAGTTCCAGATTGTCGGCTTCGAGGAAATGATCGATTTCGTCGCTGCAGAGGCGGCGGCGCGGGGGCGTGTCGTGGGCATGATCCCGGAGATCAAGCACTCGACCTATTTCGCTTCGATCGGTCTGCCGATGGAAGACCGTTTTCTGGCGGTATTGAACACTGATAGCTATCTCAACCATGCCCCGGTGATCGTGCAGAGCTTCGAGATTGCCAATCTCCAGAAGCTGCGTCCTCATCTCGTCGGCAGACGCAATGTTCGCCTGATGCAGCTTACCGAAAACAAAGCCATACCTGCCGATCGCGCAACGCAAGGCGATACCCGCTCGTGGGGTGCGTTGCTGAACTCCAATGCCCTTGCCGCAGTGCCTGGCCGCTTCCGCAAGTCAATCATGAAGGCGGCGACCTGCTGGAACGGCAATGCAGCATGGTGCTTTACCTCACCCTTGCCGCGCTTGGGCAGCAACAGGTCCAGATGGCCACGGCCACGGGCTGGGTTCTCGCCTTGCCGCAAGCCTTTTACCTTGGCCGCATCGAACACGCGTTCGATCCGGCCCCCGACTCGGGAGGCGGTCTCGGGCTTGCTCAGCCAAATTGGCTGTAGAACCCCCAGCACCTGCTCGGTGGTGATTTCGCCAATCTGCAGTTCGAACAACGGGGCGGCGTAGGTGTTCAAGGTGTTGCGCCACTGTTGCCGGTGCTTCGGATTACGAAAGCCTTATTCGACCTCATCCAGCCATTTCATAGCGAAGGTTCCGAATTTTGTCGCTGGTAGTTCCTCGACGCGAACGATGGCCTTATGCGCCATGATCGGATCGCGCCCTTCCAGATGCACAGCGCGCGCTGACGCAGCCTTTTCGCAGGCCTTTGCTAAGGGCACGTCAAGCACCGATCCTAGCCCCATTTCACGGCGTTTTCCGGCCAGCATGCATATGAAGAGCCAGGACCTGGTTCCTGTCGGTCTGACTCGTAAATACAATCCGCCGCCGTCTGAGTAGATCCCGGGGGTCGTTAACGAGCCGAGCTGTTTCACATTAAGCTTATTTCTGACGTGCATGCGTAACCTCTGATCGAGGCATAAACGGGCATGCTGGCTATCTCAAGTCATAAAATTGGTCATAACCTTGGCAGCGGTCTTACGCGAATTGTGGCGATCGAACGCGAACTGATATCAGCTGCAAACTGCCAAAAATGCCGATAATTCCGCGGTAATCGAGGGTCCCAGCGGTTCGCGAAGGAACGCTGCGGACCCGGTTCTGGCGGAGACGGAGAGATTCGAACTCTCGGTGCCGTATTCACAGCACGACGGTTTAGCAAACCGTTGGTTTCAGCCACTCACCCACGTCTCCAGCTCGCGGCAGCGAGCGCGGGCTATAGCCGGGGGTGGCGGGGGCGGCAAGTGGGCTGGGGGACTTTATCTCGGGGCGTCGGGTCGGGCTGCTTCGACCGCTCTGCTATCGCTTGGTCGTAAAAGCGACTCTGCTCGTCGCCTGGCCATTGCTAGGCTGCGTTTGAATGATTTCTCTTTTCGCTGCGAGACCCTATGAGCCGGACAGCATGGCCGGGTGGCCAGCGACGAAAAGGGACGAATAATGGCCACGGTCGCGCGCCGCGCAAATATTGCCTGCTACAAGATGCTGCTCACCGCCAGCCTGGCGTTGCTGGTGGCCGCTACGCCCGTGGCTGCGCAATCGACGTCGCCGTCGGGGAGCATCGATGGCGATCTGGCGCGACCGGATGGCGATACCACGCCGCCGCCGCCGCCCATGACACCTCCGCCGCCGCCCCCGCAGCCGTCTGACAATGCTCCCGCACAAGCGCCTTACGCCGCGCCGGCAGCGCAGTATTCCGGCGGGCATCCCCTGGTCAGCGACCCTGCCGCCGCGACGTGTGGCTATCGGGATCCGCGCAGCGCCGGGTATCAGCCCGACGACCTGATCGGCGCCGCCGAAGGCGTGTTCGGCAAGGGATCGCGCGGATTGGCGTCGCTCATTCGCGACATCCTGCATAAGCAGGGCGCGCCCGACGGTTATATCTCAGGGCGTGAAGCCGGTGGGGCTTTTGCGGTCGGGTTGCGATATGGCTCGGGCACGCTGTGCCAGAAGATGCACGAACCGCTTCCCGTCTATTGGACCGGGCCATCGATTGGTTTCGATGTCGGCGCCAATGCTGCCAAGACCTTCGTGCTGGTCTATAATCTCAACAACCCCAACGATCTGTTTCGCCGCTTTGGCGCGGGCGAGGGGCAGGCCTATTTCGTCGGCGGCTTCAATGTCAGCTATCTGCGGCGCGGCAATGTCGTGCTGATCCCAGTGCGGCTGGGCGTCGGGCTGCGGCTGGGGATCAATGGCGGCTACATGAAAATCTCGCGTCATCAGAACTGGTTGCCATTCTGACGTACGCGCGGCTTGCCCCCCGGCGATCGCGGGGCTAAGCGACCGCCGCCATGCTTACAAACCTGCCACAACAGCCCGCCGATGCGCTGCTCGCGCTGATCAAGCTTTACAAGGATGATCCACGGCCGTTCAAGATCGACCTTGGAGTGGGCGTCTATCGTACCGGACAGGGCGATACGCCAGTGTTCAGCGCGATCAAGGCGGCCGAAAAAATCCTGGTCGAAACGCAGGATTCAAAGGCCTACCTTGGTCCCGAAGGCGATATGGCCTTTGTCGAGGCGCTCAAGCCATATATTTTCGGGTCGCATTCGCGGCCCATCGCTGCTAGCCGTATCGACGGCATGCAGGCGCCCGGGGGTACCGGCGCGCTGTGGCTGGCGTTTGCCATGGCCAAGCGCGCGGGGGTCAAGTGTTTCTGGATGGGCACGCCGAGCTGGCCGAACCATGTCCAGATTTTCCGGGACCTGGGCTGTGGCGTGAAGACCTTCACCCATGACACCGCTGCCGGCGTCGTCGATATGGCCGCCTTGCGCGCCGCCATCGCCGCTGCGGAGCCGGGCGATGCGATCCTGCTGCATGGCTGCTGCCATAATCCGACCGGCATCGATTATTCCCCTGAGCAATGGGACGAGATCGCTGCGCTGGTCGCCGCGCGCGGGCTGTTGCCGATCCTCGATCTCGCCTACCAGGGCCTGGGGACAGGCTGGGAAGAGGATGCCTATGGTATCCGCCGCGTGCTGGATGCCGTGCCCGAAGCAGTGGTGGCTTATAGTTGCGACAAGAATTTTGGCCTGTACCGCGACCGCGTTGGTGCTGTCTATGTCATGATGGCAGATGGCAACCAACTGCCAGCCGCCATGTCGAACGGCCACGGCCTGGCCCGCGCCAGCTGGTCGCAGCCGCCCGATCACGGCGCAGCCGCCGTCCGCCTGGTGCTGGCGGATGCGGGCCTGGTCCGGCGTTGGCAGGATGAACTCGATACCATGCGCGTGCGCATGCGCCAGGTGCGCGAGGAACTGGCGGCGGCGGGCAAGGTCGGCGGAGTGGATTTGACCGCGATCGGCAAGCAGAACGGGTTGTTCTCGATCGTGCCCTTTACGCCCGATCAGGTGCGAGCGATGCGCGAACGCCACGGCATTTATTTTGCAGGGTCGGGTCGGATCAACATTGCCGGGCTGACCCTGGGGAATATCGATGTGTTTCTGGCGGCGGTGGCGGATGTGACCGGCTGAAGACCCGTCATGCGGCAGGGTATGAATGCCGATCTGGTTTTTCGGATGTACAAGCAGGCAGGCGTGGTGCGAATCCCCCTCTCGTCCGTTTATGTTCCGATTGTTCACCAGCACGGAGACATGTCATGACTGACGAACCAGTCCAATCCCATCTTCCGGGCCCGCGGATGCGCAGGATGGGCACGCTCGATAGCAACATCAAGCGCCCGCGCACGGCAGCGCCGGCGTCATGGCGGCTCACCAGTTTGTGCGCGGCTTATGACTGGCCCAAAGATCTGGCCGGGGGCGGGGTGATCGGCATCGTCGAGCTGGGTGGCGGCTGGATCGAGAGCGACATCGCCAGTTTCTTCAACGGTCTTGGCCTGCCGCTGCCGCAGATCACCGACGTCTCGGTGGATGGCACCAATAACAATTTCACCGGCAGCCCGGACGCGAATGGCGAAGTTGCGCTCGATCTGCAACTTGCCGGCGGGGCCTATGCGATTGCCACCGGCAAAGCCGCGACGATCCGCGTCTATTGGTCGAAGGACATCGCCACTGCCGTAGCCAAGGCCGCCAGCGACGGTTGCGATGTCTGTTCGATCTCATGGGGCGCGGACGAGGCGGAATGGGGCGCCACCGCTGCCCAGCAGATGGAAGCCGTCGCAGCCGCGGCGGCGCAGGGCGGCATGATTATCTTCGCGGCATCGGGTGATAATGATTCCGGCGACGGCGGCACCGGTGCGGCCAATGTCGACCTGCCCGCCTCATGCCCGCACGTCGTCGGCTGCGGCGGCACGAACAAGACTCCGGGGGCCGAGGTCGTCTGGAACGACAACCCCGGCAAGACCAATGGCGAGGGTACCGGCGGCGGCTATTCGACGCTGTTTCCCATGCCGAGCTGGCAAGCGGGCGCGCCGCATGGACCGGGTCGGCTGGTGCCCGATGTCGCGGCCAACGCCGATCCCGAAACCGGCTACGAAATCGTGCTGAACGGCGCAACCGAGGTTGTCGGCGGGACCAGCGCGGTGGCACCGTTGTATGCCGGGTTGTTCGCATCTTTCGGCCGCAAACTGGGCTTTGTGACGCCCGAACTCTATCTGCACCCGGCCGATTTCAACGATATAACCCAGGGCGACAACGGCGCCTTTCGCGCGACGACCGGCATCGATCCCTGCACCGGCCTGGGATCGCCCATCGCCAGCCGGCTGGCGGCGCAGTTCACCGCGCCAGGAAGTGTTGCCGCTCGTGAAATCCGCCTGTTGCGACAACAGAACGCGAGCTTGGCGAGCGCCGCAGCAGGAGGGCAGATAGAACCCCCGATCATGCGGTCTTATTTGCACGGCGACAACGGCAGTTGATCTTTCGGCGCGATCCGCCGGGCCGGGCGAAAGCCGCCTTGCCCTGGCTTTTTACCGCGCTGCTGTCCGCGCTGGCCGCTGCCGGGTGCTCGCCCTTGCGCGTATTCAACGAAATCATGCCCAAGGACGGCGGCTCGCGTCTGGTACTGCGCGGCGCCGCATTCGGAGCGGATCCCCGGCAGCGGCTGGACCTTTATGCGCCGACCACGCCATCTCCCCGGCCATGGCCGGTGATCGTGTTCATTTACGGCGGGTCGTGGAATTCGGGCATGCGCGAGGGCTATGGCTTTGTCGGCCGGGCACTGGCAGCGCGCGGGTTCATGGTGGCAATCCCCGATTACCGGCTGGCGCCCGGCGTCCGCTATCCCGCCTTTCTGGAGGACAACGCGGCGGCGGTGCGCTGGGTAATCGCGAATGCCGCGCAATATCACGGCGATCCGCAGCGTCTGGTGCTCGCCGGCCATTCGGCGGGCGCTTATGACGCGGCGATGCTGGCCTATGATCCGCGCTGGCTGAGTGCAGACCGGGCGGCGGTGCGCGCCATGATCGGGCTGGCCGGGCCATATGATTTCCTGCCCTCGCAGTTGCCGTCGGTGATCGCCGCATTCGGCGATGCCGCCGATCCCGCCGACAAGCAGCCGATCGACCATGTCGGCCCGGGGGCCGTGCCGGCTCTGCTGGCCACCGGAGACAAGGACAATGTCGTCGCCCCGCGCAACAGCGACGAACTGGCGGCGCGGCTGCAGGCGGTCGGCGCGCCGGTCGAGCGGCGGCGCTATCCGCGCGTCGGCCATGTCAGTTTAGTCACTGCAATTGCGGAGCCGTTTCGGTCACATTCCCCGGTGCTGGACGACATGGTGAGTTTCGCCCGGCGATATACGCAATAATCCAGGTGGCGCGCTTATGTCCGCTGTACCCTACGGCCGGATCGCGTCAGATTCCGGCCAGCGTGAAGGCGATCCGTCCCAGCCATGTCGTGGGCTTAAGCCGGCCCTGCGTGGCGAACAGGCAGATGCAAGGCTCGTTACCGGACACTTGCGGGTAATGAGCCTGGCTTTGCTCGTGCTCCACGATGTCGCCCGCGCGGTAGATCACCCCGTCATCGTTCAGCGCACCGACCAGCACTTGCGTCAATTCGGCGCCGCTATGATCGTGATGCGCCGCCGCCGAGCCAACGCCGACTCGCAGTAAAAATACCCGGTCGTCGCGATCGTGCGGGGTATCGATTTGTGCAATCCAGATGCCGGGGGCTACCCAGCGCCGCCGCGCGGTTGCCAGCAACCGATCCAGGCTACGCGACGAAGGTGGCGGCGCCGGTTCATCGAGCCGGGCCAACGTGTTTGCCAGCGCGCTATCGTCCAGGCCGGCGGGTTCGATGGCATCGAGCAGGTCGCCGCCAAGCGCCTCTAATTGCGCGACGTCATCCCGGCAGCGCGCACAGCCATGCAGGTGCGCCGCCACGACGAGATCGAAGCCGGCTCGCATCTGGCCGGCCGCGTATTCGGCGAGCGTCTCGATCCCCGGATGATGAGCGGGCGGCGATGGCAATTTGTCAGCCAGGAATTTATTCATTTCAAATCCTCGATCGCGGCGCGCAGCCGCGTCAACGCCAGTCGCAGGCGGGATTTTACGGTGCCAAGGGGAATACCGAGCGCGGCGGCAATCGCCGCATGCGCTTCTTCGTCCCAATAGGAGCGTTTGATCACATCCTGCTGGTCGGGCGGCAGTTGGGCGATGGCGCAGCGCAGGCGCAGTTCATGCTGGCCGGCCGCGATCGCGTCATGCGCCGAGGGTGTGTCGTCATCGACCGCCTCGGGCGGGGTCGTGCCGTATGTGACCGTACTCGCTTCCCGGCGAAGGCCATCGATGCGCCGGTTTCGCGCAATTACGAAGATCCATGTCATCACCCCGGCTTTTGCGGGATCGAAACGATCCGCGTTGCGCCAGACGGTCAGAAAAACATCCTGCGTCAATTCCTCGGCCGCAGCGGTGGCCGATCCGAGCCGCACCAGATAGGCCTTGACCCGTGGCGCCGCCAGTTGGAACAACTCGGCGAATGCCTCTCGGTCGCGTAACGCGACACGCGCCAGCAGATCCCGTAATTGTGCAGCGCCATTATCGCTCGGGGTTGCCATAGGCATGCGCTTTCCGTCTGACCGTGAGCCGATCGACCATCCGTGATCCCATGGACGGGTCATCCGGATGGCTGATGGAACAGACCGGCAGGGCGCTTGGGCTGGGTGCATATTATCGTTACGGGCCAGGCTCCGCTGCGGATCACTCCTGTCCAATACTGGACCGGAGTTATAGTTCCGCGCCGCGCCGTTCCGGTCCCAGGCTGGTCCAGATGGCCAGCACCACGGCGGTGATCCCGGCGACGCCGGCCAGCGCCAGGCTATAATTGCCATGATGGCTTTCTGCGACGTGCGCCTGGATCACGGCATTGCGCGAGGCGATCAAATTGCCCAGTTGATAGACGAAACCCGGAAACATCGCGCGCAAATTACCGGGGGAAAGTTCGCTCAGATAGGCCGGCACCACCGCCCACGCGCCCTGCACCGCCGCCTGCATCAGGAAGGCCCCCAGCGCCAGCAGCAGCGGCGTGCTGGCATAGGCCCATAGCGGGATGATCGGCAACGCGCACAGGCTGGCGATGGCCATCGCGCGGCGGCGCCCGATCCGTTCCGACAGGCTGCCGACGACGAAGGCGCCGATGATCGCGCCGACGTTCATGATCACCGTGATGAGGCCGGTCAGGTGCGTGCCATAGGCATGCTGTTTTTGCAGGAAAGTGGGATATTGATCCTGCGTGCCATGGCTGAAGAAGTTGAACATGGTCATCAGCGCGATCAGGTACAGCGCCAGTTTCCAGTGTTCGGCCAGTGCCGCCAGCGTTCCCTGCCGGGGGCCTTTTTCGGCAGCGGTGAAGCTGGGGCTTTCATCGACATGCAGGCGGATCAACAGCACCAGCAACGCCGGCGCCAACCCTAGAAAGAACATCCCGCGCCAGCCGATCCGGTCGAAGAACAGATAGAACGCCAGGCTCGCCAGCAGGTAGCCGCACGGATAGCCCGCCTGTAGCAGCCCGGAGACGCGCCCGCGCAGCCGCGCCGGGATGCTTTCCATGACCAGGCTGGCGCCGATGCCCCATTCGCCGCCCATGGCAAAGCCGAAAGCTGCCCGGATCAGCAGCAGCTCGCCCAGCGACCTCGCCAGGCCGGAGAGCGCCGAAAGCACGGAGAACATCAGCACCACCGCCATCAGCACCGGGCGCCGGCCGACGCGATCCGCCAGCCAGCCAAACGCCAGCGCCCCCAGCGGGCGCATCGCCAGGGTCAGGAACAGCGCTTCGGCGACCGCGCTGATCGAGGTGCCGAATGCCTCGCTGATCGCTTTTTGCAGGAACACCATCAGGAAGAAGTCGAAGGCGTCCAGCGTCCAGCCAAGATAGGTTGCGGCGATCACCATCCATTGCGAACGGGTCAGCGGCGCTTGGGCCGTCGGGTCGGCGCGGGCAGCAGGGTCAGCCATGTTGGACGGCAGCCGACATTTTGCCCCGGCCAAGGGTTGGAGCCAGCAGATACGCGACCATCAGGGCCAGGCTCACCGCGACCGTGTCGGCGACCCAGTCGCGCGGATCGCAATCGCGATGCAGGCGGGGAATCGCCTGGCAGACCTCGATCATGGCACCGAAGAACGACATATGTTCGAGCATCTGCCACCATGGCATCCGCCGAAAGCTGAAGCGCGCCAGCAGCGTCAGCACGCCGAACGCCAGCATATGCTCGAACTTGTCCCCGAACCGGTCGATCGGCAGCGCGGGTGGCTTGGGGAGCAGGGCCATGAACAGGGTGAAGGCAACCGCCAACAAGAACAGAGGTCGAAATAGGCGTTCAGTGAGCATGGCTATCTCTCGCAGTTTGGCACGGATGGAAAGCAAATCGCCGCCGCTGTCCAGCTTTGTTTCTGGCGAATAACCAGATCGGCGACGGGATGGCATATCCGCAGGCCAAAACCACGTCGGGTCATTTAACAGCTGGTGCGATGGCTATTGCGCGATATCGCCGATAGGGGTTGCGGTGGCCCCGGCGAAGCGCGACCTAGTGCAGATGACACAGAAAACCTCTCGCGTTCGTCTGATCCTGCGCTGGGTGCTGGGGCTGGCTTATCTGGCAGCGGGGATCATCCATCTGCGTTCGCCCAGGGGGTTCATCGCGATCACCCCGCACTGGGTACCCGATATTCCGCTGGTGATCGCGCTGACCGGAATCGCCGAGATTGCCGGCGCGGTGGCGCTGCTGCTGGTGCCAGGATTGCGCAGGGCGGCGGGCATCGGCCTTGCGCTGTATGCGATCTGTGTATTTCCTGCGAACATCAACCAGGCGATCTACGATATCCCGCTGGGCGGCGAGCATTTCGGCTGGTGGTATCATGGCCCGCGCCTGCTGTTCCAGCCGGTGCTGGTATGGTGGGCGCTGTGGGCGGGCGACGTGATCGACTGGCCGTTCGCGCGCAGGGCAGTGGCGACCCGATAGGCTCGTTCTGCAAACTCGCGCCGGCGACGCTTGATCGAGCCGGTTGCAGTGTCGCTGCACAGACCGTACATGCCGAACATGCCCGCTGCGGACATCACCATCCCGGAAGGCACCGGTGCAACGCCGATGCGTGCGACCGCGTGAGCCGCGTCTGCGTGATCGGCGCCGGGCTGGGCGGGCTGCCGCTGGCGATCCGCCTGCAATCGGCGGGGGTGGCGACAACCCTGGTCGAGGCGCTCGACGCACCGGGCGGCTGCGCTCGCGGCTGGCGGCAGGATGGCTACAGCTTCGATACCGGGCCCGCGGCGATCACCGATCCGGCCGGACTGCAGGATCTGTGGCTGTTGTCGGGGCAGGACATGGCCAGCGATGTCGAACTGCTGCGGGTGTCGCCGCTGGCCCGGTTCAGCTGGCCGGATGGCACGCATTTCGATCTCGTCGGTGACGAGGCGGCGCTGCGCACGCAGGTCGCCCGTCTCGCGCCGGGTGATCTTGCCGGGTACGAGGAATTTTGCGATTATGCGGCCCAGGTGCAGGCCGAAGGCTTCCGCCACCGCGCGCCCGAAAGCTATCTGCGCCTGTCGAACATGTTGCGGGCTTTACCCGCCTTGCTACGATTGCAATGCTGGCGGTCGTTATATGGATACGTTGCGGGGCTGGTGAAATCCGACAAGCTGCGTGCCGTGCTGTCGAGTTCGTCGTTGATGACGGGCGGCAATCCGATGACGGTCAGCGCGACCCATGCGGTCATGCACAAGCGCGAGAAAGACGCTGGCGTGTGGTACGCGAGGGGGGGCAATGGCCAACTGGCGGCGGCAATGGCCGCCTTGTTCCAACGCCTGGGCGGTACGCTGCGCCTGGGCGATGCGGCGGTGCAGGTGCATACGCTGGGCAACCGGGCGAGCGGGGTGGAATGCGCCAGCGGCTGGCATGAGCATTTCGATGCGGTGGTCAGCAATGGCGATGTGATGCATAGCTATGGCGATCTGCTGCGCGGCAGCACGCGCGGGCCGGCGCTGGCGCGGACACTGGCGCGGAAACGCTGGTCGCCCGCGTTGTTCGTTGTGCATTTCTCCATGGATGGCGCGTGGCCGGGTATCGCTCACCAGACGCTGCTGCTGGGACCGCGTTATGCCGGGCTGCTGGCGGATATATACGATTACGGGGTGCTGCCGCGCGATGGCATGATTTGGCTGTCGCATCCTAGCGTGACCGATCCGTCAGTGGCGCCGCCGGGCAAAAGCCTGTTTCGGGCAGTGATGCCGGTAGCCAATTTGGGCAAGCTGCCGATCGACTGGAGCGAGGTCGGCCCCCGGCTCGAACGCCGTATTCTCGACGAAGTGGGCTTGCGTTTCATTCCCGATATCCACGATCGCATCATCACCAGTTGGCATTCCACGCCGCGCGATCACGCGCACCACCTCAACGCCTGGCTGGGCAGCGCCTTCAGCCTGCAGCCCTTGCCCAGCCAAAGCGCATGGCTTCGCCCCCGCCAGCGCGATGCGGTGATCGGCAATTTCTATCTGGTAGGCGCTGGTACGCATCCCGGTGCAGGGGTGTCCTCGGCGATAAGCGGAGCGCAGGGGGTGGCGAAACTGATGTTGGCGGATTTGGCGAAGTGAAGCCGCTATCGGGCGAATTCAAGCGCTTGGCAGTGTATTGCGGCGCCGCCACGCCCGCCGATCCGCGTTATATCGATCTGGCGCAGCAGGTTGGCGACGGGCTGGCCCGGCGCGGCATCGGCGTTGTCTATGGCGGCGGCCGGCTGGGCCTGATGGGTGCGGTCGCGAGTGCGGCGCTGGCCGCCGGGGGCGAGGTGATCGGGGTGATCCCGCAGGCGCTGGCGTCTGCCGAAATCGCCAATAATGCCTGCACCGAGCTACGGGTGGTGCGCGGCATGCATGAGCGCAAGCAGGCCTTCACCGATCTGTCCGACGGTTTCCTGACATTGCCCGGCGGGGTCGGGACGATGGATGAGTTGTGGGAGGCAGTCAGCTGGGCGCAGCTGGGGTATCACGCCAAGCCCGTCGGCCTGCTCAATGCATTCGGCTATTACGACGCGCTGCTCGGCTTTTTCCGGGAGATGGGCGAGGTTGGCTTCGTTCGTCCGGCGCATCGCGATCTCATTATCGCCGAAGCCGGGTTGGACCCGTTGCTGGCGCGGATGGCCCAGCATGTCCCGGCCACGCCGATCATCAGCATGGCCGCAGGAGATTTGTGACCCACCTGACGATGCCGAGGTGCCGATACCCGCGGCCGCCGGAGCGGATGGTCAATCCCCCGCCGTGGCGGCGCCCGGCGGATGCAGCCGCCGAAACAATCGTCCCCGCTCACTGAACAATACCACGATCAGCGCGACCGTGCCCGCACCCAGCAACGCGACCGCCAGCGGACGAGCGGTGCCATCATAAGCCTGCCCGATCAACGATCCCAGGACAGCAGCCAGCACCGTTCGGATGAACGCCTGCGTCGATGCGGCCGCACCCGCCGTCCTGGCAAACGGCTGCATCGCGATCGAGCCGAAATTGGCGCCGATGAAACCCATCAGGCACAAGTTCACGGTCATCAGCGGGATAAAGCTCCACAGCGTTTCACTGCCGCTGCTGGCGAGCAGCAACTGGGCCATGCTGGCGCAGAGGTAGGCGATCAATGCCGCATGCGACACCCGCCGCGCGCCGAACCGCTCGACGATGCGGGAATTGATGAAGGCGGTGGTGGCCATCATCAGCGCCATGCCTCCGAAGATCGCGGGAAAACGAGTTCCGGCGCCGAAATGCTCTGCCACCAGCTGCTGCGCGCAGTTGACATAGCCGAACAGCCCGCCCTGGACGACCGCCATGCCCAGCACATAGCCGATGGCGCTGCGGGTGGTTACGATCCGCCGCATGGTGCTTATGATCGCGGCGGAATGAACCAGCTGGCGGTGACCGGGGTGGAGCGTTTCCGGCAATCGCAGCCACGTCCAGACCAGTACGATCAGGCCCAATGCGGCCATCATCCCGAAAATCCAGCGCCAGCCGGCAATCAGGAATACCGCCTGGCCCAGCGTTGGCGCGATCATCGGCACGATCATGAATACCATCAGGATCGAAGATTGCAGCCGCGCCATGCGGTCGCCCTCATAGCGGTCGCGAATGATCGCGGGCGGCAGCACCGCCAACCCGGCGGAAGCCAGCCCAAGCAGCGCCCGCGTCACCAGCAGCGCATTGAACGACGTGACCAGCGCCGAGGCGATGGTCAGCACGATATAGCCGGCAACGCAGCCGATCACCACCGGTCGCCGCCCGAAGCGATCCGCCAGCGAGCCCGGCACCAGCGAACCGGCCCCGGCAAAGACCAGGAACAATCCCACCACAAGCTGCCGCTGATTGTCGGAGGTCGCACCCAGGTCATGCGATATCCGCGCGAGCGCCGGCAGCATTGCGTCGATTGCCAGCGCCTGCAACGCCTGCAACATTGCCATCAGCCCGACGAATTCGCGCGGTCCGATAGTCCGGCTCTGCGGTGGAGCGGAGGATTCGGCTAGCGGAGAAGAGGAGAGGAAAGTCATTGCCACGCTCATGGCCAATGTGGGTGGCAAAGGCCAGAGGATCATGTCACTATTTCTGGCGGGTGGAGTAGATCAAGCCAAGTCCTCATGACCGATATCCGACCATCCAGCGATCCCGACGACGTGCCCACGGGGCTGCGCAAGATCATCCATATCGACATGGACGCGTTCTATGCCAGCGTGGAGCAACGCGACGATCCGGCGCTGCGCGGGTTGCCGCTGGCGGTGGGCGGGTCGAAGGAACGCGGCGTGGTGGCGGCGGCCAGTTACGAGGCGCGGCGGTTTGGCGTGCGGTCGGCGATGCCTTCGGTCCAGGCGGCGCGGCTGTGCCCGCAACTGGTGTTCCGGCCACCGCGTTTCGCCGCCTATCGCGAGGTTTCGAGCCAGATCCGCGCCATTTTCCATGAATTCACCGATGCCGTCGAGCCGCTGTCACTGGATGAGGCCTATCTCGACGTATCGCAGGATTTGCGCGGGATCGGGTCGGCAACGCATATCGCCGAACTGATCCGTGCCCGCATCCGGGCCGAAACCGGGCTGACCGCCAGCGCCGGGGTGTCCTACAACAAGTTTCTGGCCAAGCTCGCCAGCGACCAGAACAAGCCCGATGGCATCTGCATCATCCGTCCGGGCGAGGGCACCGCTTTCGTCGCGGCGTTGCCGGTGCGGCGATTTCATGGCGTCGGACCGCGCGGCGCCGACAAGATGGCCAGGCTGGGGATCGCCACCGGTGCCGACCTGCGCGAGAAGGACATCGCTTTTCTGCGCCTGCATTTCGGGGCGCAGGCGGATTATCTCTACCGGGCGGTGCGCGGCATCGACCTGCGTCCGGTGTCTGCCGATCGCGCACGCAAGTCGCTGGGCGGCGAACGGACCTTCGATCGCGACATTGCCACGGGGACGGGGCTGCGCGAGGCGCTGGAAAATATCATCGAGATCGTCTGGACGCGGATCGAAGCCGCCGGCACCAGAGGGCGCACGGTCACGCTGAAGCTGCGCTTTTCCGACTTTACGCTGCATACCAGGGCGCGGTCGCTGGCTGAGCCGGTAGCCGATCGCGATGAGTTTTCAGGCGTGGCACATGCTATCCTGGCAGATGTCCTGCCCTTGCCGCTGCCGGTGCGGCTGATGGGCCTGACCTTATCGGCACTGGCGGATGAGCCGCTGCCTGCCGCTGGCGAGGCCACCGGGCAACTGGCGCTATTCTGAGCCGACCAGGCTCACCCATGCGGACAGGTTTTCCGCCAGGCTTTCCCCGATATCCACCGGCAGGGCGGTAAGCGCAAAGCACCGCGTGGCGACGATTTCGCGGCCATCGGGTCGCGGTGTATCGCCGGTCCGCCCGGCGATGACGTGAACGACGTTGCTGACCCCCTGCCAGTCATGGCGGATGACCGACACCTCGATCGGGCCGATGAGCGTGCAGGCCGTTTCCTCCGCCAGTTCGCGTATAGCCGCCGCGATCGGCATTTCACCTGGCGCCACGCCGCCGCCGGGCAACATCCAGTGCCGCGAACCATAGGAATGGCGGACCAGCAGCACTTCGCCCAGGGAATTGACCGCGACCACCCGGCAACCGACCACGGGCAGCCGGCGATACCGCCACCAGCGCATGCGGATGTAGTGCGCCAGACGCAGGACCAGGCGATGCAGCGGCGCGGGTAGACGGCTCGCGATCAGCTGAAGCATGTCACCGGCGACCGCGCGGCATCGAGCAGCCGGGCGATGGGCAGGTCGTTGGCGCGTTGTGCGGCGGCTTCGAAAATCGCCCGCTTTTCGTCGCCGCGGATCACGAACAGCAACTCATCGCTGTCGACCAGCGCCGGGATGGTCAGCGAAATGCGGTCGAATGGCGCCTCGGGCGGGAGCGGGTCGGGGGTCAGGCGGCGCATCGGCAGGGGATCGTCGGCGCGCGGATCGGTATTCGGAAACAGCGAGGCGATGTGGCCGTCGCCGCCCATGCCCAGCCACGCCAACACGAAATGCGGCGGAACCGCTCCTTCGCGCAGTGGCACGATCTGCGCGCCCACAGGTTCCAGCAGGCTGCGGATCCGCCCGACATTGCTGGCGGGATGGTCTTCGGCAACGATGCGGTCGTCGCCGGGCCATACCACGATCCGGGAGAAGTCGAGATTGGTGTGCGCCAGTTCGGCCAGGATCGGGAACGGCGTCGAACCGCCGGGGATCGTGATGGCGATAGTACCCGGGGTGCGGTCCAGCGCGCCGCCCAGCCGGCTATGCAGCCACCGGGCGATGGCGCTGTCACTCGCATCGGCGATGAGATTTACAGCCGCCATCGTGCCTATACCGCCTATTTCGAGACCTGGCCCAGGAACCAGACACGGCGTTCGGCCTGATCGGTCCAGTCATCCGCCATGCCTTCGGTGGCGTTGTCGCCGGCTTGCGTGGCCGCGGCCTTGGCTTCGCGGATCGATTCGACCAGCGTGGCGTTGTCTTTCTTCAATTCGCGCACCATCGCCATGGCGTCGATGTTGGTGCGGTCTTCCCCGGTGATGCGGGATTTTTCCGCGATCGCGCCGATCGAGGTCAGCGTGGGAGCGCCGTTCTTGCGCACGCGTTCGGCGACGATATCGGTCAGCGCGAAAATCTCGGTGCCCTGCTGGTCGAACAGCAGATGCAGGTCGTGGAAATGCGGGCCGGCCACGTGCCAGTGGAAATTCTTGGTCTTCACGTAAAGCGTGAAGAGATCGGCCAAAAGCCCGTTCAGGCTGTCGACCAATGCAGCCTTGCTGTTGTCACCCATCGGTTTGCTCCTTAAATACCGTGCAGCGCTTGTACGAGCGCGGTTCAAATCAGCCTATCGCTAATAAGCGCTAAAAATGATTGTCAAAATCGATCAGCGCGCAATAGCCAGGCAGTGCATATCAAATCGCCGAAGCAGGGAGTTGGTCGCAAAATCGCCCTTTGTTCATCTGCCGTTCACCTCCCCGGCGTCACTCGCACGACCGGGGTACAGACCGGTTTTTGAGGATGGCTAGTCCATGAGTAATGTCTTTGCGCAGTCATCGCGTCTGCGCCGCAGCGCGTTCCAGCGCCCTGTCCGAGCGGCCCTGATCATCTCATCGGCGGCGATCCTGCCCGTCACCGCCTGGGCGGATTGCACGCCGGCGGGCGCGGCTGCCAACAGCACGGTAACCTGCGACGGCGACTCGGCCAGCTATAGCAACACGAATTCCGGTTTGAAGGTAACCGCCGATTCTACCGCGGTCGTCACGGCACCGCTGGTGATCGGGTCGAGCGGTAGCCTCACTGTCGCCAGCGGCGGCCAGATCGAGGGGACGAACGCGGTTGCCACGGTGCAGTACGGCGATAACGCGACAATCGTCAACAACGGCACGATTACCGCGAGCAGCAGCACCTCCGGCGCGGCAGCGATCCAGGTCGGCATGAACAGCACGGTCACCAACAACGGCACGCTGACGGCCACGTCGTCAACGCCGGCGGTGAGCTTTGCTGCCAGCACCGCCTCCAGCAATGCCAGCACCAACGGCACCTTCATCAACGGCGCGACGGCGCCGACGGCGGTGACCGGTAATATTGAGTTCGGCAACAATTCCGGCACGAGCCGCGGAACTTTCATCAACGATTTCAATACCACCACCACGGCCACCTCGACAGCGACCTATGGGCTTACCGGCAATGTCACTGGTTCCGGCAATATCACTATCGACAATGAGGGCGCCTGGACCGGTTCACTGACGCAAAGCGCTTTCGACCCGGTCGGGTCGGCCGCTTCAACGGTCGTATTTGAAAACGGCAAGAAAGCCAATTTCAGCGGCACGATCGTGACCGCCGACGCCACCACGGTGACCAACGATGCCACCGGTGAAAATGCCGCCAGCGTCGTCTATGCCATGGCGCTCGGAAACGGAACCAAGCTTGGCAGCGCTGGTACCACCTCTAGCAGTCTCATCAATAACGGCTATCTGACGCTTGGCAGCAGTTCCGCGCCGGCGCTGGTGACGATCAACGGTTCGTTCACGCAAAGCTCCACAGGTACCCTGAACGTATTTGTCGTGCCCAACGGCTCTACCACCGTGAGCACCAGCAACTCGAGCCAGCCCTACAGCCAGATCGATGCGGTTGGCGGCACCGCCACCATTTCCGGCACCTTGAACGTCAATGTCGAGACGGGCACGTCTGTCCTGGTCGGCTCCAAATATGATTTTGTCCTGGCCGATAATGGCATCACCGGCAGTTTCGATACGGTGAACGTCACCAACGCCAATGGCGACAAATTGGTATTCATCACCTTCGGCAACGGTTCTAAGGTAACGCTCAGCGGCACTCAGCAGGCCTATGAATTCACGGTGTCGCGCGTCGGCACCTATGCCACGGATATCCAGGCGGCGGGTGCGGGTACGCCAAACCAGCTGGCGGTTGCCACTGCGCTCAACCCGATCGTGAAAATTGCCGACGCCGCCGGGAGCACTTCCACCACCAATGAATCGACACTGATCAATGAGATCGACCAGTTGACGGTGGCACAGGCGACGACGTTGTTCGACCAGATGTCGCCCGCCGGCCTGCTCAGCTATGCCAATGCGCTGCGGGACGAGGCCAACAATTTCGAGCGCGCGATCTGGCTGCGCATGGACGACCAGAACAGCGATCATGCCGAAGACGGCTGGTGGGGGTCCGCTAACGGCCAGGCCGATGTGTCCAAGGCGACCACCGATTCTTCCAAGCAGACAATGTTCGGGTTCAATCTCGGTTATGACCTGAGCGGGCCGCATCACGTATTCGGCATTGCCGGCAACGTTTCGTTCGATTCGCTTCATAATTTGAATAGCACGCTCAAAGGCAAGAATCGCGATTTCGCCATTGCCGGCTATGGCGGCTACAAAGCCGGGCCAATCCATCTGACCGGGCAGCTGGCGTATAATTTCGGCCATCTGAGCACGACCCGGACCCTGACCGTGGGCGCGGCCACCGATACCGCCACGGGTAAAGCCGGCGAGCATCTGTTCAAGGCCGTCGGTACCGCCGGCTTCATGCTGCATGCCGCCGGCTATACCTTCGAGCCATTCGGCGGTATCGATTTCATGCGTGGCAAGGTCAATGGCTTCACCGAAACCGGCGATGGCGCCGCCGCACTGACGGTACTGCCGATCAGCGCCAACCGCACCGATGTGCTGGCGGGCCTGTCGCTGACGCGTTCGAGCGGCAAACTGCGGCCCTATGTCCGCGCGGTGTATCGGTCGGAGCTCGGCAATAGCGCAGCGACCACGGTGTCGGCGTATTTCGACGGCAACACCGACACTACGTTCACTGTGACCGGCGTGCCTGCCGCCCGGCATGAGGAAGACATCAACGCCGGCGTGAACTTCGTATTCGAGGATGCGGGATCGCTGTTCGTCGGTTATCAGGGGACGCTGCGCACCGGGTATTCATCGCACGGCATCAACCTGGGTCTTCGTCTGGAATTCTGAACGAGCCGCTACAACTCCGCCCAGCGCCGCAGCAGGTTGTGGTAGATATTCGACAGGCGCAGGCGGCTCGCGGCCATGTCGTCGCTGTCCGGCAGTTGCTGGATGGCGATGTCGAGTTCGAACAGCTGCCGACGCTCCCCGCTGTCGCGCACCATGCTCTGGACCCAGGTGAACGCGGCCAGCCGCGCCCCGCGGGTGACCGGTGTGACGTGGTGAATGCTGGTCGCGGGATACAGGATAGCGTCTCCGGCGGACAGCTTGATGCTGCGTTCGCCCAGCATATCCGCGATCACCAGCTCGCCGCCGTCATAGTCCCCAGGGTCGCTGAGCACCAGTGTCAGCGACAGGTCGGTGCGGATGCGGCGCGGGCTGCCATCCACCGGACGGATCGCGCCATCGAGATGTGGCCCGTAAAAACCGCCGCCGGTGTAGCAATTGAACAGCGGCGGCAAAACCGCATGGGGCAGCGCGGCAGACAGGAACGTCGGATTTTGCTCCAGCCGGGCGATGATCATGCCGCCCAGCCGCACCGCTACCGGGTCCTGCCAGTGCAATTGGGCATTCTGCTTGACGGCGGCAGACAGATGACCGGCGGTGTTCCGGCCATCCACCCAGCCGGCGCCGGCCAGCGCGGACCGGCATTGGGCGATTTCGTCAGCATCGAGGACATCGGGGATACGGATCGGCATCGAGAAAGCCTAGCTACGGATTGCGGGACTGAACAGGGCCATGCCTGAACAGGCCGTGGCTGTCGCGATCTTGCGTCACGGGCATGGGCATGGGGACCGAATTTAGGGTAGCTGAAGGGTCTGTTGGCGCAGCGGCAAACCCGATGGGCCGGTGACTTTTTTCTGGGCCAGCGTCTGGAAATCGCACAGCACGCCGCGCCAGAAGCCCGTACAGGACAGGGCAAAATACAGCAGCCATAGCCGGGTACGGGTCAGCCCGGCTTCGGCGATGGCTTCCTCGCGCCGCGCGTAGAGCCGTTCGCTCCATGCCTTCAACGTCAGGTGATAATGCTCGCGCATTGATTCTATGTGGCGTACCTCAAAGCCCCAGCGTTCGAGGTTGGTAGTGGTCATGCCCAGATAATCGAGTTCGCCGCCGGGGAAAATCCAGCGGTTGATCACCGCCATATAGGCGGTGCGCTTGCGAAAACGGGTCAGGTCCCGAGTGGCGCGGCGCGTCGTCGCCTGATGCAGATAGAGTCCGCCCGGTGCCAGCAAGGTGGCGATCTTGCGGAAAAATGCGTCGTGATTGTCGATACCGACGTGCTCGAACATGCCGATCTGCGAAACCGCGTCATAGCTCGCGGTTTCCGCCAGTTCCCGGTAATCGCGCAGTTCCAGCGTCACGCGATCGGCCAGCCTTCGCCGCCTGACCAGCGCGGTAGCGGCGTCGAACTGGGCCTGGCTGAGCGTTACGCCATGCACATCCGCCCCGAAATGCTGGGCCGCATGGCAGGCCAACCCGCCCCAGCCGCAGCCGATATCGAGCAACCGCTTGCCCGGCGCCAGTGCCAGTTTACGGCATATGAGATCGAGCTTGGCATGCTGTGCGGCATCGAGATCGCCGTCCCATTGCGTGAAGACCGCCGCCGAGTATTGCATTTCCCGGCCCAGGAACAGCGCATAGAACGCATTCGAGACATCATAGTGAAACTGGATCATGCCCCGATCGTCGCGACCGTGCCCGGCAACCCGGCGCACCCGCGCGGCAAAGCTCATATGCTCAACCGGGGCGCGGGCGGTCAGAAAGGGTATCGCTGCCCGCAAGATCCGGGCGCGGTTGACCGATCGTTTGAGCCCCACGGCTTTCAGATGATCCCAGCGCTGTAGCGCATCGAGCGGGCTGGCGCCGATTATGTCGAGATCGCCGGACAGATAGACCTCGACCAGCGTTGTCAGGCGCGGCGAGCGGATCAGCCGACCGATTGCTGCGGGTGAGCCAATGCGGATGCGAATATCGTCGCGCGCATCGGGGCCGAGCGGGAGCACCTCGCCATTCCACAGCTCCACGGCGGCATCTGCCTGAAGATGCCGGGCAATTTCGGCAACGATCGTCCGCGCTGCTGCCAACCTGTCCACATATCGCCTTCCGCAGGATCGCTGTTCGGTACCAACTGATACGCACAAAAGCAGGCCCGCAATAGCTTGTGATCGACCTGCATGAGCTAAATCGCAACGGAAAATCCCACCGCTATATGCTGCAGTTGCGAAACATCTCTTCGCATGTGCAATAAAAGCAATTGCGCCGGACAAAGGCATTGCTTAACGGGTTGATAATAGGTGTGCAATTTGGCTATTTCGGTTTGGAGACATCAGATGATAAAGTTTGCCTCTCTTGCTGTGCTCGCCAGCTTGGCCGCCTTTTCGCTGGTGCCACTCGCCGCCCATGCCGATGAACTGGGGGCCGGTGTTGCCCATGCCTACGGTCCGGCTCCGTTCAAGATTTTCGAAGGCAAGATGATCTATGGCGCCAATGGCAGGCGCCTTGCCCCGGTCTACCGCGTCAATACCGATGGTTCGGTGCAGTTAATCATAGAAGGTCGCCTAGTCACGATTCCTGCTCTTATCCTGAGCAATATCAATGGTAAGCTGACCTCTTCGCAAAACAAGGGCGACCTGCTGCGCTGAAGCTGACGCTTGCGGGCGTCAGGTCGGTATCCGGCCGGCTAGGCGTCGGCGCACAAGGTGAAGCCGATCCGTTCGCTAGCGCCGCCGGCCATGCGGCTCCATACGCCCATCATGCGGCCTTCAACCGATACCGCACACCAGCCACCCCGTTCGATTTGCTCCAGCGATTGTTATATCGCCAGGATCAGAGTGTCATCGGACCGTGGTGCGGCGGCGGTAAATGACGGCAACGTATCAAAAGTCTCTTCCAGCAATTTCGCCGCCGCCAGGCCAGCCAGTTTATACTGACCCAGTTGCGGTTCGTCGCCGGGTCGCCAGGCTTTGGTGAGGTTCAGCGCCCCTACGAACAGGTCGCCGTGTCGTTCGTACAGCAAGTGGGGCGCCAGCTTGACGTCGCTGCCGTTGTAGCGGGCGACGACGGTCTGCTTGCGCGCGATCGCCTCGATCAGGGTAAGGCGAGTTTCGCCGGCGATGGGCGTGTCCGGGGATGGCGAGTTATTATTGTGCATCGCAATATAATGCCGGATCTGAGTTCGATTGGCAAGTCGCATCGGGCATTTGCGGAGGATAGTGCGCGGAGCGTCAAGACCGGTTGGTCGTGCCGCCGCGTCGGCGCAAATCGCCTTTGCAACGTTCCGAACAGGTTTTTACATCGTCCCAGTCGCGCGCCCACTTCTTGCGCCACGCGAACGGCCGGCCGCAGGCGGCGCAGATTTTCTCGGGCAGACTGGACTTGGTGTATCGCTCGGTCATAGGGTGGCCAGGAAGGTCGCCGCGCTGTCGGCGATACGTTGCTGCTCGTCGCTGGCGAATTTGTCATAGGTCCGCACCATTTGCGCCATGCGCGGATTATTGACGATCCTGGCCCGGTTTCGCGCAATAAAGTCCCAGTACAGGGCGTTGAAGGGGCAGGCGTCCGGCCCGGTCCGCAGCTTCACGTCATAGCGGCAGCGGCCGCAATAATTCGACATGCGGTTGATATAAGCGCCGCTGGCCGCGTACGGTTTGGAAGCGAGCAAGCCCCCATCGGCAAACTGGCTCATTCCCACCGTGTTCGGCAATTCCACCCATTCATAGGCGTCGGCATAGACGCACAGATACCATTCATGCAGTTGGTGCGGATCGATCCCGGCCAGCATCGCGAAATTGCCGGTAACCATCAGCCGCTGGATGTGGTGGGCATAGGCGTGTTCCTTCGTCTGCGTGACGGCGGCCTTGACGCAGGTCATGGCGGTATCCGCCGTCCAGTAGAAATCGGGCAGCGAGCGGGTGTGGCCGAAAAAATTGCTGTTTTCATAGCCGGGCATCTTCAGCCAGTAGATACCCCGGATATACTCGCGCCAGCCGATGATCTGGCGGATGAAGCCTTCCGCCGCATTCAGCGGCACCGCGCCCGTGCGCCACGCCGCCTCGACCTGTCGGCAGACCGCCAGGGGATCGAGCAAGCCGCAATTCAGGTACAGGGCGATGACCGCATGATAAAGGAACGGCTCGCCAATGAGCATGGCGTCCTGATAATCGCCAAAGCGCGGCAATGAGTTGCTCACGAATTCCGCAAAGGCCGCTTCGGCGTCAGCGCGCGTGACCGCGAACCGGAACGGCATCAGGTCGCCGAAATGAGTGTCGAAGCGAGCCGCAACCAGCGCCAGCACGTCGGTGGTGATGGCATCGGGTGCGACCGCCGGCGGGCGCGGCATGAACAGGTCGATGTCTGCCGGCTTGCGGTTCTCCGTATCGAAGTTCCATTTGCCACCGGCGGGTCGATCGCCGTCCATCAACAGCCCCGTCCGGCGGCGCATGTCGCGATAGAAATACTCCATGCGCAACTGTTTGCGGCCTGTCGCCCAAGCCAGGAAGGTTTCGGACGAACACAGGAAACGATCATCCGGCAGGATATCGACCGGGATCGCATACCGCGTGTGCCAGCTTTCCAGCATTTGCGAAATACGCCACTCGCCCGCTTCGGTGACGACGATCCGCTCGGGTCGGTAATCCGTTACGGCCTGGGCCAGCTGCGCTGAAAAGCTGCCCCGATTATTGCTCGCATCCAGCGTGACGTAATCGACTGTCCAGCCGGCGCGGCGCAACTCTTCGGCAAAATGGCGCATGGCCGAGAACAGGAAGGCGATCTTCTTCTGGTGATGCCGGACATAGCTGGCCTCGTCCTGAAGCTCGGCCATGAGCACGCGATCATGCGCCGGATCGCCTGCGGACAGGCTGGAGAGTGCCGGCGTCAGCTGGTCGCCAAGCACAAGGATGAGATTGCGGACTGGGGTCATCGCCAACACAACGCCGGAAACCGCAGGTCGATGCACGATGATTTGCATGGCTGGCATCTCCCGTTCCCCGCCCGCTTGCGTTGCGGAAGGGAGAAGGATGACGGACGATGAAGCACGGGGGGTTTCCGGCAGAACCTAAACCGGTATGATCGCATTTGGTAAAAGGAAATCGTGATCCCCATGTCGCTCCATATCGCTCCGCTGCATGACTAGGCTGACCCCGGCGGAGCAGCGCCTGATCGACCCGATCGTGCCGGCGCCGATGCTCGACCAGGTGCTTGATTGGGCAGCGGTCAACAGCGGCACCGGCAACCTGGCGGGGCTGGCCGACGTGGCCGGTAGGTTGGCGCAGGCCTTTGCCGGGCTGCCGGGGTCGGTCGAACTGGTCGATCCCGCGCCGGTTACCGCGATCGGAGCGGACGGGCGCGAGATCGCGGTGCGCAATGGCCGGCATCTGGTGCTGCGGGTGCGGCCCGAAGCCGCGCGGCGAGTGCTGCTGACCGGGCATATGGATACGGTCTATGCCGCGGATGACCCGTTCCAGAGTTGCGACTGGATCGATACGGACACGCTGCACGGCCCCGGCACCGCCGACATGAAGGCCGGGCTGGCACTGATGCTGGCGGGCTTGATGGCGTTCGAGCGGAGTGGGCCGGCGCTGGGCTACGACGTGCTGGTCAACAGCGACGAAGAGACCGGGTCACTGGCCTCGGCGCCGCTGATCCGTGATCTCGCGGCGGGCAAGATCGCGGCGTTGACCTACGAGCCGGCGGTGGCGCCGGGAGTGCTGGCAGGCGCGCGGCCGGGATCGGGCAATTTCTCGGCCGTGGTGCGCGGGCGCTCGGCTCACGCCGGGCGCAATCCGCGCGATGGTCGCAATGCGGTGCTGGCCGCCGCCGACCTGGCGCTGCGGCTGGCAGCGGCGCAAAGCCCCGGGCTGTCGATCAACCCGGCCCGCATCGACGGCGGCGGCCCGAACAACCGCGTGCCCGATCTGGCGGTGCTGCGCTTCAATATCCGCTCGCACACCGCTGCGGCTGCAGCTTCCGCACAGACCGCAATCGCCGAACTGGTCGCACAGGTCGCGGCGTTGCACGAGGTGTCGATTGCATTGCACGGCGGCTTTTCGCGTCCACCGAAACCGGTTGATCCTGCCGCCCAGCGCCTGTTCTCGCTGGTAACGCGCGCGGCAGCCGATTTGGGCCAGGCTTGCACGCGTGCCGATACCGGGGGAGTGTGCGATGGCAACAATATCGCCGCTTGCGGGGTGCCGGTGGTCGATACGATGGGTGCGGAGGGTGGCGCCATCCATTCGCCCGACGAGTTTCTCAAGGTCGCCTCGCTGGCCGAGCGCGCCAGGCTGACCGCGCTCACCTTACACCGGCTCGACCGCGACGGGATGGCATGAGCTTTCTGGTGCGCCCGGCCCAGACCGGTGATGTCGATGCGATCTACCGCATGGCGCAGGGGGCCGGCGGCGGCCTGACCAACCTGCCGCCGGTGCGTGAAGCGCTGGCCGAGCGGCTGGCGCGCTCTGCCGCCGCGCTGGCGCGATCGGATGAGGGCGTCGCCGATGACCGCTTCGTGTTCGCGCTGGTCGATGGCGACGGCGGGGTACACGGCACCAGCCAGATTTTCGCCAAAGTGGGGCTGGGTCATCCGTTCTATTCGTACCGGTTGGGCGCGATGAGCCAGGTCAGTCGCGAACTGGGATCGACCTTTCGCGCCGAAATGCTGACGTTGAGCACCGATCTGGATGGGTCGAGCGAGGTTGGCGGCCTGTATCTCGAGCCGGGCTCGCGGTCGGGGGGCTGCGGCGCGTTGCTGGCGCGCAGCCGCTATCTGTTCATCCGCCGACACCGGGCGCGCTTTGCCGATCGCACGATCGCCGAATTGCGGGGGGTGATCGACGATACCGGCAGTTCGCCGTTCTGGAATGGGCTGGCCGGGCGGTTTTTCGGCATGAGCTTTCAGGAGGCGGACGAGTTCAACGCCATCAACGGCAACCAGTTCATCGCCGACCTCATGCCCAAACACCCGATCTATACCGCGCTGCTGGCCGAGAGTGCGCTGGCGGTGATGGGTGTGCCGCATGATTCGGGGCGGCCGGCGATGCGGATGCTGGAGGCGGAGGGTTTCCGCTTCGACAATTACCTGGATATCTTCGATGGCGGGCCAACCATGAACATAGCTACCGACCGCATTGCCGCGATCCGCGATGCGCGTGATGCGGTGGTGACGGCGATCGGTATTGGCGCCGGGGATGGGGTGTCCTGCCTGATCGCCACCGGCCATCTCGCCGGTTTTCGCGCGGCATTGGGTCGGGTCGTCACCGGCAAAGATGGGGTAATGCTCGATGCCGACGTGGCGGAATTGCTTGGCCTGAAACCGGGCGACACCATCACCTATGTCGGAAGGCGCTGACGATGAGCAGGCTGCGCGAGATCAATTTCGATGGGATTGTCGGCCCCAGCCATAATTTTGCCGGGCTCAGCCTCGGCAATCTGGCGGCGACGCGTAGTGCCGGGGGCATAGCCTTTCCGCGCGAAGCGGCCTTGCAGGGGATCGCCAAGATGCGGCTATGCCTGAGCCTGGGGCTGGTGCAGGGCATCCTGCTGCCGCATGACCGGCCGGCCGAGGGCTGGCTGGAGCGGCTCGGCACGACCATGGCCGGGGCGGATGACAGCCTGCGCGCCAACGGTTTTTCAGCCTCGGCGATGTGGGCCGCTAACGCCGCCACCGTCTCGCCCGCGCCCGATTGCGGCGATGGCCGCTGCCACCTGACCGTCGCCAACCTGATGACCATGCCGCATCGCGCGCTGGAATGGCCCGGTACGCTGGCGCAATTGCGGCTGGCCTTTGCCGACCGCGATGGCTTTGCGGTGCATGCGCCGGTGCCGGTGCCGTTTGGGGACGAGGGCGCGGCGAACCATATGCGGCTTTGCGACGCCGCGGACGAGCCGGGGATCGAGGTGTTCGTCTATGGCGCGGACGGTGCCGGGCATCAGGGACCATTCCCCGCTCGCCAGCATCGCGAAGCCAGCGCGGCGGTTGCGCGGCGGCATGGACTGGACCCCGACCGGGTGGTCCTGGCTCGGCAATCGGTTGCGGCAATCGCTGCCGGGGCGTTTCACAACGATGTCGTGGCGGTGGCCAATGGCGCGGTGCTGTTCGCGCATGAGCAGGCCTTTGCCGACCCCGGCGAGCTTTATGCGGCATTACGCGCGCGGATGAATGTCGCGATCATCGAGGTGCCGGCCAGCGCGGTCAGCCTGGCCGATGCCATCGCGTCCTATCTGTTCAACGCGCAACTGGTTGACCTGCCGGACGGGGGCATGGCGCTGATCCTGCCGACCGAGGCGCGGGACAATCCGCGCGTGTGGGCCTGGCTGGAGCAGTTGGTGGCCACTAACGGCCCGATCCGCGCGCTGTATCCGGTGGCGTTGCGACAAAGCATGGCCAACGGCGGCGGCCCGGCCTGCCTGCGGTTGCGCGTGCTCGCCGATCCGGCGACGGTCGATCCGCGCTTCCTGGTCGATGCCGCGCGGCTCGACCTGATCGGCGAGGCGATCGAGCGCCATTGGCCCGAACGCGTCGCCCCCGCCGATCTGGCGCTGCCGGCGTTGTGGCAGGACGTACGCACCGCGCGCCGTGCCTTGCTGGCGGTGCTGGACCTGGGCGAACTGCAAACAGCGGAGCTATGGTCATGACCGGTCCCGGCACCATTCGCGACGCCGTGCCCGGTGACGCCGCCGCGCTGAGCCGGCTTAAGCTGGCGACTTTCCGCGAGACGTTTCTCGACGACTTCGCCATCCCCTATCCGCCCGCCGATCTCGCGATATTCGAAGTGGAAAGCTACGGGTTGGAGCGCGTTGCGGCAGAGCTTGCCGATCCCGCACACCGGACCTGGGTGGCTGAAGATGCCGGTGGCGAGCTGGTCGCCTATGCCCATGTCGGACCATGCAAACTGCCGAACGACGAAGTCGAGCCAGGCGACTGGGAGATCTATCAGCTTTATTTGCTACGCAGCGCGCAGGGCAGCGGTTTGGGCAAGCGTTTGCTCGGGCATGCGCTGGATTGGCTGGCCGACCAGGGTGGTCCGATCTGGCTGGGCGTGTGGTCCGGCAACATCCGCGCGCAGGAGCTTTACCGGCGCTGGGGCTTCGTCGTAGTTGGCGAACATCACTTCCACGTCGGGAGCTGGCTAGATAAGGAACTGACGATGCGCCTCGATGCGGTCGCGGTCAGCGGCGGCAGATAAAACCGGGGGATGATGCCGGCGGGCACAGGCGCCGATACGGGCGACCTGACCCACCCACTCCGGCGCCCGGTTGTCAGGTGGGGAAGCCCTGCCTATGTCCCGCACGAACACCGCCACCGATCTCGAAAGGACTGCCATGAGCTATACCGATTTCCTTAAGCATCAGGCCTACATCGGCGGTAAATGGTGCGATGCCGATGGCGGCGGGACGCTGGATGTCAAGGACCCCGGCACCGGCCAGGTCATCGGTACCGTGCCGAACATGGGCGCGGACGAAACCGCGCGCGCCATTGCCGCGGCGCAGGCGGCGCTGCCGGGCTGGCGGGCGACCACCGCCGGGGACCGGGCCAAGATCATGCGCAAGCTGTTCGAGCTGATGATCGCGCATCAAGCCGAACTGGGCGAGCTGCTGACACGCGAGCAGGGCAAGCCGCTGGCCGAGGCGACGGGCGAAATCGTGTACGGCGCCAGTTACATCGAATGGTTCGCCGAAGAGGGCAAGCGCGCCTATGGCGAAGTCATCCCCAGCCATGCCGCCGATCGCCGCATCGTCACGCTGCGCCAGCCGGTTGGCGTGGTCGCCGCGGTAACGCCGTGGAATTTCCCCTGCGCAATGATTACCCGCAAGCTGGGGCCGGCGCTGGCGGCAGGCTGCACGATGGTGCTGAAGCCTGCCTCGGCGACGCCGTTTTCGGCGCTGGCGCTGGCGCTGCTGGCCGAGCAGGCGGGGGTGCCGGCCGGGGTGTTCAACGTGGTGACGGGCAGCGCGCGCGCGATCGGCGGCGAACTGACCGCGAACCCGGTGGTGCGCAAGCTCACGTTCACCGGTTCGACCGAAATCGGCCGCGATCTGATGCGCGACTGCGCCGCGACGATCAAGAAGCTGTCGATGGAACTGGGGGGCAATGCGCCGTTCCTGGTGTTCGACGATGCCGATATCGATGCCGCGATCGAAGGCGCGATGATCTCGAAATTTCGCAACAACGGCCAGACCTGCGTCTGTACCAACCGCTTTTACGTCCAGGACGGGGTCTATGATGAATTCGTCACCAAGCTGGCCGCGCGGGTCAGTGCGCTGAAGGTCGGCTATGGCATGGACGACGGCAGCATGGTCGGGCCGTTGATCAATGCGGCGGGGGTAGCCAAGGTCGTCGAGCATCTCGCCGACGCCCTGGCGGGCGGCGCCAAGGTGCTGGCCGGTGGTACGCATAGTCCGCTTGGCGGCAATTATTTCATGCCCACCGTGGTCAGCGAGGTAAAGGCCGACATGCTGCTGGCGCGCGAGGAAACCTTTGGTCCGTTGGCCGGGGTGATCCGCTTCACCGACGAAGCCGAGGCGATCCGGTTAGCCAATGACAGCGAATTCGGCCTGGCCAGCTATTTCTATGCGCGCGACCTCAGCCGGGTGTGGCGTGTCGGCGAGGCACTGGAGGCGGGCATGGTAGGCATCAACACCGGGCTCATTTCGACCGAGGTCGCGCCGTTCGGCGGAGTCAAGCAATCGGGGCTGGGCCGCGAAGGGTCGCGCCACGGGCTGGATGACTACATGGAAATCAAATATCTGTGCATGGGAATCGCACCTGCCGGGTAAGCTTTCGCCGGTTTGGGGGAGGGGTGGTTCGCCCGGGCAGGCAGAATGCGAGGGAAGGTCGTAAACCTTCCCTCGATTTGATTAAAAACCGTAAATTATGCCGGCGATAACTTGTTGGCGCCGGACGGTGACGCCTGTACGAATACCGAACAATTGCAAATTTCCATAGTTGGAATAGCGGTATTCCGCGCGGAAGCGCAGCTTGCCCGACCCTGCTTCAAACCCGGTGCCCAGTCGGTAGCCGTTCAGGTTCGTTCCACCGCTGAGCGAGTCGCCCTCGCCATCGTTATAGTCGGCCGTGAAACGGGCATTGGTATAGCCGCCTTTTAGATAAAGGAGCAGGCTGGGGTTGGCAATATAGCCTGCACGCAGGCTGACCGCCAGGTCACGGCCGGCCTTGATCTCCAGGTTATCGCCTACATTATCCCGATAAGACTTGCGGGTCGTCGCACCCATGGCTTCAGCTTCGAGGCCCAACACGAAATCGTTGTCCACTTTTTGCTGCACGCCCAGCACGCCGCCATAAACCAGGCCGTTGCCATGTGCGACGTCGTGAGCTGAAACATGGTCGAAGCCTGTCTCGACGCCGCCATAGATAGTTGGCGAAGCGCCACTGGCATAAGCAGGTATACTCATTGAAACGGCAGCAATGGCGGCAATAATCATTTTATTATTCATGGTATCTCCCTGACCGCGGATATTTCCGCGCTCGGGCGCTTAAACAGGCAAAATGAGTAATGGCCAGTTATGCCGGCCAAATTTCGGGTGATATCATGTATTATAGCCGACAGCATTGCCCGGACCGGTCGGGAATATCCTGCAACGCATGGCCGGCACGCAGACAAGCTGCTTCGCTAACCCCGCTCGTACCCTATCGCATGGCGGCTGGTGATTCAGCCGGGCGTCAGATCATTGGTCAGCCAGCGCTTGGCTTTCCAGTCGAATTCCCAATGGTCGGTCAGCTGGTTGCCCTTGCTGTAGGGTTCCTGCGGGCGCGGCACCTGGTAATAGTCGCCGGTAATGCGGCCATTGCCGATCGTCACTTCGAGAAAACCGTGGTGGTCGTCGAGATAGGCTTCCAGGGTTACCGTCTTGCCGCCCGAACGGTCCAGGATGACCGGCGGGATCATGGCTTTGCCGGCGACCTTCTGGACGTGATGAAGATTGTGATAGCCGCCGGCGCCGGTGACCAGGAATGGCTGGACGTTGCCGGCGGCGTCGGTGCGGGACATGCGCTGGTAATTGTGGACATGGCCCGCGACGACCATGTCCGGCGCGCGGCCGGCGGCGGTGCTGGCCTGGTCGATGACGTCGCGCATATAGGCGCTGCCCGAATGATGATCGTCGGCTGAAAACGGGGGATGGTGCAGGGTTACGATCAGCGGCACGTCGGTGGGCTGGGTGCGCAATTCGTTAGCCAGCCATTCGGTCTGCGGTGGTTTGATGACGCCGCCCTCGGGGACGTTGGAATAGAGGCCGACAAAATTCACGAACGGTGTCAGCAGGGTCCAATAGACATTCGGCTGAACCATCGCGGTGCGATGCGAATCCTGTGATTCGGGCATCTTCACCGGATGGGGAGCGCAGAAATTGCGAACGAAACCGGTAAGGGTTTGATCGTTCGGCAGGTTTTCGCCGTCGTGATTGCCCGGAACCGCAAAGATCGGGCGGGGATAGAACTCGTATGGTTCGTAGAACTGCGCGTAGTACTCGCTTACTTCGCCGTTGAAATAGACGCAGTCGCCGGTGATGTAGAGAAAAGCGGGGTTTTGGCCGACACCGCGCGACGGATCGAAGCTTTTCTCCATTCCCTTGGCGACCAGCGCTTGCGGCATGGCATCCTTGATGCCGCCCATGTCGCCGTTGAAATGGAACATCAATTGGCCGGAAGCGACGATCGCTGCATAGTCGTCGGGCGCGAGCACGCTGTCGAGCGGAAGGTGAAACGGACTGGCGCCGGTAGGATCGGGAAGGGGCCGGAATTCGGTATCCCGCTTTGGCTCGATCGACACCGGGTGCACCCCCGGTTGTTCGAGCAGCGGGCGCTTGCGCCCGAAAATGTGATCTCCCTGACCCGCGTAAATGCTCATTTTACCTCCCGGTCGGACGGTCAAGGTTACCGACCTGATCTGCCAAGAGAAAATAACCGTCATCAATGACAAGATTGCGAAGCATGGATTGCATGTGCAGCCCCAAAGCACGCACCGCCGGGCTGATGCCGTGACGACCATGTCGAGAGCGATCGACCCGAGCACGAGCACCCTTATCACGACGCGCTGGCAGCCGAAGGCGCCGGCGGTGCCCCGTCCGGTAAAGTCGCGGACGACGGGCGGATCGCAGCAATTTGCGCGACCGGCGCGCGCGAATTTCATCACCTCAATACGGAATGCGCTGTCCATCCCAGGCGAACAAGCCACCCGAATCCGTGGCCGTCAATGCATCGATTGCCGCAAGAATATGGTCGGCACTGCGATCCGGCGGCAACAGCGTCCCGGTCGTGTTACGCTGAAACGGTTTGGACAGCGGGGTGTCGACCGTGCCGGGATGAATGGCAACCACGATCCCATGCGGATTTCGGGTGCCTAACTCGATCGCAAAGTTCCGGACGAGCATGTTCAGAGCCGCTTTCGACGCCCTATAACTGTGCCATCCGCCCAGGCGATTGTCGGTAATAGAGCCAACCCGCGCCGACAGCACGGCAAATACCGAGCGCCTGTCCCGGCGCATCAACGGCAGGAAATGTTTCGCAATCAGCGCCGGCCCAATCGTATTGATCGCAAACATCCGCGCCATCGCCTGCCCGTCGATCGCTCGCCAGCTCTTCTCGGGCATGGGCTGATCCGCAGTGTGCAACATTCCCGTCGCAATAATGACAAGGTCCAGCGGGCCACCCTCGCCGATCATCGCGGCAGCGGCGGCGATCGACGCCTCGTCGGCCAGGTCGAAAGTGAAAGCCGATTGTCCGCTGGCGGCATTCCCGGCAGCGCTGCGCCCGCCTGCATAAATATCAGGATAGCGCCCGGATGCGTCGATCCGCCTGCATAACGCCGACCCTATCCCGCCCGTTGCCCCAAACACGACGGCGCGCAGGTCAGTCATCCTGCCGCCCATCGCGCACACCCAACTTGCCGAGCAAAGCCATCGCCGCCTGCGGATTATGCGCTTTGTGGCCACTGATGACATAGAGATAGACATCGCGCGGCTCGGTGGATGTCTCCGGCCCAACATAGTCGAGCCCGTCCGGACATCCGCCGGCCGCCCAGGTCCGCGCCCGGTCCGCCCACAGATCGAGTGCCGCATCGCCATAGCCGTGCGGTTCGGCTGCGACCGTGCCCATCATGCGGGCGTAAACGAAAGGTGCGGTCAGGTCGGCGATCTGCGGATGTTCGGAATCGCCTGCGATTACCGCCGCAATACCGTGGGCATGCAGCATTCCGGTAAACTCGGGAGTGCGAAAGCTGTCGTTGCGTACCTCGACCACGTGCCGCAACGCGCGACCCTCGTGCGAGCTGGGCAACAACTTCAAAAAAGCCTCGAAATCTTCTGCATCGAATATCTTGTTCGGCAAAAACTGCCAATTGATCGGGCCGAGCTTGTGCTTCAATTCCAGCAAGCCGCCGGTCAGGAACCGCTCGATGGAGGCGCCGGCTTCGGCCAGCACCCGGCGATTGGTCGCATATCTTGGTGCCTTGAGCGAAAAGACAAAATCATCCGGGGTTTCGTCATGCCATTTCGCAAAGCTTTCCGGCTTTTGCGACCCGTAATACGTGCCGTTGACCTCGATCGACGTCAGCCGTGATCCGGCATATGCCAGCTCGCGTTTCTGCGGCAGGCCGGCGGGGTAAAAGCTGCCGCGCCAGGGCGGGTAAGTCCAGCCACCAACTCCGACGCGAATGGCGCGCGTGCCCGCGACGCTCATCGCAAGCTCCCCATCTTTATCCGCCCACTCACGATGGCTCGTTCTCGATGGCATGCATGTCGCTGTCGGACAGGCCGAAATGGTGACCGACCTCATGGACGATCACATGGGTGACCATTTCCTCCAGCGTGACATCCCGCCGCTCCCAGGCTCGCAGCAAGGGCAGTCGGAACAACGAGATCACGCATGGCATATCCCCCGATGACCAGATCGACTGCTGGGTAAGCGGGCGCCCGTGGTATAGCCCAATCAGATCCCAGGGGTTTTCCAGCCCGACCGCGCACAGCATGTCGCTATCCGCGAAATCCTGGACGCGAAATACCACGTCCACCAGATGATCGCGAAACGGCGCCGGCAATCGGGTTACCGCGTCCTGCGCCAGGCGCTCGATGGTTGCGGCGTCGGGTGACTGTGCCATTTCTTCGATCATCGGCAGGATATGGGAAGCGGGCCGCAAATTGAAACTACCTGACGCGCAGCCGCTTACCATTCGGCTAACGCACCCTACATGACCCAATCAAATGCAAGAGGACAACAGCGCATGAACCCCACCGGCAACACCATTCTCATCACGGGCGGCGGCTCGGGCATTGGCGAAGCGCTGGCGCATCGCCTGCACGATCAGGGCAACACCGTGATCGTTGCCGGGCGTCGGCAGGACGCGCTCGATCGCGCCATCGCCGGTCGGCCTAATATGCACGCGCTGCAACTTGACGTCGAAACCGCTGCGGGTGTCAGCGATTTCGCGGCGCGACTGATTGCTGCACATCCCGCGCTGAACGTGCTGGTCAATAACGCCGGGGTGATGCGCTTCGAAGTCGTGGATCGTTCGCGTGATCTGGCCGATGCCGAACAGACCATCAATATCAACCTGCTCGGCCCGATCCGCCTGATCGACGCGCTGATCGACCACCTTGCCGCCCGGTCCGACGCGGCCATCATTAACGTCACCTCCGGGCTGGCCTTTGTCCCGCTGACCGCGACACCTACCTACTGCGCGACCAAGGCGGCTATCCATTCATACACGGTGTCGCTGCGCGAAGTGTTGAAGGGCCGGGTCGAAGTCATCGAACTCGCCCCGCCGGGGGTGCAGACCGAGTTGACTCCGGGCCAGGAAAACCGCCCCGGCTATCAGCCGCTCGCCGAGTTCGCCGACGAGATCATGAGTCTGATGGCTGCCCGGCCTACGCCGACAGAGCTACTGGTCGAACGCGTACGGCCCTTCCGCGTTGCCGAAGCCCAAGGCCAGTTCGACGAAATGGTGACGGAGTTGAACGAAATGGCGGCAAAGGCCAGGGCCGCCCAACCTTCAGCATAGTAAAACGCTTCGCTATGCGAACGGATCGGCAAATCCGGTCGCATACTGCGCGATCGCCATCGTCGAAAATTGCGCGTTCACCCGAATGCAGCTGGGAAACACGCTGGCATCGGTGACCAGCACATTGTCGGTGCCATGTACGCGGCATTTGGTATCGACCACCCCCAGCGCCGGATCGGCATTGATCGGATTGCCACCATGGACGTGCGATGAGGACACCGTGATATCGTCGGTCTCGCGCACGGCCGCTTCGTAAAAAGCGTCGATGTCCATGTCGGGGGTCAGCGTCTGGCCCCGCAGCAGTGCCGGCCAGACCTCCAGTGCGCCTCCGGCGAAATGAACCTTGGTCAGCGTTGCCGCGGCGCGGCGCACCAGCGCCAGGTCGTCCTGGGTCAGTTTGAAGGTCAGCTTGCCGTTGACGATCTGGCCGCGCCGGTCCCCCGGAAACAGGATGCCGGCGGAACATATCCGGTCATAAGCCCGCATCCGCCGGTCCATGTCGCCAAACCAGCCTGGCATCAGCGACGCCATCGATAGCGGGGGCTGAAAATGCGACTCCAGCAGGAAATCGCCGCAATCGACCATGGTCGCCATCTGATCCTCGTCCCATGCCGGCGACACTCCTTCGGGCATCAGGGCGATCACCGGCGAGGCGATGTTCATCGAAATCTGGTAGCCGGTGCCCGCAATGCCGCTGCGATCGAGCAGCAGCGATGACGCAATCGTTCCTGCCGCCACGACCACGCCCTTGCGGGCGCGGATGACGCGTTCGTTGCCCTCGTCATCGGTTACCGTAACTCCCACCGCTTGCCGCCGGGAACCATCGCTGCCCGCCCACTCGATCCGGTCCACCCGCGTCCCGGCCAGGATCAGCGCGCCATGGTTGGCGGTCGCATCGGGCAGATAGGTCTGCGCCATCCCCAGCTTGCGCCCATAAGGGCAGCCGGTGTTGCAATAACCGCAGTAGGCGCAAGGCGTGGCGCTGCCGGCGGGGCCGAAATTCTTGGTGAACCAGCCCGCCGGCGCGCGCTGTGCCCACGGCTCGGCATGAGCCTGGGCAAACTCCGCCCAACCGCGCAGCAAATGCGGCCCGTTCGATCGCGAACTGCGTGGCTCAATCGGGCGAATGTGCAGATAGGCCTGCACCGTGTCATAGGCTTGAGCAAAGCGTGCTTCATCCAGCCCCGCGCCGATCGCGCGCCATTCTTCCAGCGGGTTAGGCGCATCGGGATGGTTGAGCGGATCGCCGTGCATCCGGATACAGATGCCGTTGTTGATGGTGGGCGACCCGCCGACATTGCGCCCCTGGAAAATGATGATGGCATTGTCGCTGGTGGTCTGCAACGCGCCATGCTTGAACAGCTGCGATGCCATGCGGCGCTCTTCATGGGTGATATTTTCCGACGGAAAATGCGGCCCGGCCTCGATAATCAACACCTTGTGGCCCCATTTGGCCAGGTTCAGCGCCGCTACCGCGCCGCCCGACCCGGACCCTACCACGATCACGTCGATATCGTCGAAAGGATGCTCGATCGGCACGATATGGCGCGGATCGATCTCGCGCCCCGGCACGCGCGTGATCGCAACATCGCCGGGCGGGCTACGATCGCGAAACCGGGGCAAGGTAAAGCCGATCTGCTTGAGCACCGGATTGTCGGCATTGGCAATCTGGCCGATGGCCAGGATATCGCCGTCGCCAACCGGTTCCTGCCAATGGCCATAGTAACAGAAATACAGGATCGATTTCAGCCGCGCCAGTTCCTGCAAGGCCTCGCAGCGGGTTTCCTGCATGCGGTGACGCAAGCGCTCCTTGCGACCGTGTACGGACAGCTCCTCGAAAAAAGGAGCCATCGCCAATTGGGCCAAAGTAGCCGCCAGGCTGATCTCCTGCGCCTTGGTGCCGCCGATCATGGCAACCAGATCCTGCATATTTTCGACCACCTGATCGACGGTGATCGCCAACTCGGCAAAATCCACGAACAGCGCTTCCGCCATCGAGTGCAGGAACCGGAGTTGTATTCGATTGAAAGGCAGTTGCGCGGTCATCACCTCAGGCTCCCGGACGGGGTTGAATGATGCGACCGTCTTTTTTACATCCTTAACACCAGTTTATCCTCAGCCAAGCGCGATTTGTGAAATAACGGCTCAGGGCTGCCCGTGTCCGCCGCCGGCACCAAAGATATTGCCGGTCGAATAGCTGCTGTCGTTGGCCGCAAGCTGGACATAGATATGCGCCAGTTCGGCCGGCTGGCCGGGCCGCGTCAGTGGCGTATCGCTGCCGAATTTCTCCAGCTTTGCCATCGTCGCACCGCCTGCTACCTGCAACGGAGTCCAGATCGGACCCGGCGCGACGCCGTTTACCCTGATCCCGCGCGGCGCCAACTGCTTTGCCAGCGACTTCACGTAATTCATCGTAGCCGCCTTGGTCTGGGCATAGTCGTACAAGTCCGCAGACGGATCGTAAGCCTGTTCCGAGGTCGTGCCGATGATGACCGCGCCGGGCGGCAAATGCGGCAGCGCCGCCTTGATGATCCAGAACGGCGCATACAAATTGGTCTTCATCGTCGCGTCGAAATCTTCGGTCGTCAGGTCCAGAATCGACGGTCGGGTTTGCTGGCGCCCGGCATTCATCACCAGGATATCCAGGCCGCCGAGCGCAGCCATCGCATCGCTCACCAACTTGGTGCAATAGGCCTCGTGGCGCAAATCGCCGGGCAACGCTGCGCTCTTGCGTCCCGCCTGCTGGATCAGCGCTACCACCTCACGAGCATCCGGCTCCTCGGTTGGATAATAGCTGATCGCGACATCGGCGCCCTCGCGTGCAAATGCGATAGCGGCGGAGCGTCCCATGCCGGAATCACCACCGGTAATCAGCGCCTTGCGCCCCGCCAGGCGTCCCGATCCACGATAGCTGTTTTCGCCATGATCTGGCCGTGGGGTCATTTGCGACGCCAATCCCGGCCACGGCTGGGACTGACGCTGGAACGGTGGTTTAGGGTATTTATCCAGCGGGTTTTCGATCGCCGGGCTTGAACCGCCCGCTCCCTGAGTCATTGCAGTGGGTTGCGCGGCAAAAGTGGCGCCGGCGGACGCAAATCCCACCGCACCGGCAGCGATAGCTGTCCGCCGGGTCAAGCCCTGGCGATCTTCGTCGGTCATGGTTGCTGTCCTTGATCGATCACTGGATCACAGCGACTGGGCTGTGGCGAGATGCTGGTTCAGGGTCGGCATGGTATCCTGAGCCAACTGCTTGACGTCGGCCGATTGACCGGAGTTGATCTCGTCCTGATACTTGGCGATGTCCTTCTGGTGGTCGTCGATCATGCCCTGCTTGAAGGCGGCATCGAACTTCGCGCCATGCAAGCCCATCAGCATCGTCCGCATCTGCATGCCATCCGGCGACAGCGCGGTGGTCGGATGGACGCCCATGGGACGCGCCAGCGCTGCGACCTTCATGCGGTGCGCGCTATGATCGTGAACCAGCATCTGGCCATAGCTGCGGGTCGCTGCGGTGGACCCATGCTTGGCGGCGAGCATGCCGATCGAGACTTCGCTATTGTCGCCCTTCATGGCGTCCGCCAGGAAAGCGGCGTCGCTGGCGGCATATGCCGAAACCGGTGCGAGCAGCGGTGCGGCGGACAAAGCTAAAGCAATGAGTGACAAGTTTTTCATGGCATATCTCCAAGGTTATTCTCGACCTAACGCATTGATCTGCGCTTCGTTCCGGGTACCTTGAGCTAAGCCGCGCCATGATCTGGCCGGGCTAAAAATCCTCTGGGCAGGCTAGAAAAGTCGGTCCCTGACGCGATTACGTGCCGACCCGATCGACCCCCGGATGGCTTATTCGTCGGGTACGCGGCACGACCCACGCCACCGCCAGTGCAATCCCGCCGCCGACCAGCGTTGCCACCAGCCGGTGTTCGGCATTGGCCAATGCGCCGACATGGCCCAGGCTCAGCAACAGCACGACGGTCGCGGTGATCGCCGCGGTCAGGCTGGCATAATGAGCTTTCTGCAAGGCATAGGCAGCCATTGCCGATCCCGCCATGCCCAACCCCAGGAACCAGTTCGATCCGCCGCAGACATGGGCATAAAGGGTAGCCACGGTGCAGCCCGCCAATGTCCCGACCAGACGCGCGAGACCGCGGGCATGGGTTTCGCGCAGACGTGGTTTCAGCACGATCAGCGCCGTCATCGGCGCCCAATAGCTATTGCTCAGGCCCAGCCGGTCAGTCACCAGCAGGCTGGCCATGACGCAGATCGCGGCACGGATCATGTGTGCGCCGCGCAGGCCGGAGTTGGTGCCGGGCGGCGATTTGGCGACGGGTGAGCGAATGCCAGCCTGGCGGATGCCAGCCCCGCGGACGCCGGCCTCGCGGACAATGGTCGGCGCGGCCGCAGCGGGAAATAGCGATGCCAACAGCCTGACAATGCCGATCTGGATCGCTCCGCCGATCAGGACGACCAGCCCGCGATCCGTTGCCGCCGCCAATGGCCCGGCATAATATCCGGCAATCAGGTAGGCGATCACGATTTGCAGGATCACCCACCAGAGATCCTCGTCGTAAAGCGCAAAGGCCGCGCAAATGGCAGCGGCCATGCCTGCGACCAGAACGAACAGCGGCAGGCTTTGCCCCAGCAGGCATCCGGCAAAGGCGGCAATCGCCATGCCGACCATGGCCGCGATCATCGCGCCCCAGCGTCGACCCTTGAGTTCGCGCGCTGCGCCAAAGCCCACCGCGAGCGCCGCCCCGGCAGCGGTGGCACCTTCGATCGGATGCCCGCTCTCGATTCCGACCAGGATGAGCAACGGCATGGCCGGCGCGCACAACGCTGCTTCGCGCCAGTGAAAGGGGTGGAAATAGCTGGGATTCGCCGTTTTGAACGCCGGTACTGGATTGCTTGCCATCGCCGTGTTCCTCAACCCCAACCAACGCTGCGCAATCCAAATGGCTCCCCAAACTTGCTCGACACCAAACTTGCCCGAATATGCCTAGCCCAGGTGGATGTCTTTCTGCTGGGTTTCTTCCGCACCATCGCCGCGCGTCAATCTGCGGAACACCAGGGTCGATGCAATCGTGAACAGGCCCAGGGTCAGAAACGCATGGTGCAATCCGCCGACCATCGCCTGCGCATTGCCATGGCGGGCGTCGAGGAAGAACACGGTCGTCAGCCCGGCAACCGCCACCCCGAAGCTGATCGAAAGCTGCTGCGCCGTACTCGCGATCGAGCTTGCCCGGCTGGCCCGGTCCGGCGCGACATCGGCATAGACCAGGGTGTTCATGCTGGTGAACTGCAACGACACCAGCACGCCATAGACCAGCGCCTGAGCCACGATCTGCCAGATCGGCGTGTTCGGCCCGATGACCCCGAACAGCATGATCATCGCTCCCACCCCGATGGTATTGCCGATCAGGACGTTGCGATAACCAAGTCGGCGCAGGACACGGGGCAGCACGAACTTGGTGCTGAGCGCGGCCAGCGCCTGCGGCATGATGAGCAGCCCGGATTGCACCGGCGTCAATCCCAACCCGACCTGATACAGCAGCGGCAGCAGGAACGGCACTCCGCCCATGCCGATGCGGGTGATGAAACTGCCCGACACGGCGGTGGCAAAGGTGCGGACGCGAAACAGTGCCAGATCGAGCAACGGAAAGCGCCGCCCCTGCGCATGCAGGCCATATCCCGCCAGCAACGCGAGCGCCAGCGCCAGCAGCGCCAGCATTTCTCCGGTGCTCAGCGAATCTTCGCCGAATATTTCCAGCACATAGGACAATAGCGAAATACCCGACCCGAACAGGATCAGCCCGACTACGTCCAGCGGTTCGGGATGGGGCGCGAAATAATCGGGCAGCCGGCGCCAGACGAACAACAGCCCGGCAATACCGATCGGGATATTGACGAAAAAGATAACCCGCCAATGCAGATAATGGACGATCAGGCCGCCCAGCAGCGGCCCCAGCATCGGTGCGGTCAGCGACGGGATCGAAACGAAGCTCATCGCCCGCACCAGTTCGGACTTTGGGAACGTGCGTACCATGGTCAGCCGCCCGACCGGGACCATCATCGATCCGCCCATGCCCTGGAGGATCCGGCAGATTACCAGCACATGCACATTGCTGGCGATCCCGCACAGCAGCGAACCCAGCGTGAACACGGCAATGGCAAAGGAAAATACGCGGCGCGTGCCAAAGCGATCGGCCATCCAGCCGCTGATCGGAATGAACACGGCGAGGCTGAGGGTATAGCTCGCCAGCACCGACTTCATGCTCAGCGGCGCCACCCCCAATGCCTGCGAGATCGCCGGCACCGCCGTGTTGAGGATCGTCGTGTCGAGCGATTCCATGAAGAACGCAACCGCCACCAGCCACGGCAGCAGGTTCTTGACGGAACCGCTCTCCGGCTGCGGCAGGGGCAGGGGCGCCTGTTTCGGCGCATATGTCGGCGCATGTTCCGCCTGCGGCGTGATAGAATCGTCGCGGGCCATCGGCTTGGACAATACTCAATTCCGCGCGGCGATCCAGCCTTGCCCTGCAAAACTCCGCGCGTATCCCGCAACAGCCTGCGTGACCGATCATGCGATTGACGCAATTCGGTAACATACGTTCGCCAGTAACGTGCAGTGGTCGTCGAAATGATCGCGGTTCCGATTGCAAAACCACTGCCGATGAGCAATTGCGCGGCTCCGGCATAGCACAGGCCAATGCGAGTTCCGCCATGACCCCAGCATCCCGCCCAACGCCTTCGCGCTGGCCAGATATTGCCCGGCGCGCCGTTCGCCGGCTGGTGGGCAGTGGCATCGCCGCAACGCTGATGCCGATGACACCGGTCCCGGCGCAGGCGACACAGGCGCAGGCCC
>CAZZYX010000005.1:9238-65821 GCA_964658485.1 uncultured Acetobacteraceae bacterium | reverse complement strand
AAGGGCAAGCCGGCGATGATCTGGATCAAGCTCAATTCGCTCACCGACCAGGGCGTGATCGACCGGCTGTACGAAGCCAGCCAGGCCGGGGTCGATGTCAGCCTGGTGGTGCGTGGCATCTGCTGTCTGCGGCCGGGTATACCGGGCCTGTCGGAAAACATCGTGGTCAAGTCGATCATCGGGCGCTTTCTCGAACACAGCCGTATCTGGGCGTTCGGTAATGGCGCCGCGCTGCCGAATCCCAAGGCGCATGTATTTATCTCCTCGGCAGACGGCATGAGCCGCAATCTCGATCGGCGCGTCGAAGTGATGGTGCCGATCCAGAATGAGACGGTCCACGACCAGGTGCTCGACCAGGTGATGGTGGCCAATTTGCTCGACACCGAGCAAAGCTGGTTGTTGCAGTCGGACGGCAGCTATGTGCGAGCCGATCCGGGGGAACGCCCATTCAACTGCCATCGCTATTTCATGACCAATCCGTCGCTGTCCGGGCGCGGCGCGGCGCTGACCTCCGGCCGCAAGGTGCCCAAGCTGGCGTTGCGCCGTGGCGGGGTTTGACGCCGGATTTATGCTGTTACGCAGGTTTTCACGGACGGCTGACGCCGAAGCTCGAGACCACGACGTGAATGAAGACCGGGCGGTGATCGACATCGGCTCGAACACCGTCCGACTGGTGATTTTCGGCGGGCCGACGCGGGTTCCGGTGACGTTGTATAACGAGAAAGTCACCGCCCGGCTGGGACGCGGCGTCGCGGAAAATGGCCGGCTTTCCGCCAAGTCGATGCGGGTCGCGCTGGCTTCGCTGGCGCGTTATGCCGCCTTGCTGCGGCTGCGCGGGGTGACGGATGTGGAATGCGTCGCCACCGCAGCGGTGCGCGATGCGACCAATGGCCCGGCATTTCTCGCCCGGATTGCGGAACTGGGACTGTCGCCGCGACTGCTGTCGGGCGAAGACGAAGCCTTGATTGGTGCGCAGGGGGTGCTGTCGGCATTTCCGAACACGCAGGGCGTAGTCGCCGATCTCGGTGGCGGCAGCCTGGAACTGACCGACATTGCCGCAAACCGCTGCACGCATGGCGTCAGCATGCCGCTGGGGACGTTGCGCCTGTCGGCGTTGCGCGCGAGCGGTGCCGAGAACTTTGCCCGGCGGGTACGCGTGATGCTCGGCGCTGCCGCATGGACCGGCGCGCATGACCAGGATCTGTACCTGGTCGGCGGATCGTGGCGGGCGTTGGCGCGCTATGCCATGGACCGCGAAGACTGGCCGGTCGACGATCCGCATGGCTTTGAACTGGCACCGCATGCCGCTTTGAAACTGGCACGCAGCCTGATGGCACTGCAAAAACGCGATGGGCATGCGGTAAAGGTCGCCCTTGCGCGCGTGAACGGCGAGCCGCCGGTGGCGGGAGTGCCTGACCTCGCCAAAGCTGCGCCTCCCAAAAGTGCGCTTGGCGAAGTCGCGGGCATTTCGCCATCCCGGCTTGCCAGCCTGCCCGATGCCGCAGCCTTGCTGAGCGTGCTGGTGCGCGAGTTGAAGCCGGCGCGGCTGATTTTTTCTGCCTGGGGGCTGCGCGAAGGTCTGTTCGCCAGTCGGTTCTCGCCGGAGGTGAGTGCGCAGGACCCGCTGGTGATCGCCGCTGCCGACTTCGTCGAGGGACTGGCGCATGGCCTGCCCGCCATCGCCCGCCTGGTGGCCGACTGGACATGCGTTACCGCGACCGGCTCCCGCGCTGGTGACGAACCGCTGCGGCTGGTCGCCATCATGCTGGCGCTCACCTCGATGCGCAGCGAGCCTAATCGGCGCGCGGAACAAGGCACGGACTGGGCGCTGCGGAAACGCTGGATCGGCATCGACACCGAAGGACGAGCGATGCTGGCACTGGCGGTACGGGCGAACAATGGCCGGGGCGCGATCCCCGCCGAGCTGCTGCGCCTGGCCCCGATGCAGCGCCTGCGCGAGGCCCAGGCGTGGGGGCTGGCGACGCGCCTGTGCCGGCGCTTTACCGGGCCGTCCGCCCAGGCGCTGGCCGCGACCGGCCTGACGATCGAGCAGCAACAACTGATCTTGCGCGCGCGTGACGACATGGCGGTGTTGTACAGCGATACGGTAGCGCGCGATCACCGCTGGCTGGCGGAGACCCTGGGGCTGGAGGCGGTGTTCAAGGTGGATTATGGTTTGGCGGAGCAGAGTTAGGTTTTGGCATAATATAACCCGATATCGTTTTTAATCCGGGATCGCGCTTCTTACATGCGAAACCAATGCTGGATGAGCGGATTTCGCCCACGCTGCTTCCAGGTTAACCAAATTGCGCCGAGCAATAGCGGCACTCCGGATCAGGTTCGGGGAGACGGACTTGCTACATTGGCGCCGCGAATATGTTGTCTTTCAATCGTCACCAATCCGTCATGCTGACGACGCTTCATGCCGCTATCCTGTAGCTGAAACAAGCTGGGGAAAAGCGATGTTTGGCACTGATAGCGAACTGCTGGTGGGACTTCTGCCCGGTATCGCCGGAACGGGAACCGGCAAAGCCAGCTTCGGCCGCATTCCGGAATGGCTCAACCTGCCCGAGCCGAGGGGTTTCCGCCCCAAGCGCCGCTACCGGACGGTGTGGATCTCGGATGTCCACCTCGGCACGCGCGGTTGCAAAGCCGAAATGCTGGTGGATTTCCTGCGCTCGATCGAATGCGAAACGCTATTCCTGGTCGGTGACATCGTCGATGGCTGGCGGTTGCGCAAGGGCTGGTACTGGCCCGATGCTCATAATGAAGTGGTTCGCCGGATCCTGAAACTGGCGCATCGCGGCACCCGGGTAGTGTTTATCGCGGGCAATCATGACGAGATGTTGCGTGACTATGCCGGGATGAGCTTTGGCGGTGTCGAGCTGGCGCTGGAGGCCGAGCATGTCACCGCCGATGGCAAGCGCCTGCTGATCACCCATGGCGACAGCTTCGATGGCGTGGTGCTGTATGCCCGCTGGCTCGCCTTCCTGGGTGACACCGCATACAGCCTGCTGCTGCGCGCCAACATCGTCTTCAACCTTGTCCGCCGCCGGCTGAAATTGCCGTATTGGTCGCTGTCGTCCTACATGAAGAAGCGCGTGAAAAACGCTGTGCAGTTCGTTTGCAGCTATGAAGACGCGGTGGCGCGCGAGGCGCAGACGCGCGGCTACGACGGCATCGTTTGCGGGCATATTCACTGCGCCGAAATCCGCAAGATCGGCGATATCACCTATTATAACGATGGCGACTGGGTCGAAAGCTGCACCGCGCTCGTCGAAGATGCCGAGGGCGCAATCTGCATCGTCGATTGGTCCCACGAGATGGCGGAGGATCAGCGATCGCGGCAGAAAAGCGATTTGCGGGCGGCGGAAATGGCGGCACCACGATGAATGCGCCGGTCAACATGCCCAGCTTCAGGCCGATAGCAACGATCGTTACCCCGCTCAAGATCGCCATCGCCACCGACGCCTGGTATCCGCAGATCAATGGCGTCGTGCGGACGCTGGGCGCAACCGTGGCCGAACTGGACCGGCGCGGGCATGAAGTCGAACTGATTACGCCCGAACGTTTCCTGACGGTACCGATGCCCGGCTATGCCGCGATTCGGCTGGCGATGGCGCCGCGCTTTTCGGCGCGGCGGATGCTGGATGATTTCAAGCCGGATATCGTTCATATCGCTACCGAAGGCCCGATCGGCTGGTCGGCGCGCGGCTGGTGCAAAGCACGCGGCGTGCCGTTCACCACCGCTTTCCATACTCGTTTCCCGGAATATGCGGCGCTGCGCACCGGGATCAGCGCCGAGCGGTTCTGGCCGATCATGGCGCGCTTTCACGGGGCCTCGCGCGCAGTGCTGGTGGCGACGCAAAGCCTGGCGGAAGAACTGGCGCGGCGCGGCATTGCCCATACCCGCAACTGGAGCCGGGGTATCGATAGCTGGCAATTCCGGCCCGACGGCGAGAAATTGCCGGAACTGGCGGACCTGGCGCGCCCGATCCTGCTCAATGTCGGGCGGGTCGCGCCGGAAAAGGGGCTGAGCGCGTTTCTCGATGCCGATGTCCCGGGCACCAAGGTCGTGGTCGGCGATGGTCCCGCGCTGGAAGATTATCGCCGCCGCTATCCCGAGGTGCATTTTCTGGGTAGCCTCGCCGGTGAAAACCTTGCTGCCGCTTACCGCAGCGCCGATTGCTTCGTTTTTCCCAGCCGTACCGATACTTTCGGGCTGGTGGTGATCGAAGCGCTGGCCTGCGGCTTGCCGGTAGCGGCATTCCCGGTGCCCGGTCCTGTCGATATCGTCGGACGGCAGGGGCGCGGCGTGGATGGCGCCATGCCGGCGACGATCGCGGTCCTGGACGACGATCTGGGGCACGCGATCCGTGCTGCCTTGCGGCTGGACCGCCACGCCGCCGCTGTGTTCGGGTCCCGCTTCACCTGGGAACGCGCCACGGATCAGTTCCTGGCCGCCATTACCGATGCGCTGCATCGGCCCCATGCGGTTGCCGAAACCGCATCGGCCTAGACAACAAGGGAACTACGCAGGCTGCGGTTCGTTATCATTGGTTCTGACAAAAATAAAAATAAATGTCGATCCTAAAAGGACGACCGAAAGGAACCTTCATGAAACGCTTGGTCGCTTTAGCCGGCATGGCTGCTGCTGCTCTTTCGCTTAGTGCCTGCGCCGATGGCGTTTATGGCGGTGGCGGGGTCGCCTGGAATGGCCCGTATGCTTACGATGGCTGGTACGATGGCTATTACGGCAATGTCTACGATGGCTATTGGGGCGATGACGGCGCTTTTTATTACCGTCATGGCGGCAACGATCACCGCTATTATCGTGGCGATCGCAACCATTTCGCGCGTGGCGATGGGCCGCACGGCGGTAACTTCCAGCATTTGCAGGGCAGCATAAACCAGCACCCCCAGGGTGTGCGTATGCCGCACTTCTCGGGTGGCGGCGGGATGCGTGGCGGCGGCGGTGGCGGTCATGGCGGTGGCAATGGCGGCGGCGGGCATGGTGGAGATCACGGGGGCCACTGACGCCCAGGTCAGGTGCCGATGATTGAATAACGCTCCCGCTTCAGCCATGACGCATATCGCACGACACCCGCGCTTAGGAGAAAACGATGGCTGGTCTGTTCAATACGGCAATGCGGGTCATCAGTACCCTGATCGGCTTGCTGATGACTGCCATGGGCGGGATCTGGATACTCCAGGGCTTCAACATTGCCTTCCTCAACAGTTTCATGGCGGGTGAACTGCGCTGGGCATTCTATGGTGCGATCCTGGCGGCGGTCGGCATTTGCCAGATCGTGTGGAGCAATACCCGCCCGCGATAGGCGGCTTGACGCGGCGCGTCTGGCGCAGTAATGGCGTATGCTTCCGAACAGGGTCTCAGGCCTGGTTTGGTTAAAGAGCTGAACATTGGCGACACCTGACAGTTTTTTCTTCGGAAAGACGCGGGCCGGTCGTCAAAGTAACCCGGTACTCACGGTTTCGGGTGGAGTGTTTCTGGCTTGCATGACGCAGTGGTGATTTGCCTCGGGCAAATCGCGTTGCAGGCGTTGTGTAGCAGCGGAACTCGCTTCACCTTGTGCCCGATAGTGCCACAACCCAGGTGAAGAATCCTTCATGCCCACTATCAATCAGTTGATCCGCAAGGGTCGTGTTCCCCAGAAGGCCAAGAGCAAGGTTCCGGCGATGGAGCAGAACCCGCAGAAGCGCGGCGTTTGCACCCGTGTCTACACGACGACGCCGAAGAAGCCGAACTCGGCGCTGCGCAAGGTCGCCAAGATCCGCCTGACCAACCAGCGCGAAGTGATTTCGTACATTCCGGGTGAGGGCCACAATTTGCAGGAGCACTCGGTTGTGCTGATCCGAGGCGGCCGCGTTCGCGATCTTCCCGGCGTGCGGTACCATGTGCTGCGCGGCGTGCTCGATACCCAGGGTGTCAAGAACCGCAAGCAGAGCCGCTCGAAGTACGGCGCCAAGCGACCCAAGTAAGGCTTGCTTACGGGTCCGGCCCGCTCCCCCTGCCCAGACACGCTACGTGTAATCTGGGGTGGCTGGAACCGACTATTCCGAAGGAATCAGAACAAATGTCACGTCGTCGTCGTCCCGAAAAGCGGGAAATCCTGCCTGATCCCAAGTTCAAGGATCAGATTCTGTCCAAGTTCATGAACAACCTGATGATGGACGGCAAGAAGTCGGTCGCGGAAAGCATCGTCTATGGCGCGATGGAAACCATGCAGACCCGCGCCAAGGCCGATCCGATCCAGTTGTTTCACGACGCGTTGAACAATGTGAAGCCGCAGATCGAAGTGCGTAGCCGCCGCGTTGGTGGTGCGACCTATCAGGTTCCGGTCGAAGTGCGGACCGAGCGTGCCCAGGCATTGGCGATCCGCTGGCTGATCATTGCCGCGCGTAACCGCAGCGAAACGACGATGTCGGCGCGGCTCTCGGCGGAATTGCTCGATGCGGCGAACAACCGCGGCAATGCCGTGAAGAAGCGCGAAGATACCCACCGTATGGCCGATGCCAACCGCGCATTCAGCCACTACCGCTGGTAATTATGGGGTGAGTGTTGCCGGCTTTATGCCGGTAGCTTTCATCAGCATGTCACAAAGCCAAACCTAAGGGCGGGGGCCATATTGGCCTCCGTCCAGCTTTTGCGAGGAAATCTCCCATGGCCCGCAGCCATCCGCTCTCGATGTATCGCAATATCGGCATCATGGCGCATATCGACGCCGGTAAGACGACGACGACCGAGCGCATCCTGTTCTACACCGGCAAGTCCTACAAGATTGGTGAAGTCCATGACGGCGCCGCGACGATGGACTGGATGGAGCAGGAGCAGGAACGCGGCATCACCATCACCTCTGCGGCGACGACCTGTTTCTGGGGCGACTATCGCATCAACATCATCGACACCCCCGGCCACGTCGATTTCACCATCGAAGTCGAGCGCTCGCTGCGCGTGCTCGATGGCGCGGTAGCCTGTTTCGATGGCGTTGCCGGCGTGGAGCCGCAATCGGAAACGGTATGGCGCCAGGCCGACAAATATGGCGTGCCGCGGATGTGCTTCATCAACAAGCTGGACCGCACCGGCGCCAATTTCAAATATTGCGTGCAATCGATAATCGATCGTCTCGGCGCCAAGCCGGCGGTGCTGTATATCCCGATCGGGATCGAGGCGGAATTGCGCGGATTGGTCGACCTGGTGGAGAACCGCGCGATCATCTGGAAGGATGAATCGCTAGGCGCCGAGTTCTTCTACGAGGAAATTCCGGCCGATCTCGCTGCCGAAGCCGCGAAATATCGCACCGATCTCATCGAACTGGTCATCGACCAGGACGACGACGCGATGGAAGCCTATCTCGACGGCACCCTGCCGGACGTGGCGACGCTGAAGAAATGCATCCGCAAGGGCACCCTGGCGCATGCGTTCGTGCCCGTGGTCTGCGGTTCGGCGTTCAAGAACAAGGGCGTCCAGCCCCTGCTCGATGCCGTGGTCGATTACCTGCCTTCGCCGCTCGACATCGAGGATGTGCAGGGCGTGAAGATGGACAGCGACGAAAAGGACAGCCGCCCGCCCAAGGATGATGCGCCGTTCAGCGCGCTCGCGTTCAAGGTGATGAACGATCCGTTCGTCGGCACGCTGACCTTCATCCGCATCTATTCGGGGTCGCTGACCAAGGGCACCTATCTGAATTCGGTCAAGGACCGGAAGGAAAAGGTCGGTCGTATCCTCGAAATGCATGCCAATGACCGCAAGGACATCGACGAGGCGTTTGCGGGCGATATCGTTGCGCTGGCCGGGATGAAGGAAACCACCACCGGCGACACGCTGTGCGCCGAGCGGTTTCCGATCGTCCTGGAACGCATGGAATTCCCCGAGCCGGTGATCGAATTGTCGGTGGAACCCAAAACCAAGGCCGACCAGGAGAAGATGGGCGTCGCGCTCAATCGACTGTCCGCCGAGGACCCTTCGTTTCGCGTATCGACCGATCACGAATCGGGCCAGACGATCATCAAGGGCATGGGCGAACTGCACCTCGACATCATCGTCGATCGCATGCGCCGCGAGTTCAAGGTCGAGGCCAACGTCGGCGCGCCGCAGGTCGCCTATCGCGAATATCTCGGCAAGCCGGTGGACGTCGATTATACCCACAAGAAGCAGTCGGGCGGCACCGGTCAGTTCGGCCGGGTCAAGGTCAAGGTCACGCCGGGCGAGCGCGGGTCGGGCATTACCTTCAAGGACGAGATCAAGGGCGGTAACATTCCCAAGGAATTTATCCCGGCGATCGAAAAGGGCATGCGCGAAACCGCTGCCTCGGGTTCGCTGGTCGGCTTCCCGATCATCGACTTCGATATCGTGCTGTATGACGGTGCTTACCACGACGTCGATTCGTCGGCATTGGCCTTTGAAATCGCCGGTCGTGCAGCGATGCGCGAAGTGGCGCAAAAGGCGGGCATCAAGCTGCTGGAGCCGATCATGCGCGTTGAAGTGATCACGCCGGAAGATTTTATCGGCGACGTGATTGGGGATTTGAACAGCCGTCGCGGGCAGATCCAGGGCACCGACAGCCGGGGCAATGCCCAGGTGGTCGAGGCGCAGGTGCCGCTGGCGAACATGTTCGGTTACGTCAACCAGTTGCGCTCGTTCTCGCAGGGCCGCGCCAACTATTCGATGTTTTTCTCCCACTATGACGAGGTTCCGGCGAATGTCGCGGCCGAGGTCAAGGAGAAGCTTGCCTGACCGGCGGGATCAGTCTACGGGCGGCGGCTGTTTCTGCCGGGTCCGGTATTTCTAATACTCAATTGCCCTCTGAATGATTTTGCGAAAAGAAGGTTTGAACAATGGCTAAGGCTAAATTCGTGCGGAACAAGCCGCACTGCAACATCGGCACCATCGGTCACGTCGACCATGGCAAGACCACGCTGACCGCCGCGATCACCAAGGTGTTATCGCTGACCGGCGGCGCTGTTTTCACCGATTACGCCAACATCGACAAGGCGCCCGAAGAGCGTGAGCGCGGCATCACCATCTCGACCGCACACGTCGAGTATGAGACCGCCAACCGCCACTACGCGCACGTCGATTGCCCGGGCCACGCCGATTATGTGAAGAACATGATCACCGGCGCGGCGCAGATGGACGGCGCGATCCTGGTGGTGAACGCTGCCGACGGCCCAATGCCGCAGACCCGCGAGCACATCCTGCTCGCTCGCCAGGTCGGCGTGCCGGCGCTGGTGGTCTACATGAACAAGGTCGATCAGGTCGACGACGATGAAATCCTCGAGCTGGTCGAACTGGAAGTGCGCGAACTGCTCACCTCCTACGGTTACGATGGCGATGACATTCCGATCATCAAGGGTTCGGCTCTGGCAGCTCTCGAAGGTCGCGACGACGCCATCGGCAAGGACTCGATCAACGCCCTGATGGAAGCGGTCGACAACTTCATTCCGCAGCCACCTCGTCCGACCGAAAAGCCGTTCCTGATGCCGGTGGAAGACGTGTTCTCGATCTCGGGTCGCGGCACCGTGGTGACCGGCCGTATCGAAGCCGGCATCGTCAAGGTTGGCGAAGAGGTCGAGATCGTTGGTCTCAAGCCGACTCGCAAGACTGTGGTTACCGGCGTGGAAATGTTCCGCAAGCTGCTCGACCAGGGCGAGGCCGGCGACAACGTCGGTGCGCTGGTTCGCGGCGTGGCGCGTGAAGACGTCGAGCGCGGCCAGGTGCTGTGCAAGCCCGGCACCGTGACCCCGCACACCGACTTCTCGGCCGAGGTCTATGTTCTGTCGAAGAACGAAGGCGGCCGTCACACGCCGTTCTTCGCCAACTATCGCCCGCAGTTCTACTTCCGCACCACCGATGTGACTGGCGAAGTCGTGCTGCCGGAAGGTACCGAGATGGTGATGCCGGGCGACAACGTTGCGCTGGGCATCAAGCTGATCGCACCGATCGCGATGGATACCGGCCTGCGTTTCGCCATCCGCGAAGGTGGCCGGACCGTCGGTTCCGGGGTTGTCAGCGCGATCACCAAGTAATATAGGCCGCTCTCGCCGGGGGGACTCGTTCTCTCCGGCGGTCGGTTTCTTTCGCGGCTATGCTGCTGATTGCCTCGACGGGCATGGCGGCATGGCTGATTTTGTTTTTGCTCTTTCTCATCGGTAGTGGACATGGAAGCTCAAAATATCCGCATTCGCCTCAAGGCGTTCGATCACCGCGTGCTCGACCAGGCAACTGGTGAGATCGCGGACACCGCACGTCGCACCGGCGCGCTGATCCGTGGCCCCATTCCGCTGCCGACCCGTATCGAAAAGTTCTGCGTTAATCGCGGGCCTCACGTCGACAAGAAGTCGCGCGAGCAGTTCGAGGTTCGTACTTACAAGCGCTTGCTCGATATCGTTCAGCCTAACGCCGCGACGGTCGATGCTTTGATGAAGCTCGACCTGGCGGCCGGCGTGAATGTCGAGATTAAGCTGGCGTAATTGGAATAGAGCCGCTAACGGCTCGCTTCTACTTCGGCTCCGGCCGAATCGCAGGTCTCCCGGGCTTCGGTCTGAAGACCTTCGCAGACATCGGAATACCTCCGGCGCCGTCCTGTTCCAAGGAGCAGACACAGTCGGGCAAGCGTTCCCCGTCTTGCTGCTTTCGCCATGCTGGCGAAGTAGCACTCAGCCCGGACGGGGCTCGCTCCATATTTGGGTTGAACACGCCTTTGGGGATTGTCCCTCTAGGCCTCTGTAGGAGTATTGATCATGCGCACCGGCGTGATCGCCAGGAAGGTCGGGATGACCCGGCTGTTCCAGGATGATGGACGGCACGTTCCCGTGACCGTTCTGTCGCTAGACGATTGTCAGGTTGTTTCGGTCCGTTCCGAGGATGTCGACGGCTATGTAGCCGTCCAGCTCGGCGCAGGCGAAGCAAAGCAGAAGAATGTGGCCAAGCCGCAGCGTGAGCACTTCGCCAAGGCGAACGTGCCGCTGAAGAAGCAGGTCGTCGAATTTCGTGTGGCTGAAGACGCCGTGCTCGAAGTGGGCGCGACTATCGCAGCTTCGCATTTCGTCGCCGGCCAGCTGGTCGACATCACCGGGCATACCCAGGGCAAAGGTTTCCAGGGCGGCATGAAGCGCTGGGGTTTCGGCGGCATGCGCGCAACCCACGGCGTCTCGATCTCGCACCGTGCGCTTGGTTCGACCGGGCAACGCCAGGATCCGGGCCGCGTCTTCAAGAACAAGAAGATGGCGGGCCACATGGGTGACAAGCAACGCACTCAGCAAAATCTTGAAATCGTCCGTACCGATGACGAGCGCGGCTTGATCTTCGTCAAGGGCTCAGTGCCCGGCTCGAAGAACGGCTGGCTGACGGTCAAGGACTCGGTCAAGGTCGCCCGCCATGCGGAAGCGCCTTATCCTGCCGGGATCAAGCAGGCCGCTAACAGCAATACCGCCGCTGACACGCCTGCCGATCCGGCTATCGTGAATGACGCCGCCGACGGCACTACGGACGGGGAGGGCTAAATCATGAAAATTCAGGTCCTCAATCTCGACGGTTCGTCAGGTACTGGCGAAGTCGAACTCTCGGACGACGTGTTCGGCATCGCGCCGCGCGCCGACATCCTGCACCGCGTCGTGACCTGGCAGCTCGAGAACCGGCGCGGCACTGCCCGCCCGGCCCGCGAGCGCTCGGAAGTGTCGCGTACCGGCAAGAAGCTGGGTAATCAGAAGGGCGGCGGTACAGCTCGTCACGGCGATCGCGCAGCTCCGATCTTCATCGGTGGCGGCAAGGCCCACGGTCCGCGCAAGCGTGACTTCAACGTCTCGCTTAACAAGAAGATTCGCGCGCTTGGCCTGCGGATGGCTTTGTCATCCAAGGCGCAGGGCAATCTGGTCGTCGTCGATACGCTCGATCTGACCGATGCCAAGACCAAGGCGCTGGGTTTGCAACTGGCCAAGGCTGGCTGGGGCCGCAAGGTGCTGGTCATCGACGGCGATGCGGTGAACGAGAATTTCGCTCGCGCTGCCGGCAATCTGGTGGGCATCAACGTGCTCCCGGCGATCGGCGCCAATGTCTATGACATCCTCAAGCATGATACGCTGGTGCTGACGCGCGCTGCGGTCGAAAAACTGGAGGCGCGTTTCCATGGCTAAGCTATTCGGGTCCAAGACCCCTACAGCCAAGAGCGACGGCATCGACACGCGTCATTACGACGTGATCGTCTCGCCGCATATCACCGAGAAGGCGACCCTGCTCTCCGAGCATAACGCCGTGGTGTTCAAGGTCGCTGAAAAGGCAAGCAAGCCCGAGATCAAGGCAGCGGTCGAAGCGCTGTTTTCGGTCAAGGTGGTCGGCGTCAACACGCTGGTCCAAAAGGGCAAGGTCAAGCGGTGGAAGGGCAAGCCCTATCGTCGTTCCGACTTCAAGAAGGCTGTCGTGACGCTGGCTCCCGGCCAGTCGATCGATGTGACCTCCGGCATCTGAGGAGGGCAGGACCATGGCACTCAAACATTATAACCCGACCAGTCCCGCCCGGCGTGGACTGATCCTGGTCGACAAGTCCAGCTTGTGGAAAGGGAAGCCCGTCAAGGCGCTGACCGAAGGCAAGTCGAAGACCGGTGGCCGTAATAACAAGGGTCACGTGACCTCGCGCGGCATCGCCGGCGGTCACAAGCAGACCTATCGCTTCATCGATTTCAAGCGCCGCAAGTGGGATCAACCCGCGACTGTCGAGCGCCTGGAATACGATCCCAACCGTACTGCCTTCATCGCGCTGGTGAAGTATGAGGACGGCGAGCAGACCTATATCCTGGCTCCGCAGCGCCTGGCTGTCGGCGACTCGATCGTGGCGGGTGAAAAGACCGACGTGAAGCCTGGCAACGCGATGTTGCTGGCGCAGATGCCGGTTGGCACCATCGTCCACAACGTCGAGATGAAGCCCGGCAAGGGCGGTCAGATTGCCCGTTCGGCAGGCACCTATGTGCAGGTTGTCGGTCGCGATCGCGGCATGGTGATCGTGCGGCTGAACTCCGGCGAGCAGCGCTATCTGCGCGGCGATTGCATGGGTACGGTTGGCGCGGTGTCGAACCCCGACAACTCGAACCAGAACCTCGCCAAGGCCGGTCGCAACCGCTGGCTGGGTCGCCGTCCGCTGACCCGCGGCGTCGCCAAGAACCCTGTCGATCACCCGCACGGCGGCGGCGAAGGCCGTACCTCCGGCGGTCGCCATCCGGTTACGCCATGGGGCAAGCCGACCAAGGGTGCCCGCACTCGTCACAACAAGCAGACGGACAAGTTCATTATCCGTTCGCGTCACGCGAAGAAGAAGAGGTAAGCCATCATGGCACGTTCCGTCTGGAAAGGCCCCTTCGTCGACCTGCACCTGCTGAAGAAGGCGGAAGTTGCGCAGGATGCCGGCAGCCGCACAGGTCCGATCAAGACCTGGTCGCGTCGCTCGACGATTTTGCCGCAGTTCGTTGGCCTGACGTTCAGCGTCTACAACGGCAAGAAGTTTATCCCGGTCTCGGTTAGCGAGGACATGGTTGGCCACAAGCTCGGGGAATTCTCGCCCACGCGTTACTTCCCGGGTCACGCCGCCGACAAGAAGGGCAAGCGCTGATGGGCAAGGAAAAAGCTCCACGTCGCGTTGGCGACAACGAAGCGCTGTCGGTCGGCACGCAGATCCGTGGTTCGGCGCAGAAGCTGGGCCTGGTAGCGGCGTTGATCCGTGGCCGCCCGGTCGAAGAGGCGCTCAATATCCTGAGCTTCTCGCGCAAGTCGATGGCGCAGGATGCGCGTAAGGTGCTTGCCTCGGCCATCGCCAATGCCGAGAACAATCACAATCTCGATGTCGATTCGCTTGTCGTGGCAGAAGCCAGCGTCGGCAAGTCGATCACCATGAAGCGTTTCCACACGCGTGGTCGCGGGAAATCCACCCGCATCCTCAAGCCGTTCAGCCGACTGCGCATCGTGGTTCGCGAACATACCGAAACCGAAGACGGGGAGGCCTGAGCCATGGGTCACAAGAGCAACCCGATCGGACTGCGTTTGCAGATCAACCGTACCTGGGACAGCCGCTGGTACGCCGAAGGGCGCAACTATGCCCGCATGCTTGAGGAAGATCTCAAGATGCGCAAGTTCATCGTCGATACGCTGCCGGCGGCCGCGATTTCGAAGGTCGTGATCGAGCGTCCGGCCAAGTTGTGCCGGGTATCGATCTATGCCGCGCGTCCCGGTGTGATCATCGGCAAGAAGGGCGCAGATATCGAAAAGCTGCGCTCGGCGCTGGCGAAGATGACCAAGAGCGACGTCAAGCTGAACATCGTCGAAATTCGCAAGCCGGAAATCGATGCCAAGCTGGTGGCGCAAGGCATTGTCGACCAACTCGTGCGCCGCGTGGCGTTTCGCCGGGCGATGAAGCGGGCGATGCAGTCGGCGATGCGTCTGGGTGCCGAGGGTATCAAGATCACCTGCGGTGGCCGCTTGGGCGGCGCGGAGATCGCGCGCGTCGAATCCTATCGCGAAGGGCGCGTGCCGGCGCATACGCTGCGCGCGAACATCGATTACGCCGACGCCGAGGCGCTGACTGCCTATGGCATCATCGGCGTTAAATGCTGGATCTTCAAGGGTGAGATCCTGGGTCACGACCCACTCGCCCAGGACCGACTGATGATGGAAGCGCAAACTTCCGGCGTCCGTCCGGCACGTTGATCGAGATAGGGCAAGCACATGTTGCAACCAAAAAAGACCAAATTCCGCAAGGCCTTCAAGGGCCGGATCAAGGGCGACGCCAAGGGCGGCACCGACCTCAATTTTGGCTCGTACGGGCTGAAGGCGATGGAGCCGGATCGCATCACCGCTCGCCAGATCGAAGCGGCCCGCCGGGCGATTACGCGTCACATCAAGCGCCAGGGACGTCTGTGGATTCGCATTTTCCCGGATGTGCCGGTAACCAAGAAGCCTGCCGAAGTCCGTCAGGGCAAGGGCAAGGGCGCGATCGAATATTGGGCAGCCAAGGTCAAGCCGGGCCGCATCCTGTTCGAACTGGACGGTGTGCCGGGTGACATCGCGGCGATTGCCTTTTCGCGCGCGGCGATGAAACTGCCGATCAAGACCAAGGTCGTTGCCCGTCTTGGCGACACCTCGCATCTGGGAGCCGTATGATGGCGAAGATTGCCGATTTACGGATCAAGAGCGACGATCAGCTCACAGCCGATCTGGCCGAGTTGAAGCGCGAGCAGTTCAACCTGCGCTTCCAGGCTGCAACCAATCAGCTGGAGCGTCCCGCACGCATCCAGGAAGTCCGCCGCGACATCGCCCGTATCAAGACGCTTCGTAATGAGCGTGTCGATGCAGCCAAGTCGACCCAGGCTTAAGGAAAACCGATGCCCAAGCGTATCCTGGTCGGGACCATCGTTTCCGACAAGACCGACAAGACAGTGGTGGTCAAGGTCGAGCGTAAAGTGAAGCATGCCGTGTACGGCAAGATCATTCGTCGTTCGAAGAAGTACCACGCGCACGACGAAGACAACAATTTCAAGGCCGGCGAAATCGTCCGCATCGAGGAAACCGCACCGATCTCCAAGCTGAAGAGCTGGAAGGTGATCGAGCGGGTCCAGGCGGGCAAGGGCACGGCAATCGAAGCCGACGTTTAATAGATATGGAACTGGCAGACTGGTTTTGCCAAGCCGCTAACAAGGAAACGGATCTATGATCCAGATGCAATCCCAGCTTGAGGTCGCTGACAACAGCGGCGCCAAGCGCGTCCAGTGCATCAAGGTGCTGGGCGGATCAAAGCGCCGGACTGCCGGCGTGGGCGACGTTATCGTCGTCTCGATCAAGGAAGCGCAGCCGCGCGCCAAGGTCAAGAAGGGCGATGTCCATCGCGCCGTGATCGTGCGTACCCGTAAGGATGTGCGCCGCGCCGATGGTTCGGTGATCCGCTTCGACACCAATGCCGCGGTACTGATCAACAAGAACGAAGAGCCGATCGGCACGCGTATCTTTGGCCCGGTGGTTCGTGAACTGCGTGCGCGCGGTTTTATGAAGATCATCTCGCTTGCGCCGGAGGTGCTGTAATGGGTGCTGCAAAGATCAAGAAGGGCGATAACGTGTTTATTCGCTCGGGCAAGGACAAGGGCCGCACCGGCACTGTCCTGCAGGTCATGCCGAAAGAGGGCAAGGTTATCGTGCAGGGCATCAATGTCGCCGCGCGTCACCGCAAGCCCAGCCAGGAAAATCCGCAGGGCGGCATCGACCGTTTCGAAGCGCCGATGGCAATTTCCAAAGTGGCGGTAGCGACCAGTGACGGCAAGCCGACGCGCGTCCGGTTCGAAGAGCGTGATGGCAAGAAGGTCCGAGTGGCCGTGAAGTCCGGGGAGACGATCAATGGCTGATATGCCCGATGCACAGAACGGCGCACCGCGCCTCAAGGCCAAGTATGATTCCGAGCTGGTCGCGGCCATGACCGCGAAATTCGGTTACAAGAACAAGTTCGAAGTGCCGAAGATCGACAAGATCGTGCTCAACATGGGCGTAGGCGAGGGTACCCAGGACAAGAAGAAGGTCCAGGTTGCCGCCGCCGAGATGGAATTGATCGCCGGGCAGAAGCCGGTGGTTACCAAGGCCAAGAAATCCGTCGCGCAGTTCAAGCTGCGCGAAGGCATGGCGATCGGCTGCAAGGTGACCTTGCGTCGTGAGCGCATGTATGAATTCCTGGACCGCCTGATCACCATCGCCATGCCGCGTATTCGCGATTTTCGCGGGCTGAACCCCAAGAGCTTCGACGGACGAGGTAATTACGCGATGGGTCTGAAAGAGCAGATCATCTTCCCGGAGATCAGCTACGATCAGATCGAGAAGGTGCGCGGCATGGATATCATCATCACCACCACCGCCAAGACCGACGATGAAGCGCGCGAGTTGCTCCGTCTGTTTGGTTTCCCGTTCCCCCAGGAAGCTGCCGAGCAGCAACAGGCTGCATAATCAGCCTGTCTCCCAGCTTTGAGGAAGAGAGCTTAAGTCCATGGCGAAACTGAGTTCGATCAACAAGAACGAGCGGCGCAAGTTGCTGGTCAAGAAATATGCACCAAAGTTTGCGCGTCTGAAGGCGATTGCCGACGACGCAACGCTGGATGAATCCGAGCGCCTGATCGCCCGGCTGAAGCTGGCCGAACTGCCGCGCAATGCAAACCCGACGCGCGTCCGCAACCGCTGCGCCACCACCGGGCGCCCACGCGCCTACTATCGCAAGTTCGGCCTGTGCCGCATCGAACTGCGGGACAAGGCCAACAAGGGCCTGATCCCCGGTGTGACGAAATCGAGCTGGTAAGGATCAAGCGATGGCACTGACCGATCCCCTGGGTGATATGCTCACCCGCATCCGCAATGGCCAGCGCGCCAAGAAGGACGCTGTCCTGTCGCCGGCTTCGAAGCTGCGCGCAGGCGTGCTCGAAGTTCTGCAGCGCGAAGGTTATATCCGTGGCTTCAGCGAGGACGCCACCGGCGCTCACCCGCAGCTGCGCATCGAACTGAAGTATTTCGAGGGCGAGCCTGCGATCAAGCATGTCGCACGCGTCTCCAAACCAGGCCGCCGGGTCTATTCGGGCAGCAAGGAACTGCCGGTGATCCGCAACGGTCTGGGCATCACCATCGTGTCGACGCCGCGTGGTGTGCTGTCGGATGCCGAAGCGCGCGCCGGCAACGTCGGTGGCGAAGTGCTGGCGGAGGTATTCTGATGAGCCGCATCGGTAAAAAGCCGGTTCCCGTTCCCGGCGGTGTCACCGCCGCGATCGCGGATCGCATACTGACCGTCACTGGGCCGAAGGGTACCCTTACGCTCGGCCTGGTCGACGACATCAGCTATGAGATCGGCGACGGCGGCATTTCGGTGCAGCCGGCCAATGATTCAAAAACTGCTCGTGCCTTCTGGGGCATGCAGCGGACGCTGGTGGAAAACCTCGTGACCGGGGTGACCCAGGGCTACACCAAGGTGCTCGAAATCACCGGCGTCGGCTATCGTGCCAATTCGCAGGGCCGCAATCTCAAGTTGCAGCTCGGCTATAGCCACGATGTCGATTTCGCCGTGCCCGAGGGCATCGAGATCAAGACCCCGGATAATACCACGATCGAGATTTCCGGGATCGACAAGCAGCAGGTCGGCCAGGTCGCCGCCGAAGTTCGCCGCTGGCGCAAGCCCGAGCCTTACAAGGGCAAGGGCATTCGTTACCGTGGCGAGTTCATCTTCCGCAAGGAAGGGAAGAAGAAGTAATGGCCAAGCTTTCACTTTTCGCGCGCCGCCGTCAGCGCGTCCGCACCGCCCTCAAGGCCCGTTCCGGTGGTCGGCCGCGGCTGTCGGTGCATCGCTCGGGTCGGCATATCTATGCCCAGATCATCGACGACGCCCAGGGCCGCACGATCGTCGCTGCTTCGTCCTTGAAAAAGGGTGAAAAGGCCATCGGCGCAACCGTTGCCTCGGCCACCGACGTGGGCAAGGCTTTGGCCGAAGCTGCCAAGCTGGTCGGCATCTCTGCTGTCGTGTTCGATCGCGGCGGTTTTCTATTTCATGGCCGCGTCAAGGCGCTGGCTGACGCCGCGCGTGAAGGCGGGCTGGAGTTCTGACGATGGCTGATGAAACCAACACCCCTGTCGACGCAGTAGTCGAAACCGCAGCAGCACCTGTTGCTCCCGAATCCGATCAGCGCGATAATCGCGGTCCTGGTGGTCCCGGCGCAGCACGCGGCCGTGGCCGTGGCGGCAACGATCGTGGTGGCCCCGGCGGTAATCGCAGCGGCGGTGGTCGTCGTGACGATCGTCGTGGCGGCGGACGCGGTGGCAACGACGATGGCGGCGAAGAGCTGATCGAGAAGCTGGTCCACATCAATCGCGTTTCCAAGACTGTCAAGGGCGGCAAGCGCTTCGGCTTTGCGGCGCTGGTCGTGGTTGGTGACGGCAAGGGCCGGGTCGGCTTTGGCCATGGCAAGGCACGCGAAGTGCCCGAGGCGATCACCAAGGCGACCGCATCGGCCAAGAAGAAAATGGTCCGCGTTCCGCTCAAGGAAGGTCGCACCCTGCACCATGACGGCAAGGGCCGGTTTGGCGCTGGCAAGGTCAACGTTCGTTCGGCTCCGGCAGGTACCGGCATCATCGCCGGTGGCCCGATGCGCGCCGTGTTCGAAAGCCTGGGCGTTCATGACGTGGTGACCAAGTCGGTCGGCAGCTCGAACCCCTACAACATGATCCGCGCCACCTTCGACGCGCTGACTGACCAGACATCGCCGAAGTCGGTGTCGCAGCGTCGCGGTAAGAAGATCGCCGACCTGCTCGGGCGCGGTGGTGCCCCTGTGGCAGAGGCGGAAGCCGCTGCCGACGCGATTACGGAGTGAGTTTCATGGCGACCATTAAAATCAAGCAGATCGGTTCGCCGATCCGTCGTCCCGAAGCCCAGAAGAAGATCCTGATCGGTCTGGGCTTGGGCAAGATGAACCGCATTGTCGAGGTGCTGGACACCCCGGAATCACGCGGTGCCATCGCCAAGCTACCGCATATGGTTGCTGTGATCGACTGATCGCGCGATATTGCAGGAATTAATAGCCCGCTCCCGGTTTGACCGGGGGCGGGTTTTCTTTGGCAGTTATGTTTTTATAACCTTGGCAGCTTTCGCCCACTTGCGGACGTTCGCCGCGCCGGTCAGGATCGCGCTATGGCCATTGTTGTACACCTCTCGCCGGACGAAGAAATGCCGCACCAAGGTGACGATCAACGTTGGCTGACGATTGAAGCGTCAGACGATGGGAGGTTTTTTGGTTCTGGGGGTTCATTGAAGCTAACGGCGAATGGGTAGGGTACGGCTCTCTGGCTGAAAACGACGGCTCCTTGGAAGTCGCCTTGGCTGCCGCGCAGCAGTGGGCGGGAAAATACGACGTGCCAACCATCTGGGTTCAACCCAAGCCTTATGGCAGCTAACCACCGAGGCTGTGTGAAAACGGTGATTGAGCTGCGCTGACTGCAGCGCGTGTGACCGCAAGATTCAAGCCTGCATCGCGGCAATCAGCGCTGGCACACTGACCAAGGCGATGGCGCGCTTGATGTTGTAGGCGAGGATGTGGAGGCTCATCTCGGTTCCGACGTTCCTCAGCGATCGCGTCTTGAAGTGACTTCGTCCCATCCAGTCCTTGATGGTACCGAAGACGTGCTCGACCGTCCGTCTGCGCACGCGCATCGCGCCCGGCATGCTGTCGAGGCGGGCCTGTATCGCTTCGATCACCTCCTCATGCTCCCACCGCTTGATGCGGCGTTCAATACTGGTGGTGCAGTTAGCCTTCACACCGCAGCGATAGCGACAAGCCGGCGTGGCGTAGGCGTGCAGGGTCATGCCATGCTCGATATTGGAGAAGCGCCGCGTCATCGTCTCACCGGCCGGGCATCGGTACGTGTCGTCCGCGGGCACATAGACGAAGTCCTGCTTGCCCCAGCGGCCGTCAGCCTTGGCGCCGGAAGTTAGCGGCTTGGGGCAGATAGGCATGATGCCGACCGCTTCGCACGCGAGTATCTCGGGCCCCGAGAAGTAGCCGCGATCGGCCAGCACGGTGAGCGCATCCGCGCCCGTCGCCGCGCGGGCTTGCTCGCCCATTTTCGCCAGCGACGTACGGTCGTGGCCGAGATTGATGACCTCGTGCGCGACAATGATGTGGCTGTCGGTATCGACCGCCGCCTGGAGGTTGTAGCCGACCTGCCCGGTGCCGGTTCCCGCCGACGCCATCGCGCGCGCGTCCGGGTCGGTCAGCGAGATCTGCCGATCGGGCGATGCCGCAACCGCTTGCTCCATGGCCTCCAGTTCGCGCATCTGCCGCCGCAACTCGCCGAGCCTTGTCGTCAGGCGCGTCGTGCGCAACTCGGCGGCTTCACCATCCTGCCTGTCGGCGGTGTCGAGCATGCCGAGATAGCGCTGGATGCTGGCGTCCACTTGCTCCATCCGCCGCCGGATTGTCGCGGGCGTGAAGTTCTTGTCGCGCGCGTTCACTGCTCGGAAACGGCTGCCGCCGACCGCTACCGTCCCGCCCGCAATTAAGCCGAGCTGGCGGCACAGCAAAACGAACCTTCGACATGCCGCCTGGACCGCCGCGCCATGATCGCGACGGAAGTCGGCGATGGTCTTGAAGTCGGGTGCCAGCTTACCCGTCAACCACATCAGCTCGACGTTGCGGCCCGCCTCGCGTTCGAGCCGCCTGCTCGACTGCACCTGGTTCAGATAGCCATAAATATAGAGCTTGAGCAGCATCGCCGGATGGTAGCCCGGCCGCCCGGTCGCAGCGGCATCCGCGAAGCCCAGCGCCGCCAGATCCAGTTCGTCGACGAACACATCCACGATCCGAACAGGGCTGTCCTCGGCCACATAATCGTCCACGCAATCAGGCAGGAAAAGCTGCTGCCGCCGATCACACCCCTCGATGAAACGCCCCATCACCGGCCTCCCAAATCAAGCCCCGATCATAGCATATCAGAACGTTTTCACACAGCCTCCACCCTTTGACGCCGTCGTTTTTACGGGCGCCGGTTGGGGGGGAAGCGGAGAAGAAGCGAACCTCGGATCGGGGGCCACGTGCGTCAGAATAGCTTCCCCCTCGTCGCCCCGGGCTTGACCCGGGGTCGTGCTTCTTCTTGACCGCCATCGCTCAAACGAGCTGATCGTAGAGGTCAAACCAATCAGGATTGTTGCGTTCAATCAGCTCGAATTTCCAGGTTCGGTGCCACCGCTTGAGGCGCTTTTCATGCGCGATACATGCTTCGATCGTCTCGCCCGGCTCTGCCCACACGAGTATTTTCAACCCATGGTGAGCGCAAAAGCTCGATCCTTGGCCTTCCCGGTGCTGGAAGATCCTGGCCGGCAGGTTGGCGGTCACGCCGACATACATCTTGCCGCGATAGCGGTCCGCTATGATGTATACCCAGCCGCCATGACTTTCCCGGTCCATGGTGAACAAGAAATCAAGCACTGCCCCGGGTCAAGCCCGGGGCGACGAATATGCGACGGGAGCGCGAGGGCGATGGCCCTCGCACCTTCCCTTTAAGCCTTTTGCGCGTGACTCCTGCGCGCCCCTCCGCTAAGGGCCGCGCCTTCCATTAGCGCGACTAAAGCGAAAGCGAGTGCATCGACATGAAACTTAACGAACTCCGTGACAATGATGGTGCCCGCAAGGGGCGTATGCGCGTTGGGCGCGGGATCGGCTCGGGCAAGGGCAAGACTGCCGGGCGCGGCCAGAAGGGCGCCAAGGCGCGGTCGGGCGTTTCGGTCAATGGCTTCGAAGGCGGCCAGATGCCGCTGCACATGCGTATTCCAAAGCGCGGCTTCAACAACATCTTCGCCAAGGATTATGCCGAGGTTAACCTGGGCATGATCCAGAAGCTGATCGATGCCGGCAAGCTCGACGCCGGCGTGGTCATCGACCATGCCGCGTTGCAGGCGGTTGGCCTGGCTCGCGGCGGCAAGGATGGCGTGCGGTTGCTGGCTAAGGGTGCTTTCACCAGCAAGGCCAGCTTCTTCGTGACTGGCGTCTCGGCCGGCGCGCAGGCGGCAGTCGAAGCCGCCGGCGGTTCGGTCGAACTGCCCGAAGCCACGCCCAGCGAGCATGAGAAGAAGACCGCGCGTCGTGCGGTCAACACTGAAGCCAGCAAGGCGCTTCGGGCGAAGTGAACTCAAGCCCTCTCCCTCTTTAGGGGAGAGGGTTGGGGGTGGGGGTCGCGGCGCCAACGCCAGCGTAGTACACCCCCACCCAACCTCCCCCTTGAGGGGGAGGAGCCCCGTGAAGGGATGTCTCTCCAGGGGGGTTCGACATTGGCGAAACCTGCCTATATGGGATGAAGTCGATTCAGTCCCCACGGCCAAGATTCGGCAACGCCAAACAAGGTTCTAAATTCCGATGGCTTCACGCGCCGACAATATCGCGAGCAATCTCAGCCTCGCCAATTTCTCGAAGGCGACCGAGCTCAAGAACCGTATCTGGTTTACGGTCGGCGCGCTGGTCGTGTTCCGCTTTCTCAGCTTCGTGCCGCTGCCGGGGATCAACCCGCTGGTGCTGCAGACGCTGTACAGCCACACCCAGGGCGGCATCCTCGACATCTTCAACACGTTTTCGGGTGGATCGCTCCAGCGCATGAGCCTGATCGCGCTGGGCGTGATGCCTTACATCACCGCCTCGATCGTAGTGCAACTGGCCTCGTCGCTGCATCCGACGCTGTCCGCGTTAAAAAAGGAAGGCGAAAGCGGGCGCCAGAAGCTTAACCAGTACACGCGCTATGGTGCGGTGCTGCTGACCGCGATCCAGGGCTGGTTCGTGGCTTCGGGGCTGGAAGCTTACGGCGCGTCGAGTGGCCTGCAGGCGGTTGTCATCCCCGGCATGCTGTTCCGTGTCACCGCCGTCATCAGCCTGATCGGCGGGACGATGTTCCTGTTGTGGCTGGGCGAACAGATTACTTCGCGCGGGATCGGCAATGGTACCTCGCTCATCATCATGGCTGGTATCGTCGCGCAGATGCCGACCTTTATCGGACAGTTGTTCGAGGGTGGCCGGTCGGGTTCGATCGGGCCGTTCACGATCATCGGAATGGTGGCGTTGCTGCTCGGCCTGATCCTGTTCATCGCGTTCATGGAACGAGCAACGCGGCGATTGCTGATCCAGTATCCCAAGCGCGCCAGTGCCAACGGCATGATGCAGGCGGATCGCAGCCATCTGCCGCTCAAGCTCAACACCTCCGGCGTGATCCCGCCGATCTTTGCCAGCTCGCTGCTGCTGCTGCCGCTGACGATTACCCAGTTCGCGGGCAAATCGGTGTCGCCGGATTCCAAAATGGGCGGCGCCATCATTGCGCTCAACCAGTACCTTGGGCACGGCAAGCCGCTGTATATGCTGCTGTATGCGGCGGGCATCATCTTCTTCTGTTTTTTCTACACCGCCGTGGTGTTCAATCCGGAAGAAACCGCGGATAACCTGAAGCGCAATGGCGGCTTCATCCCCGGTATCCGCCCCGGCAAGAATACCGCGACCTATCTTGATTATGTGCTCACCCGGATCACCGTCATCGGCGCAGCGTACATAACGGTAGTCTGCGTCATTCCCGAATGGGTGATCGCGCAGACCGGGGTGCGGCTGTTTTTTGCCGGCGGCACCAGCCTGTTGATCGTGGTCAACGTCACCGTCGATACGATCACCCAGATCCAGTCGCATCTGCTGGCGCACCAGTATGGCGATCTGATCAAGAAGGCGAAGTTGAAGGGGCGGCTGCGCTAGCTTCGCCAGTCAGGCATTTGGCCGAAACATTGGGTTGAGGAGATTCCCGTGAACATTATTCTGCTGGGGCCGCCAGGTGCGGGCAAGGGAACCCAGGCCCAGCGTCTGGTCGAACATCACGGCATGCGCCAGTTGTCGACCGGCGACATGCTGCGCGGCGCGGTCAAGGCGGGGACGCCGGTGGGCCTGCAGGCTCAGTCGGTCATGGCGCGCGGCGAGCTGGTGTCGGACGAAATCGTCTCTGCCCTGATCGGCGAGGAACTCGACGGCATGGGGCCGGACGTGGGCGCAATTTTCGATGGCTATCCGCGTACGGCTGCGCAGGCCGCTTCGCTCGACGACATCCTGGCGGCACGCGGGCGCACGCTCGATCACGTGATCGAACTGGAAGTGGACGAGGACGCGCTGGTCGAGCGGATAACCGGGCGTTTCACCTGCGCGCATTGCGGCAGGGGCTATCATGATCGTTTCGAGCAACCGCGGCAGGCCGGCGTTTGCGATAAATGCGGTGGTGACGAGTTCAAGCGCCGTCCCGACGACAACGAGACAACGGTAAGGACCCGGATGGCGGAATACCGCGCCAAGACTGCACCGATCCTGCCGCTTTACGAGGCCCGTGGCATCGTCGCGCGCGTTAACGGCATGGCGGAAATGAGCCACGTTACCGCTGCGATCGAGCGCGTGATCGCCCGGGAAGTGACGCATTGACGGTTTGCTGTGCGTAGCGCGATTTCCCATATGGCGTGGCACGGCTTCCGCGCTGGAACGGTTCTGATGACGCCTATGTCGATCGGCTTGCCTGTTGACAGGTTTAACGAATCATCTTAAGCGCGCCGTTCACGCGACAACATCGGGTTTGGTCCGGCAGGCGGTAGCAGACATGCACGCCGTCCGGGCTTTCTTCCGTTTTCGGTTCGATGCGGTCGTGATGGCAAGCGTTGAGATGGGGTCTGGCGCCCGCCCGTTTGGGAATGGCGCCAATCCTGTGGAGCATGGAGAATTAAGTGGCTCGTATTGCTGGGGTAAATATCCCTACTAACAAGCGCGTAATCATCGCGCTGACTTATATACATGGTATCGGTGCTCACAAAGCCAAGGCGCTTGCCGACAAGGTCGGCATCGATCACGCGCGCCGGGTCCAGGACCTGACCGATCAGGAAGTCCTGCATATTCGCGAGGCGATCGACGCGGATTACACCGTCGAAGGCGATCTTCGCCGCGAAACCGCGATGAACATCAAGCGTCTGATGGATCTGGCCTGCTATCGCGGGTTGCGTCATCGCAAGGGGTTGCCGGTGCGCGGCCAGCGTACTCATACCAATGCCCGTACCCGCAAGGGCAAGGCCAAGGCTATCGCCGGCAAGAAGAAGTAATCAGGGCGTCGGCTTGCCGACTCCCCGTATTCGTCTTTCCACCCGGCTTACCTTCAGGATTATTCAGCAATGGCACGTGAACCTCAGCGCATTAAAAAGCGGGAGCGTAAGAATATCTCGAGCGGCGTCGCACATGTGAACGCCAGCTTCAACAATACCATGGTCACTATCACCGACGCGCAGGGCAATACGATTGCCTGGTCGTCCGCCGGCACCATGGGCTTCAAGGGTAGTCGCAAGTCGACGCCTTATGCTGCCCAGGTTGCTGCCGACGACGCCGGCAAGAAGGCGTCCGAGCACGGTGTGCGTACCCTGGAAGTCGAAGTGAAGGGCCCGGGTTCGGGCCGCGAAAGCGCGTTGCGAGCCTTGCAGGCGGTGGGTTTCACCATCACCTCGATTCGCGACGTGACCGCGATCCCGCACAATGGCGTGCGGCCTTCGAAACGCCGCCGCGTCTGATCGAGCCTTCGCCGGGCGCAATCCGCCGCCCCGCGAATCCGGTCGGCCGCCCTTTCCAGCGGGGAAGGTGCGGCTTTTCCGCCAGAATATAACCTTTAGGGGAAATCCATGACAGTCAATATCAAGAACTGGCAGGAACTGAAGAAGCCCAACAACCTCGAGGTCAAGTCGGGTAACGACGCCAAGCGGCGGGCAACATTCATTGCCGAGCCGCTCGAGCGCGGTTTTGGACTGACGCTGGGTAACGCGCTGCGCCGCGTGCTGCTGTCCTCGCTGCAGGGTGCGGCGATCACGTCGATCAAGATCGAAAACGTGCTGCACGAATTCTCGTCGCTGGCCGGCGTGCGTGAAGACGTCACCGACATTGTCCTGAACGTCAAGCAGATCGCGCTCAAGATGCAGGGCGAAGGCCCCAAGCGGCTCCAGCTTTCGGCAACCGGCCCGGCCAAGGTCACCGCCGGCGATATCGCCGTATCGGGCGACATCGAAGTGATGAACAAGGATCTGGTGATCTGTCATCTCGACGAGGGTGCCAGCTTCAACATGGAACTGACCGCGGACACCGGCAAGGGCTATGTCCCGGCGGTAGCGAACCGGCCGGTCGATGCGCCGATCGGGTTGATCCCGATCGATTCGCTGTATGGTCCGGTGCGCCAGGTGTCCTACAAGGTGGACAACGCCCGCATCGGTCAGGAGCTGGATTTCGACAAGCTCAACCTGACCGTCGAAACCGATGGCACCGTGACCCCCGAGGATGCCGTGGCCTATGCTGCGCGCATCCTGCAGGATCAGCTGGCGTTGTTCGTCCACTTCGAGGACAGCGCGCCGATGGGTGCCTCGCCGATGATCGGTATGGCTTCCGCACCGGCGGACGAGGGCGATACCAACCAGCTCAACCGCTACCTGCTGAAGAAGGTGGACGAACTGGAACTGTCGGTGCGTTCGGCCAATTGCCTCAAGAACGACAACATCATCTATATCGGCGACCTGGTCCAGAAGACCGAGGCAGAAATGCTGCGCACTCCCAACTTTGGGCGCAAGTCGCTGAACGAGATCAAGGAAGTGTTGTCATCGATGGGCCTGCGGCTGGGCATGGACATCCCTGGCTGGCCGCCTGAGAATATCGAGGAAATGGCCAAGAAGCTCGAACAAGAGCTGCTGGGTTGAATTGCCGCCGGTCCTCTGCGGGCCGGTAACATGAAATAGCTCGGGCTGGCACTGACGCCAGCCTGGAACGGGGTACCTGGTACGGCCCCCTTACGAACGGAATGAAACATGCGTCATAAAGTCGGTCACCGCAAACTTCAGCGGACCAGTTCGCATCGCGCCGCTTTGCTGCGCAACATGGCTGCCGCGCTGATAAAGCACGAGCAGATCACCACGACGCTGTCGAAAGCCCGCGAGTTGCGTCCCTACACGGAAAAGCTGATTACCCTGGCCAAGCACGGTGGGCTGTCAAACCGCCGCCTGGCGCATGCCCGTTTGCTTGACGATACCCAGTTGATAAAGCTGTTCGATGTCCTGGCGGCGCGGTATTCGGATCGCGAAGGCGGTTATACCCGCGTAATCAAGGCGGGTTTTCGCGCATCGGATTCGGCGCCGATCGCGGTTATCGAGCTGGTGGAGCGCGATACGGCGGCCAAGGGTCAGGACTCGGGTCCGGTACTGACGGACGAAGCCGACGATTGATCCTGCGGCGACCACTATCGTTGAATGCTGAAAAAGCGGCTGCAGCAGATGCTGGGGCCGCTTTTTTCTTTGGGCATGGTAGAAACCGGATCGGCGCAACCTGTCCGGGGACGATCATGATCGCATCCCGCTCCGATCGCCGCGAACTTCACATATGAATCGGCTTGCCCGTCACGGCCATCGCGGCTTCCTTGACCGCTTCCGAATGGGTGGGATGCGCGGTGCAGGTGTAGGCGATGTCTTCGCTGGTCGCGCCGAACTCCATCGCCTGTGCGACTTGCGCGATCATCGTGCCGGCGAGCGAGGCAATCATCCAGGCGCCGAGCACGCGGTCGGTCTTGGCGTCGGCGATCATTTTGACGAAGCCGTCGGGTTCGCGATTGGTCTTGGCGCGGCTGTTTGCCGTCATCGCGAACTTGCCGACCTTGATCTCGTGACCGGCGGCCCTGGCGGCTTCTTCGGTCAGGCCGACACCGGCGATTTCGGGTGAGGTATAGACCACCAGCGGGATGACGTCGTGATTGACGATGCCGGTCAGTCCGGCAATGTTTTCGGCTACGGCAATGCCTTCGTCTTCGGCCTTGTGCGCCAGCATCGGGCCGGGAATGACGTCGCCGATTGCCCAGATGCCATCGACCGCAGTGCGAAAATCACCATCGGTGGCGATCTGGCCGCGCGCGTTAGGGGCCAGGCCGATCACGTCGAGGCCAAGTCCCTCGGAGTATGGGCGACGGCCGATCGCAACCAGCACGCAATCGGCCTCCAGCGTTTCCGTCGCGCCGCCGGCAGCGGGTTCGAGCGTCAGCGTAGCCTTGCCGCCCGTTACGGTTGCGCCGGTGACCTTGGTCGAAAGTTTCAGTTCCATACCTTGCTTGCGGAAGATCTTGGCGGCTTCCTTGCGGACGTCGCCATCCATGCCGGGTAACAGCTGGTCGAGGAATTCGACGACGGTGACTTTGGCTCCGAGCCGCCGCCAGACCGAGCCCAGTTCCAGCCCGATCACGCCGCCGCCGATTACGACCATCGTCTCGGGCACCCGGTCCAGCGCCAGGCCGCCGGTGGAATCGACGATCACGCCCTGTTCGTTATCCACGGTCACGCCGGGCAGGGGGGTGACGCTGGATCCGGTGGCGATGACGATGTGCTTGGCGGTTACCGCCTGGCCGCCGACTTCCACGCCATGCGGGCCGGTGAAGCGGGCATAGCCCTTGAGCCAGGTGACCTTGTTCTTCTTGAACAGGAAGGCGACGCCGCCGGTCAGTTCCTTTACCGCGGTCGCTTTTTCGCCCTGCATAACCGGCAGGTCCAGTTCGACCGAGCCAACCTTGACGCCGAATTTGGCAAGGGTACCGTCAACCGCTTCGGCGAATAACTCCGAACCATGCAGCAGCGCTTTGGACGGGATGCAGCCGACATTGAGGCAAGTGCCGCCCAGGGTCTCGCGCCCTTCGGCGCAAGCCACCTTCAGGCCGAGTTGCGCCGCGCGGATCGCCGCGACATAGCCGCCGGGGCCAGAGCCGATGACCAGCACATCATAGTCGTAGTCAGCCACGATAGTCTCCGATGTCTAAGCCCTCTCCCCTTCAGAGGGGAGGGTTGGGAGAGGGGCCTGCGCCGCGCAAGCCCCTCTCAACTACGGCCAGGCAGCAAGGGCTGCCAAGCCTTCTTATCTCTCCCCCGATGGGGAGAGAGCAGATATGCCTTGGATCACAAATCGATCAGCAACCGGGTTGGGTCCTCGATGGCATCCTTGATGATTTTCAATGCGGTCACCGCCTCGCGCCCGTCGATCAGGCGGTGGTCGTAGGACAGCGCGATATACATCATCGGGCGGATCACCACCTGGCCGTTATGCGCAATCGGCCGTTGGTCGATGCGGTGCAGCCCGAGTACCGCGCTCTGTGGTGGATTGATGATCGGGGTGGACATCAGGCTGCCGAACACGCCGCCGTTGGAAATGGTGAAGGTGCCGCCCTTGAGATCCGCCAGCGTCAACGCTCCGTCGCGGGCGCGCTTGCCGTATTCGGCGATGGCAGCCTCGATCTGGGCAAAGCTCATGGTATCGGCGTCGCGTACCACCGGCGTCACCAGCCCGCCCGGGGCCGACACCGCGACCGAGATATCGACGAACTTGTGATAGATGATCTCGTCACCCTCGATGCGGGCGTTGACGCTGGGAATGTCCTTTAGCGCGAGACACGCGGCCTTGGCGAAGAAGCCCATGAAGCCCAGCCGGATCCCGTGCTTCTTTTCGAACAGGTCCTTGTACTTGTCGCGCGCGGCGATCACCGCCGACATGTCGACATCGTTGAACGTGGTCAGCAGCGCGGCGGTCTGCTGCGCTTCCTTGAGCCGGCGGGCGATGGTCTGGCGCAGCCGCGTCATCTTGACGCGTTCCTCTGCGCGGGCCACGGCCGGAACCGGCGCGGGCGCCGTCACTGTCGGAGCAGGCGCGGCTGACTTGGCCGCCGCCGCCGCAATGACGTCTTCCTTGGTCAGGCGGCCATCCTTGCCGGTGCCCTTCACGCTGGCGGGATCGATGCCATATTCGAGCACTGCCCGACGCACTGCCGGTGAAAGCACTGCGGCGTCGGTGGCAAGTTCTGCGATAGGCGCAGGGCTGGCGGGGGGTGCCAGGGCCGGCGGGGCAGCCGCCGGGGCGGGCGCGGACGGCGCGGGAGCCGCCGCGACGCCATTACCTGCTTCGATCATCGCGATCAGCGTGCCGACGGCGACGGTATCGCCGAGCTTGACGAGCTGGGCGCCCATAACCCCCGCCACCGACGAGTTGACTTCGATCGCAACCTTGTCGGTTTCCAGGCTGACGATGGGTTCGTCCACCGCCACCGCCTCTCCCGGCTGTTTCAGCCATTGGCCGATCGTGGCTTCGGATACCGATTCGCCCAGAACCGGGACTTTGACTTCGCTTGCCATTATAACGGTCCCATCACATCAAATCCAAAGCCCGCTCCCCTTCGGGGGACAGGGTTAGGCTCTCTCCCCCGAAGGGCAGAGAGCATCAAGTATCAATCATGCCTTTTGCTTGCGGCGGATTTCCGAACGGACCGACAGCCCCAGGGCATCGGCTACCAGTGCGGCCTGTTCCGCAGCATGGCGCTTGGCGATGCCCGTTGCCGGCGATGCCGATGCCGCGCGTCCGGCATAGCGGGGCCGCTCTAGCCCGGTTTTCACTGACGCCAGCGTTTTCGCGGATGCCAATGCCGCTTCGATCAGCGGTTCCACGAAGAACCAGCCGCCGTTATTCTTCGGCTCTTCCTGGCACCAGATCACCTCTTCAAGATGCGGCATCGCGGCCAATCGCGCTGCCAGCGGTTCACCGGGGAACGGGTAAAGTTGTTCGATCCGGATGATCTGCAAATCGTCGATCTCGGCCGCATTGCGCGCCTCGATCAAATCATAGGCAACTTTGCCCGAACACAACACGACCCGTCGCGTCTTGTCGTCCTGCGGCGCAGCGGGATCGGAGAGAATACGCATGAAATGCCCCTCGCCGATGAAATCGCGTGCCGACGATTTCGCCATCGGATGCCGCAGCAGGCTCTTGGGGGTCATGATGATCAGTGGCTTGCGAAACGGCCGGTGCATCTGGCGGCGCAGGACGTGGAAGTAATTGGCCGGGGTGGTGATGTTGCAGACCTGGATATTATCCTGCGCGCAGAGCTGCAGGAATCGTTCCAGCCGCGCCGAGCTATGCTCCGGTCCCTGGCCTTCGTAGCCATGCGGCAACAGCAGCACCAGGCCGTTGGCACGCAGCCATTTGGCCTCCGACGCGGCGATATACTGATCGATGATGATCTGCGCGCCATTGGCGAAGTCGCCGAATTGCGCTTCCCACAGCACCAGCGTCTTTGGATCTGCGCTGGCGTAGCCGTACTCGAAGCCGAGCACGCCATATTCCGACAGGATGCTGTCATGCACTTCGAACCGCCCGTGCGGCACGGTGGCGAGCGGGACATATTTGCGCTCGGTGGTCTGGTCGACCCACACCGCATGGCGCTGGCTGAACGTACCGCGCCCCGAATCTTGCCCCGATAGCCGCACCGCATAGCCTTCCGACAATAGGGAAGCAAAGCCCAGTGCCTCGCCGGTTGCCCAGTCGAAGCCTTGCCCGGTTGCGAACATCTGGCGGCGGGCATCGATCACCCGGCCCAGCGTCTTGTGCACGGTCAGGTCTGCGGGCACCGTCGTCAGCGTCCGGCCAAGGCTGTCGAACAGTTTGCCCTCGATGCCGGTGGGCACGTTGCGCCGCGCCGTTTCCGGGTCCATCGGCTTGTTGAAACCGCTCCAGCGGCCGCCGAACCAGTCGGCTTCATTGGCTTTATAGGCGGTGGATGCCTGGAACTGTTCTTCGAGATGGCCGGTGAAGCTCGCTATGGTATCGGCCAGGTAATTGGCCCCGATCACGCCTTGCGCCACCAGCCGCGCCGCATAGAGTTCACTGATCGGTGGGTGCTTGCCAATCCGTGCGTACATCAGCGGCTGGGTAAAGCTGGGCTCGTCGCCCTCGTTATGACCAAAGCGGCGATAGCACCACATATCGATGACGATATCGCGCCCGAATTGCTGGCGGTAATCGATGGCCAGCTTGCAGACGAAGGTCACGGCCTCGGGATCGTCGCCGTTGACGTGCAGGATCGGCGCCTGGATACCCTTGGCGACATCTGAGGGATACGGCGAGCCGCGCGAGAATTGCGGGCTGGTGGTAAAGCCGATCTGGTTATTGACGATGAAATGGATGCAGCCGCCGGTGTTATAGCCGCGGACTCCGGACAGGCCGAAACATTCCCACACGATGCCTTGCCCGGCAAAGGCGGCGTCGCCATGAATCAGAACCGGCAGCACCTGCTTGTGCTTGCCCTCGCCGATGTCGTCGCGGAGCACCTGATAGGCGCGCACCTTGCCCAGCACCACCGGGTCCACCGTTTCCAGATGGCTGGGGTTGGGCATCAGGTTCATATGCACCTTGATACCGTCGAATTCGCGATCGGTGCTGGTGCCCAGATGGTATTTGACGTCGCCGGAGCCGCCGACATCTTCGGGGTTCGCGGTGCCGCCCGAAAACTCGTGGAAAATCACCTTGAACGGCTTGGCCATGACGTTGGCAAGCACGTTGAGCCGGCCGCGATGCGACATGCCATAGACGATTTCCTTGACGCCCTTCTGGCCGCCGTACTTGATCACCGCTTCCAGCGCCGGGATCATGCTTTCGCCGCCGTCGAGGCCGAAGCGCTTGGTGCCGACGTATTTGCGGCCCAGGAATTTCTCGTATTGCTCGCCGCGAACCACTGCGCCCAGGATGCTGAGCTTGCCCTCGGGGGTAAAGTCGATGCTCTTGTCGGCACCTTCCATACGGTCCTGCAGGAAACGCCGTTCCTCGACATCGACGATATGCATGTATTCCAGGCCGACCTTACCGCAATAATTTGCACGCAAGATTGCCACGATTTCGCGAACGGTTGACCATTCCAGGCCCAGATACCCGCCCAGGAACAGCTTGCGGTCTAGCGCATCGCCGGAAAAGCCATAGAATTCGGGGGTCATGTCCGAAGGGATATCACGCTTGACCAGGCCCAGCGGGTCGAGGTCGGCGGCCAGATGCCCGCGCACGCGGTAGGTGCGGATCAGCATGACGGCGCGGATAGTGTCGGTCGCGGCAGCTTCGATCGCCGCCTCGTCCAGCACGAAGCCGGCTTTTTTAGCGGCGGCCTTCACCGCCGGTTTCAACACCAGCGGGTCGAGCGCCTGGGTCAGGTCGTCTTCGCTGGCCGCGCCCGTCAGCGGCCAGCCGGCGCGTTGCCAGCTTGGCCCTGGCTGGCGCTGGTCGAGGTCGGTTGCCTCGTCAGCCGGAAACTCGTGGCTTTCGCTACCCATGAGCAGACCTTTCCGCGCCGCAGTCGATTTCAGCGCAATATTTCAATGCCATTGCGCCGGGAAACATTAACCGACGCTGGTTGCCGGCCTCAGGCGATTTCCTTGATCAGCGCCGCCAGCGTGGTGCCGAGTTCGCTGGGAGACGGAGAAACGCGGATGCCGGCATCTTCCATCGCCGCGATCTTGTCTTCGGCGCCGCCCTGGCCACCCGAAACGATGGCACCGGCATGGCCCATGCGCCGGCCCGGAGGCGCGGTGCGACCGGCGATGAAACCGACCATCGGCTTCTGGCGGCCGCGCCTGGCTTCATCCTTGAGGAACTGCGCGGCTTCTTCTTCGGCACTACCGCCGATCTCGCCGATCATGATGATCGACGTGGTTGCATCGTCGGCCAGGAACAGTTCGAGCACGTCGATGAAATTGGTGCCATTGACCGGATCGCCGCCGATGCCGACCGCGGTCGTCTGGCCGAGGCCGACCATCGTCGTCTGGTGCACGGCTTCATAGGTCAGGGTACCCGACCGGCTGACGACTCCGACCGAACCCTTGTTGAAGATCGCACCCGGCATGATCCCGATCTTGCATTCGCCGGGGGTCAGCACGCCGGGGCAGTTAGGGCCGATCAGCCGGGAGTTGCTGGCGGTCAGCGCACGCTTCACCCGCACCATGTCGAGCACCGGAATGCCTTCGGTGATGCAGACAATCAGGGCGATGCCGGCGTCGATGGCCTCGAGGATGGCGTCGGCCGCGCCCGGCGGCGGCACATAGATGCATGAAGCCGTGGCGCCGGTCGCGGCTTTCGCCTCGGCGACGGTATCGAACTGCGGCAGGCCGATGTGCGTGATCCCGCCCTTGCCGGGGGTAACGCCGGCGACCATTTGCGTGCCATAGTCCAGGGCGGCCTGAGTGTGGAATTCACCGGTCTTGCCGGTCATGCCCTGGGTGATGACTTTCGTATTCTTGTCGACGAGAATGGACATGCAAATGGCTCCATCGGATAGAGGTTGCCGGGCGCGTGGCTCCGGCGGATGGGTCAGGCGAGCGAGGCGTCGATCGCCTTGCAGGCTTCCAGCAGTTCCCTGACCGAATCGACCGAGACTTTCAGGCCGGCCTTGGCGGTATCGTCGATGGCGATCTCGATCACCTGTTCGACCCCGCCCGCGCCGATGACCACCGGCACGCCGACATACAGATCGTCGATACCATACTGGCCGCTCAGGTAGGCGGCGCAAGGCAGCATGCGCTTCTGGTCGCCGAGGTAGCTTTCCGCCATCGCGATCGCCGAAGCCGCCGGTGCATAGAATGCCGAACCGGTCTTGAGCAGGGCAACGATCTCGCCACCGCCATTGGCAGTGCGCTTGACGATCGCGTCGATACGTTCCTGGGTCGAGCGGCCCATCCTGATCAGGTCGGGCACCGGGATGCCCTTTACCGTGGAATAGCCGACGATCGGGACCATGGTATCACCGTGGCCGCCCAGCACGAAGCTCGTGACATCGCGCACCGACACGCCGAATTCTTCGGCGAGGAATGTGCTGAAGCGTGCCGAATCGAGCACGCCGGCCATGCCGACGACCATGTTATGCGGCAGGCCGGAAAATTCGCGCAGCGCCCACACCATTGCGTCGAGCGGGTTGGTGATGCAGATCACGAATGCGCCGGGGGCGTTGGCCTTGATGCCTTCGCCGACGGCTTTCATCACCTTGAGATTGATGCCAAGCAGATCGTCGCGGCTCATGCCCGGCTTGCGTGGCACTCCGGCGGTGACGATGATAACGTCGGCGCCGGCGATATCGGCGTAGTTGCTGGTTCCGGTCAGCTTCGCATCGAAACCTTCGACCGGGCCGCATTGCGACAGGTCCAGCGCCTTGCCCTGCGGCACGCCGTCGACCACGTCGAACAGCACGATGTCGCCCAGTTCCTTTTGGGCCGCCAAGTGAGCCAAGGTGCCGCCGATGTTTCCGGCGCCGATCAATGCGATCTTTTTACGTGCCATGAGGAGGTTTGATTCCCTATGCTGTTACGGGGCTTGCCAAGCCCGGACAAATCGGTCGGCAGCACGAAAAATCACGTTGTCCAGCACAGTCCCGCAAGCGCGCAAGCAACATATCTACTAGGTAATCGATTGACTTGCGGAGCGCCCTATTCCTCCCGGTGCGCTATTGCAAGACAGGAAATTACCAGCATAGAAGTGGTATTGCAAATAATTCGCAATTGCATCAAGCTATTGCGGCAGATGAACCGATCGGCGGCAACGCGATCCGGTCGTGATCCGGGTCAGGCGTGCGACTGGCTGGGCAGCGCGGGTTCCCGCTCTTCCGCCAGCAGCCTGGCCGCGACGAAATGGGGGACCGCGCGGCTGAAGTAGAAACCCTGACCCATCGTGCACCCTGCCCGGCGAACGGCTTCGACCTGCGCGTGTGTCTCCAGCCCCTCGGCAATCACTTCCATTCCCAGCGTCTTTGCCATGCCCGACACCGCGTGGATGATCGCATCGCTTTTTAGCCCCGCGCTCGATCCCGAAACAAAGCTGCGATCGACCTTGATCTTGCTGAACGGATATTTGTTGAGATAACTCAACGAGGAATAGCCGGTGCCGAAATCGTCGAGCGCGAAGCGGACGCCGACATCGATCAGTTCGGCCATGAAGGTTTCGGTATTGGCGCCATGTTCGAGCAGCACGGTCTCGGTAATTTCCAGCACCAGTCGCCGTGGATCGAGCCGCGCCTCGCGCAACGCATTAATAACGCCTAAAGCCGCTCCCGGTGCCCGAATTTGCAACGGCGAAAAGTTTACCGCCAACGTCACTTCGGGTGGCCAGTTGGCGGCGCAGCGGGCCGCCTGGGCGGTGATCCAATTGCCCAGGGTGATGATCGCGCCGCATTCCTCAGCCACTGGAATAAACTCGTCCGGGCGCATTTCGCCTTTTTCCGGATGGAACCAGCGCACCAGCGCCTCGAAACTGCGAATACGTCCCGTCTCCAGATCGACGATCGGCTGGAAATAGACCGACAACTCGTTGCGCTGCTGCGCCAGCCGCAGTTCTCTCTCGATTTCCTTGCGGCGCACCAGGTCGCGAGTCATCGACGGGTCGAAGAAGCTGACCTGTTTGCGGCCATTGACCTTGGAATGATACAGTGCAAGGTCGGCTCCCTGCATCACCGTATGGAGATCGGCGCCGTCATCCGGCAGGATCGCGATCCCGATCGAGCCGGCGATTTGCAGTGAGTTGTCGTCGAGGCGGATCGGCCGGGCCACCGCTTCGAGCAAGCCATGCGCAAGGTTTTCGGTTTTGCCGCGATCCGTTATTTCGCAGGCGACGATGAACTCGTCGCCGCCAAAGCGGGCTACGCACGCACCTTCGGGCGCGCAGGCCATCAATCGGGTGCCGACTTCGGCCAGGATGCGATCGCCGACCGGGTGGCCCAGGGTGTCGTTGATTTCCTTGAACCGATCGAGATCCAGCCACAGCAACGCCAGTTTTTCGTTTGGCCCGATCGTCAGCAGCCGTTCGACGAGATGCCGGGTGAGCCCGGAGCGATTGAGCAACCCGGTGACGACATCGGTGCGGGCGAGATGTTCCATGCTGGCGGCCAGACGCTTGCTGGCCTCGGCGGCGGAGACCGAATCGCGCAGCCTGTGGAAGGTGTCGAGTGTAGTGATGACCACGGCGACCAGGGTCATCAGCAGCGCCATGGCGAAATAGCGATAGATGGGTTCGGAGCGTAGCGCGAGAGCCACGATCACCGGCACTATGACCAAGGTGGCTTGCCCGATCGCGACGACGCGCCGACCGACATTGCGCGCAGCAATGCCGACCCCGTAAGCCAGGACGTTGCCGACTATCAGGATGCGGATACCATTGGCCATCGGATAGGTGACAGCCTGGGCGGCAAGCAGGCCGTATAGTCCGGAATAGCCGAACGCACCCAGTTCGTAACCGGTTTCCAGCAGGCGGGTATCGCCAGGCTTTGACCGGGCCAGCGCCCAGCCCATGACGGTCCGCGATACCGCGACGATAGTCAGCACCGCCGCCGATATTTTCATGACGCTGTTTGCCGATGCCAGCGCGCCGCACCAGGTCGCAATGATGCCCGCCATGGCTCCGAAAAACAGGCTGCGTTGCGGGATATGGGTTGAATTGACCGGTATCCGCCGGACTGGGTCTTCGGGGCCGCCAGCCTCGCGCGGAGTGAGTGCAACCGGTATTCGCATCAGATGGTGAAATCGGGTGATGGCCAGTTCCTTCGCAGACACCGGCGTTAGGCCCGGAACGTCACCGAATGGTAAACGGCATAGTCACCATGATTGATATGGTTTCGCGGCCATAATTACCGACCGAAGCGAACGCGCCCTATGGGCAAGAAAATCGGGGCGGTGTTGCCACCGCCCCGATCAATGTGCTTGGACTGAAATCAGGCAGTCTTGAAGCTTGGAGCAAGCTTGCGACGCAGGGCGAAGCCCATGAAGCCAAAGCCCAGCAGGAACGTAGCCCAGGTCGCCGGCTCGGGAACCGCGGTCGGGGTGAAAGTGGCAGTGCCCGCGAACGTTCCGAGCGAAGATCCGGACGTGCCCGTCACTTCGATCGTATTCAGGACGCCTGCCGTGATCGGAATGCCGGTTATGCCCATCGCAGCGGCTGACGCCGTGTACGAAACTCCGTCGATCTTCACGCTGGAGATCTTAAGCTTCGTCTTTGCGCTGGAGAAGCTGGTCGACACCGATCCGCCACCGACGCCATCGGTCGGCAGGGTGAAATCGAAGATGTCGTCGAAAGTCACGCCTTTAGCATATGTATCACCAAAGTTTGCGGTGATGCTGCCATCTGCGGCCGTACCGGTGATGAAGAAGTAAGCGCTCGACGTGGACGTGGGGTATGTGCCGACGTGAATAGTGGTCGCTGCGTTGGCGGCAGGTGCAGCCAAGGCTATCGCAGTAACGGTTCCGAGTAATGCAATCGATTTCATCATTTCTATAACTCCTATGGCGACTAACAGTGGGATTGTTCACTGTTTCGACCAATGGGGGTCAACAAACCCTCCAGTCCATTGAACCAATCCGCAACTAACTAGGCAATGTTCGTGCCACTCCAAAATTATGGGATTTTTCAGTAATTTACTCACTGGAAAACCGGGGCATACAATAATGTGTAAGCTTCAGTGACAGTTACACTTCGCGAATGCCGTTCCGGTATAAATTTCACTTATAAAACAATAGTTTAAGTAGAGGTATGGGTGTAATATGTACAGCCTGGACGCGATTATCGCGGCCAGGCGGGCATAATTGACGATGAAAAGGGTCGAGCTTCGCATCCTTCCGGATTGCTATCGCAAAGCAACCGTGTCTGCCCGCCATGGAGGTCGAGTGTCGTACTGCCGCCCAGCATGCGATGATCGTGTGCTTGGCGGCATAAGCCGGACAACTCCACAAATGCGGGCCTTTTCTATGCAATCGATTTTATGAGACGTGACTTATTTATATGTCATCAATTGGCCGTCAAAACTGATAATTGTTAAAAACGTTCCGCCCTTGCCAAAAAATTCTTCGCACGTATTGGCATTATCCGAATTTTGAGACCAGCCGCATCTAAAATCCAGATTGAGCGCTATTTTCGCGGAGGCCACGTTCGTTCATCTGATTTATTATCCGATCCTCGAAATCCTGGGGATAGAAATATCTATATAGAGTATTATTACTTGGGTCTTCGCAGCCTTTGCTTATCGCTGCCTCGATGTCATCGACGGCCAGCCACATTAACTGGGACGGCGCATTGACCGAGATATTGGTTCTGACTGCACCAACACGCTGAAAACCTAACATCTTTTGATAGAATGGGGCGTGTCGCGGATTGACTTCAATCAGCAGATCGCTCCCCAGGAAATTGTTGGTGCCGTATATGAATACGAAATGAAACAGGGATGCCAGCACCGGTTTGGACGGTGTCCCGCATTCCATCGCCAGCTTTTTCAATTCGCATAGCCTCGCTCCCGGCTTGCGGCGAAAAAACTTCATTTCGTCCGGAAAAGTCGCATCCACGCCCAGCCCACGATCCGAATCGGCGGCCAGGGTAACAGTTCCGATCAGCGCGCCGTCGAAACGGGCGGTGAATGTCGTTTCATGCCGGCGGCCCGACAGCTTGTGATCGGAGCCGTAACCTCGCCAGGCATAGCGCCGATTGATCAGATCAAGGGCTTCGTTGCGGGTGTGCTCCTCGCTCGTCAACGTGATCGCGACTGTTCCCGCATCCAGGTGGCTGTCCGCAAGGGGCAGGTAGAAGGTAGCGTCGCTGTCCAATATTTGCAGAGACGAAAGCGATGGCGAAGTTCGAGTAATATCGACCGGACGAGGTTCTGGATTCATGCGATGCCCCTATAAAACAAAGATTTTTTATAAATTCGGCGCTAGAGAATGAGATAGTTTGAACACGATGCTAATTGTATCCGGGAATGTACCACAACCACGCCAGCAGGTTCGGCAGTGCTGGATAATCCATGTAAACACTCAATCTGGACCAGAATTTGCAATGGACTCAATGACCCGGCAAGATAAACTGGCATATCCTGTATAATACCGATGACCCGGCACCACCCAACGGGCGACGGTGTCTGTTCTCTCCAAATTCTGGATTATCCTGCAACCGAACTGGGATATTTCCCTGATTCGTTGACTTAATTACCTTTTGCGACAAAGCGTTGTAACGAACAATGACTTTGTGAGGCGTGAGCGTCATATCGGGACGAGGCGCCCCCGGTGAGCGGTCGGTGGTATTTCGATCCGACGCCGGATCGACCGGCACCCTGCGAAACTTGCAATGCGGCAGGCAGCGAAATCAGATCGACGATGCCACCCGGTGGGGTGCTTGGCCCTTGCCCGAATCGAACAAATCTGGAACACGGCAGGCCATGAGCATGACCCATATTACCGTGCGGGGCGCCCGCGAGCACAACCTCAAGGGCTTCGATGTGGCGCTGCCGCGCGACAAGCTGATCGTTATCACCGGCCTGTCGGGCTCGGGAAAATCGAGCCTGGCCTTCGATACCATCTATGCCGAGGGCCAGCGGCGCTATGTCGAGAGCCTGAGCGCCTATGCGCGGCAGTTCCTGGAAATGATGCAGAAGCCCGATGTCGAGCATATCGACGGGCTGAGTCCGGCGATCTCGATCGAGCAGAAGACCACCAGCCGCAATCCGCGCTCGACCGTCGCCACGGTCACCGAGATCTACGACTACATGCGACTGCTGTGGGCGCGCGTCGGCGTGCCCTATTCGCCCGCTACCGGCCTGCCGATCACTGCGCAGACGGTCAGCCAGATGGTGGACCGGGTGATGCAATTGCCCGAGGGCACGCGCGCATATCTGCTCGCGCCCGCGGTGCGCGGGCGCAAGGGTGAATATCGCAAGGAATTGGGCGAGTGGCAGAAGGCCGGCTACACCCGTGTGCGGATCGATGGCGAAATGGTCGAGATCGAGGCGGCGCCGGCGCTCGACAAGAAGCTCAAGCACGACATCGAGGTGGTGGTCGATCGCATCGCGGTGAAGCCGGGCATCGAGACGCGGTTGGCGGACAGCTTCGAACAGGCGTTGAAACTGGCCGAGGGGCTGGCGTTCGTGGATCTGGCCGATGGTCCGGTGCCGGGCCGCGAGGATGAACCGCAGGCCAAGAAGATGATGAAGGGCACCGGCCTGCCGGCCAACCGCATCGTCTTCAGCGAGAAATTCGCCTGCCCGATCTCGGGCTTCACGCTGGAGGCGATCGAGCCCCGGCTATTTTCCTTCAACGCGCCGCAGGGGGCCTGCCCGACCTGTGACGGGCTGGGGGAAAAACTGTTGTTCGATCCCGAACTGGTGGTGCCGAACGAAGCGCTCAGCCTGAAACAGGGCGCGGTGATGCCGTGGGCCAAGTCCAATCCGCCATCACCTTATTATATGCAGGTGCTGAACAGCCTGGCCAAGCATTACGGCTTTCGGCTGGATACGCCGTGGCAGGATCTGCCGGGCGAGGCACAGATGGTGATCCTGCATGGCACCGGGCGCGAGGCGGTGCCGCTGACCTTTATCGACGGGCGCAAGAGCTATACCGTCACCAAGGCGTTCGAGGGCGTGATCGGCAATCTCAATCGCCGGATGTTGCAGACCGATAGTGCCTGGATGCGCGAGGAACTGGGCAAGTTTCAGACCGCACAGCCCTGCGAAGTATGCCACGGCGCGCGGCTCAAGCCCGAGGCGCTGAGCGTCAAGATCGCCGGCGAAGATATTTCGATTTCGACGCGGCGGTCGGTGGCGGATGCGCTGGCGTTTTTCACCGGGCTGGAGGCGAAACTGACCTCCCAGCAGCAGCAGATTTCCAAAGCCATCCTCAAGGAAATCAACGAAAGGCTGGGCTTTCTCAATAATGTCGGGCTCGATTACCTCAACCTCGATCGTACCAGCGGTACGCTGTCCGGCGGCGAGAGCCAGCGCATCCGGCTGGCTTCGCAGATCGGCAGCGGCTTGTCGGGAGTGCTGTACGTGCTCGACGAACCCTCGATCGGTCTGCACCAGCGCGATAACGACCGGCTGCTGGAAACGCTGAAACGGCTGCGCGATCTTGGCAACACCGTCATCGTCGTCGAGCATGACGAAGATGCGATCCGCCACGCCGACTACATCGTCGATCTCGGTCCGGGCGCCGGCATTCACGGTGGCGAGATCGTCGCCGAGGGATCGTTGGAGGATATCCTCGCTAACCCCAACAGCCTGACCGGGCAATATCTCAGCGGTGCGCGCAGCATCGAACTCCCGGCCAAGCGGCGCAAGGGCAACGGGCGCGGCGTCACCATCCACAATGCGCGGGCCAACAACCTGCAGGGCGTCACCGTGCGTATTCCATTGGGCGCGTTCGTCTGCGTTACCGGGGTTTCGGGCAGCGGCAAAAGCTCGCTGACGATCGACACCTTGCAGGCTGGGGCGGCGCGGTTGCTCAATGGCGCTCGCGTCATCGCCGGCGCGCATGACAAGATCACCGGGCTGGAAAACTGCGACAAGGTCATCGAGATCGACCAATCGCCGATTGGTCGCACCCCGCGTTCGAACCCGGCCACCTATACCGGCGCCTTCACTCAAATCCGCGACTGGTTCGCCGGCCTGCCGGAAAGCGCTGCGCGCGGCTACAAACCGGGGCGTTTTTCGTTCAACGTCAAGGGTGGCCGTTGCGAGACCTGCCAGGGCGACGGGCTGATCAAGATCGAGATGCACTTCCTGCCCGATGTCTATGTCACCTGCGAAACCTGCCGTGGCCGGCGCTACAATCGCGAAACGCTGGACGTGAAGTTCAAGGGCCATTCGATCGCCGACATCCTCGACATGACGATCGAGGATGCGGAGAGCTTTTTCGCAGCGGTGCCGCCGATCCGCGAGAAGATGCACATGCTGAACGAGGTCGGGCTGGGCTATGTCAAGGTCGGCCAGCAGGCGACGACGCTATCCGGCGGCGAGGCGCAGCGGGTCAAGCTGGCCAAGGAACTGGCGCGACGGTCGACCGGCCAGACGCTGTATATCCTCGATGAGCCGACCACCGGGCTGCATTTCGAGGATGTCCGCAAATTGCTCGAAGTGCTGCACCGGCTGGTCGATCAGGGTAATTCGGTGGTGGTGATCGAACACAATCTGGACGTTATCAAGACCGCCGACTGGATCATCGACCTCGGCCCCGAAGGCGGCGTACGTGGCGGGGAAATCGTGGCGGAGGGAACGCCCGAGCAGATCGTCAGGAACGCGCGGAGTTTCACCGGGCATTACCTGGCGCCATTGTTGAAGCGCAAAAGGGCGAGTGCAAGAGAAGCAGCGGAGTGAAAGATGACCCTCCTTCTCCCCGCCCGCTTGCGGGAGGGGCCGGGGGTGGGCACTTTCTGCCTCGCGACACCAGCCGCGCTAAGGAATTGCGCCATCAGCCAAGCCCGGCAGAACGGGCATTTTGGCGAGTGCTCAGCCGGGGGCAGGTGCATGGATTCAAATTCAGCCGGCAAATGCCGATCGGGCCATATTTTGCTGATTTCCTATGTCGCTCGGCGCAGCTGGTAGTTGAGATCGACGGCTCTTCGCACGATGCTCGCCAGGCGCATGACGAACGGCGCTATGCTTTCCTTACTGCGCAGGGTTTTGCCTTGCTTCGTTTTCCTAACGCTGATGTGACTACGAACCTGGCAGGCGTTGTGCAGGCGATCGAGTTGACGCTGAGACAGACAGAAGTACAGAAAGATGCCCACCCCCAACCCCTCCCGCAAGCGGGCGGGGAGAAGGTAAGGTAACCGCTGCCCTAGGCCTCACCGCCCGTCGCGCTGGGCCAATAACCGCAACCGCAGCGCGTTCAGCTTGATGAACCCGGCGGCGTCTTTCTGGTCATAAGCGCCGGCGTCGTCCTCAAAGGTAACGTGGCGCTCCGAATAGAGGCTGTCCGGCGATTTGCGGCCCACCACCGACACGCTCCCCTTGTACAGTTTCAGCCGTACCGTGCCATTCACCCGCGCCTGGCTGTGGTCGATCGCGGCTTGCAGCATCTCTCGCTCTGGCGCGAACCAGAAGCCGTTGTAGATCATCTCGGCATAGCGCGGCATCAGCTCGTCTTTCAGATGCGCGGCGCCCCTGTCCAAAGTAATCTGTTCGATGCCGCGATGCGCGCGTGCATAGATCTCACCGCCGGGGGTTTCGTACATGCCGCGGCTCTTCATGCCGACGAAGCGGTTCTCGACCAGATCCAGCCGGCCGATGCCATGCTTGCGGCCCAGTTCGTTCAGCGCGGTCAGCAGCGTCGCCGGGCTCATCGCCTTGCCATTCACCGCGACGCCATCGCCCTTGGCAAAGTCCACGGTGATATATTCGGGCATATCCGGCGCGTCTTCCGGATTGACGGTGCGGCTGTAGACATAGTCCGGCACCTCCCCCCACGGGTCTTCCAGCACTTTGCCCTCCGACGAGGTGTGCAGCAGATTGGCGTCGGTCGAGAACGGGCTTTCGCCGCGCTTGTCGGTGGGTACGGGGATCTGGTGCTGTTCGGCCCAGGCGATCAGCGCGGTGCGGCTGGTCAGCTCCCACTCGCGCCACGGCGCAATGACCTTGATGCCCGGCTCCAGCGCATAGGCGGAAAGCTCGAAGCGCACCTGGTCGTTGCCCTTGCCGGTCGCGCCATGCGCCACCGCGTCGGCTCCGGTTTCGCGAGCGATCTCGATCAGCCGCTTGGAAATCAGCGGGCGGGCGATGCTGGTGCCCAGCAGATAATCGCCTTCATAGCGGGCATTGGCGCGCATCATCGGGAACACGAAATCGCGCACGAATTCCTCGCGCAGATCGTCGATATAGATGTGGTGATCGGGCACGCCCATCAGCTTGGCCTTGGCCCGCGCCGGTTCCAGCTCCTCGCCCTGGCCCAGATCGGCAGTGAAGGTGATGACCTCGCAGCCATAGGTGATCTGCAGCCATTTCAGGATGACCGAAGTGTCGAGGCCGCCCGAATAGGCCAGGACGACTTTTTTGATATCGGACATGACAGCACCTGTGCGCGAGGGATAAGAGCATCGTGCGAAAAACTTGGTACCGTTTTCGCCTTGGACGATGCGGCAATGGAAACTTGGCGCGGCGCCTAACAGGCGCGCGGTCGGACGGCAATCTTCAACGGAATCAATTCCCGCTCAGCACCGTGGCCAATTGCCACAAGCCCAGGATCAGGAACAGCAAAGCGGCTCCAAACCGCGCTGCGCGCAGCGAAATGCGCCGGACCAGCGCTTCGCCCAGGAACACCGCCGGACCATCGGCAATCATCATGCCCAGCGTAGTGCCGAAAGCGACGTCGATCACCGAATGGTAATGTGCGGCCAATGCGATCGTCGCGATCTGGGTCTTGTCGCCAATCTCGACCAGGAAAAAGGCGATGACCGTGGTCAGGAACGCGCCGCCATGCGAGCGTACCACGGCAGTATCGTCGGCATCGATCTTGTCCGGCACCAGCGTCCAGATAGCCATGGCGATGAAGCCCAGCGCAATCACGATGCGGAACCAGCGCGCATCCAGGAGCCCGGACACCTCGCTGCCGACAAAGGCGGCGATCAGATGATTGACGATCGTCGCGCACAGGATGCCCGCCAGGATCGCCCAGGGCTTGCGCATCCGCGAGACCAGCAGGATCGCCAGCAGCATCGTCTTGTCGCCGATTTCGGCCAGGGCGACCACGCTGGCCGAGGTGAGAACGGTGGTGAAGATCATCCGCGCGCGAGATACAGCACATCGCGCGGCTGCGACAGCAAATGCTGGCCCGAATCGACGAACAGGGTCTCGCCGCTCGCCAGCCAGCCGTCGCTCAGGAACAACGCCGCCTCGGCCAGTTCGACCGGATCGGTCAGGCGGTTCAGCAGGTTCATCCGGCCGCTGGCCTGATGCTCTTCGGGCGCCTGGTCGTGGCTGGGCAGCATTGCGCCGGGGGCAAGCCCGTAAACGCGGTCGGCGGTGTTGCCCGCTTGTCTCGCCCCCATGGCGAGCATGCGCACGGTGGCGGCCAGCGCATGCTTGGCCATCGTGTATGAGAAGAAATCCGGGTTGGGGTTCGCCAGTTTCATGTCGAGCAGGTCGATCACGCGCCGGCCCGCTGCCGAGCGCGCCCCGCCGTGATCCGGAGAGGCCAGGAAAGCCTGCGCCATCCGCGCCGGGGTGGCGGCATTGACGGCCATCGCCTCGTCGAAGACAGCCGGATCGAGCGCCCCGACGTTGTCGACCCGGAAGACGGCGGCGCAATTGACCAACACCCGCCAGTCGTCCAGCCGCCGGGCGAGCGAGCGCACCATCGCCACGGCGGCGGCGCTGTCGGTCAGGTCACAGCTGACGCATTCGGCTGAAGGCAGGGCCGCCGCCAAGGTTTCGGCAGCCTCTCGGGAATGGCCGTAATGGATGACGACGTGCCAGCCGGTCTCGGCAAAGCGCCGCGCCATAACCGCACCGATGCGTTTGGCGCCCCCTGTGATCAGAACTGCCGGGCGCCGCATTACCATAGCCAAGCACAGTCGAGCCGCCTTGGAAAGCACCATTCATCCGGGCAGGACTACCCCGCGACGCCGCGCGCTTCAGGCCTTTACCTTCGCCGCGAAACTTTTGCGCAGCTTGTTCAGCTTTGGCGGGATCAATGCCACGCAATAAGGATTGCGCCGGCCTTCGCCTTCCCAATATTCCTGATGGTAATCCTCGGCGGGATACCAGGTCGCGGGGCCTTCGATGGTGGTGACGATCGGTGCCTTGCTGTCGGCCTGCGCGCGGGCGATCGCGGCCTTGGCTTCCGCCCGCTGCGCCTCGTCGAGCGGAAAGATCGCGGATCGGTATTGCGTACCGACATCGTTGCCCTGCCGGTTGAGTTGCGTCGGATCGTGAGTGGCCATGAAAATGTCGAGTAAATCGCCGTAATGCAGTTGCGCGGGGTCGTACGTGATGCGGATCGCTTCGGCATGCCCGGTATTGCCCGAACAGACCGCTTTATAGGTGGGGTCGGGCACGCTGCCGCCGATATAGCCGCTTTCCGCCGCGCTGACGCCGATTACATCGCGGAACACCGCCTCGGTGCACCAGAAACACCCGCCTGCTACAATTGCCTCTGCCATGATGGCTCCTTTACCGTTTGCGCCAAGATAAGGAGAGGTGTGCGAACGGCAATGGTGGACTTGGCGCGCGGCTGGTCATAAACGGGCGCCATGTCGCGATCCGCCCGCAGCCTTGTCGTCGCCGCGCTGCAATTGCCGCTCGGTGCGACCGACGAGGCGGTGAATATCGCCGCCGTTGCGCAGTTGGTGGAACAGGCGGCGGGGCAGGGCGCGCAAGTGATCCTGCCGCCGGAGCTGTTCTCCGGGCCTTATTTCTGCACGGTCGAGGACGAGGCGCTGTTTGCGCTGGCCCGGCCCACCACGGAACACCCGGCAGTGCTCGCGATGCAGGCGCTGGCGGGCAAACTGAATGTCGCCATTCCCACCAGCTTCTTCGAGCGCGATGGCCATCATTATTATAATACGCTGGCCATGATCGGCCCGGATGGCGAGATCATCGGCACGTACCGCAAGAGCCACATTCCGGATGGGCCGGGATATGAGGAAAAATATTATTTCCGGCCCGGCAATACCGGCTTCAGGGTGTGGGATGTGTTCGGCGCCCGCATCGGCGTGGGAGTGTGCTGGGATCAATGGTATCCCGAATGCGCGCGGGCGATGGCCCTGATGGGCGCCGAAGTGCTGTTTTATCCCACCGCGATCGGCTCCGAGCCTTATGATGCCGGCCTTGATACCAGCCGGATGTGGCGCCGGGCGATGCAGGGGCATGCGGTGTCGAACTGCATGCCGGTGATCGCCGCCAATCGCATCGGCGCCGAGACGATGCCGGGCGGTGCGGCACAGAACTTTTACGGGCACAGCTTTATCGCCGACGAATGGGGCGATCTGGTGACGGAATACGGCGCCGGGGAGACCGGCGTGCTGACCGCGACGCTCGATCTGACGCGCGCCGCCACCCACCGCGCCGGCATGGGGTTTTTCCGCGACCGGCGACCGGCACTATATCGCCGATTGTGTGAAGACAGTTGATCGGCGCGGGGGGCACGCGTCATCTGTGGCAATATCTGATCGCGCTGGGCTCCAACGTCCGCCACCATTGCCATGGCGATCCGCGAGATGTGTTGCAGGCGGCGCTGAGTTTCCTGGATGGGGGAAGCACGGCGGTTGACGATGCATCGCCAATTCACAGCAGCGCGCCGCTAGGTCCATCGAGGCGCCGTTACGCCAATGCCGCGGCACTGATCGGCAGTGATCTGGCGCCGCCGGCCTTGCTGGCGTATCTCAAGCAGATCGAGCATCATTTCGGCAGGCGGCCGGGACGTCGCTGGGCCGCGCGGGTGCTCGATCTCGATATCGTGCTGTGGAGCGGCGGGCAATGGCGGTCATCCAGCCTGACCCTGCCGCACCCGTCCTTCCGCGAACGCGCCTTCGTATTGGCACCGGCGATCCGCTTGGCACCCGACTGGCGCGATCCGGTCACAGGTTTGAGCCTGCGCCAACTACACACACGCTTGACCCGGCGCGCCCGGCTGCCTAGGGCACCCGCTCGGTGAGGGCCCATAGCTCAGTCGGTAGAGCAACTGACTTTTAATCAGTAGGTCGCTGGTTCGAATCCAGCTGGGCTCACCACATCTACTCGCGCGACATCCTCACCAGATGTTGCTCAGCCAGGCCGCTATCCGGCGGATCAAGGTCGGCATCGCCATCGACGAACTGGCTGGCGTCATCACGACATCGCCAGCGCGCGATGGCCCAGCTCGATGGCTCCGAGCGGCCCGGCGTCAGCGCCCAATCCAGCGGGCACGATACACTTTGCCAGGACTTCCAGGTCATAGCCGGGGAGATAGCCTGCAAGGAACGTGCTCGTTCGCCCGACGACCTGGGACAACAGGTCCGGTCGTTTGATGGCAACGCCGCCGCCCACCACTATCCGTTGCGGTGATAAGGCAAGAATCAGTATCGCCATCGCTTCGGCCAATTCCGCTGCGACGTTTGCCCAAACCGGGTGATCGTCCCCGATTGCATCGCCGGCTAATCCGGTTCGCGCTGCCAACGCCGGTCCGGCGACCAGGCCTTCCAGGCAGTCATCGTGAAAAGGACACGTTCCGGTGAAATCGTCACCTGGGACACGGCGAACGCGCATGTGCCCGACCTCTGGATGACCCATGCCATGAACGATGTGCCCCCCGGCCACTATCCCCGCGCCGACGCCGGTGCCGATGGTCAGATAGACGTGATCCAGGCAGCCCTGCGCCGCCCCCCAACGCCCTTCCGCAAACGCGGCACCCGCCACATCGGTGTCGAAGCCGATCGGGACCGCGAATGCCCGTGCGAATGTGCCGCGAACGTCGGTTTGCGCCCAGTATGGCTTGGGCGTGGAGGTAATCATGCCGAACGCCGGGTCGGCCGGGTCGAGCGCGATCGGGCCGAAGCTGCCGATCCCTAGTGCCGCGATCGGGCGCACTGCGTGCCACGCGGCGACCTGATCGACCAGAGCCGCCAGCGTCCGGTCGGGCCGGGTCGTCGGGACCACAAATCGCTCGATAATCGTGCTATCGTGTGCAAGCACGGCGATACTCTTCGTTCCGCCCAGTTCGATTCCGGCAACCCGAATATTCATGCCAGGCCTGCGCGATCGCCACGGAGGCGGAGCTGCAACTCCGGCGCAGGCGTGCCGCCGAAGTGCTGCCGCGCTTGTGCCACATCGATCGGCGGGCGGGAAAGTCCCGGGTAGTCGATAAAGCTCAGCACCTTGAGGTCATCCTGCACCAGCCAGCTATACGCCTGGTGAGGATAGGCTGCAGGATTGGCAAGGACAAGGCCGGAACCGTTGAGCGGTCGCCACGGGCCGGCGAAAGCATCGGCGACCATGCCGTAAAGCCCGGTCGGTCCGGACGGGCCACCATCGGCAAAGACCTTGGCCTGGGTCGACCAGAAGCAATAATAGCGGCCATCGTGGACGACGACATGCGGGCGTTCGAGTTCGTTGTTGACGCCATCCGCAGCGAGTAATGGCGGAGCAAGTGCCCAGCCGCCGCCGTCCGCGATGGCTACGCCGATTGCGCCATTCCAGGCGGACCGTGACGCTGCGAGCGAACCGGTGAACAGCAGATAATCCGTTCCGTCATGTGGATCACGGAAAAACCAGGGGTCGCGGAATGCCTTGATCGTGCCGATTGCTCGGCCGCCGCTCATTTCGCGCATATATACTTCGCCATCGGCAGCGACGATTTCGACCGGGGCAGACCATGGCCCAATCACCGGCAGCACCTCACCGCCCAATTCTGTGTGCGTCACAAATAGTCGCTGCTCGAAGCCGAGGACATCCTCGTGGCGCAATCCCGCAGCAGTGAAATAGAGGGTAAGCATGGTGTGTCCGGGGTCAACCACGGCCGAGCCGGACCATTGCCGGCTGCCCGGTGCGAAGCCGTCCGGAAATGCCGGACCAAGGTCGGTCCAGCCAGCGCTCGTGCGGTGCATCAACCTGATCCGGGCCTTGCCATGGCGATCTTCCGGATTGCCTGCGGCCACGGCCGACAGCAGCATGTACAGCGTCCCGCCGCATAGCGCTGCCACTCGTCCGTCAAGCTCCTGGACCGGCCAATAGTCCCAGAGATCGATGCCGGGCAGCAAGGGTGAGTGAGCCCCGATCGGCGGTATTTCAGGGATGGGATTTTGCGTAATTGCCGCGACAGCCGTGGCGAGCCAATGACTTGTCGTCATGATCCTGGTTCTTCTCCTCCGTAGTGGGCAGGCGAAATCGCCCCGCGCCGAACGGCACGCGGGGCGATAGCCGATCAGAAGTCGAACCGGGCGCCGACGCTGATCTGGCGCTGCAGGATCGACCGGGCCGAACCTACGCCCAGGCCGTTGGCCGCCGGCGCCTGATCCACCTCGGTGATCCCGACCACGTTGAACAGATTATCGACATGGGCTTCGACATGGATCCTTGGGGTAAAGGCATAATCGCCGAACAAGCCAACGACGGTATAGCCCGGTTGCTGCAACGTGTTCGAACTGTCGGTGTACGACGCCGACGTGCCGACCACGGTCGCGCCGATCGCCACCGGGCCGGTCGTATAGGTCGGGCGAAGCTGATAGACCCATTTCGCCTGCCGCTGCGGCCGGTTACCGATGTCGTTCGCCCCGGCGAAGTTGTCGGCGGTGATCTTGGCGTCGGTGTAGGTGATGCCGCCGTACAGGTTGAAGCCGCCATAGCTCGCGGACCCTTCGAATTCGGCGCCGGTCGCACGGTAATTGCGAGCAAACAATATCAATCCGGCTGGAGTGATGTCGCTGCCGCGCTCGGCGGTGGTGGTATGGAACACCGTCACCGCGCCACTGAAATGATCGACCCGGAATTTGGTGCCGATTTCCTGCTGGTTGGCGAAATTGAGCGCTGCCAGCGTCGAGACATTGCCGCTGGCGTCGCCGGGCAGAACGCGATCGGCGTTAAACCGCGCACCGCGGCTGGCGCGCCCGAATACCGCGAATTGCGGGGTAAGTTCGTAATTCGCCCCGACCGAATAGGAGACATAGCGCTTGGTGTAATTCACCGGCTGGGGGGCGCCGGAGGTGACCGTCTTCACCAGTTGTTCGGGCACCTCGATGACGCCGTCGCCATTGACGTCGATCGGCGAGCCGTTGCCGGCTGACTCCTGGTACGTGCCGTGCGCGCTCTGGATGTCGTAACGGATGCTGCCGTCGAGCGTCAGCCTGCCGATTTTCCAGTCGAGGTTGAACCACGGCGCATCGACCGAATACTGGACATCGTAGTTCCGCACGCAACAGTCGCCGAGCACCCGCGCATCATAGGCGATCAGGCCATTCTGCGTCTGCTGGACGCCCAGGATGTTGCGAACGTTCAGCAACTGGGCATTGCCGCCGCCTTGCGCCGTCAACAGATAGTCCTGCCAGTGCCAGTCCATGCCGATATGCTGGCCGGACTTGGTGTAGCCGACGCTTGCGGTCAGGCGCCCGTCGCCGCCGGTGGCGAATTGCTTCGACACGCGCAGGTCGTTAGTGAAGGTGTTGAAGTTATTGAGTTTCACGTCGAAGTATACGGTATTGACGGCATAGCCGGTATAAGCCTGGCCGGCGTTTGGCCCGGTCGCCAGCGTGGTGGTCGACCCGGTACCGCCAATGGCGGTCGCAAGATTGGCGGCAGTATCGACGTTGCCCGGATATGGCCCGACGAACTTGCCGGAGTTGATCGCATACCGAAACTTGTCGTCGAACTTGAAGCCGCCGCCCAGATCGAAAGAGGCCTCGCCGCCAAAGGCCTTGCTAACCGTGCGATAGCCGTCATCGACCTGGTCGGTGACGCGGTTGCCATTACGATCGAGCGACAGCAGCGACTGCAGCGCCGGCGACTGCAGGGCGCCCGACTTGAGGTTGAAACCGGAAATCGAAGAATAACTCGCGGTATTGCCGGAACGATTGATAGCGACCGGAACCGGCAGGTAGACCGGCGTGCGGTCGTCGAGAAACTTGACATCGAGGCGAATGAAGCCGTCCGCGAACGTCCGGGTCACATTGGCCTTGATCTGGCCGCCGTTTTCGCCGGTCAGCCCGGTCTGCTTGATGCCTTCGCCATAATGGTAAAAGCCGCCGATGTGGAAGCGCCAGTCGTTGCCGAGGTGTTGGCCGTAATCGAAGTTGAAGCGGGTACGATCGGTATCGACGCCCCGGACGATGCCGATCGAGCCCCCCTCGACGCTGCCGTCCTTGGTGATGAAGTTGATGATCGCGCCGGGCGCATTGTCGGCTGCGGTAGAGGCCGAGCCGCCGCGAACCGCTTCCACGCGGGCAACGTTATTGTCGGCCTTGAGGAAGGTGTCGGCAGTGCCGAATGAAATGTCGCCGAACAACAGCACCGGAATGCCGTCTTCCTGGAACTGGACGAACTTGGCCCCGCCCGACGCAACCGGCAAGCCGCGGACCGAGATATTGGCGTTACCCTCGCCGCCCGATGCTTCGGACCGAATGCCCGGAATATAGCGAACGAGGTCTGCCGCGCTTTGCGGGCCGATCCGGTTGATCGTTGCGGCATCGACGCTGCTGACTGAAATGCTGGTGTCGATCTTGCGCTCGGGACGGGTGGTGCCGGTGACGACGATTTCTTCCTGCTGCGCGCCGGTATCGGGTCCGTTAATGGCCGTGGTCGGTCCGGCAACGGCCGTGGCCGGTGTTGCTGTCCCAGCAGCCTGCGCCCATGCCTGGCCGGAAAGCAACGCCGCAGACGCCAGGAGCAGTGTTCGGATAGGGTACATTTTCTTCTCCCATGTGATTGGTTATCAATCTGAAAAGCGGTTTGAAATTTATTGTATCAAATTGCAAGATAATTTTGGAAACGTTTCCAATTTTTTGCTAATGAGTGTTGCACGTTGGCGTCAGTCCGGCGATTTTGGAGATGTCGGAGATGAGAGCCAGCCTGCCAACCAAGCCCCGCCTGTCGCTGGCCGGCATAGTCCAGATGAATCTCGGCTTTCTTGGACTGCAATTCAGTTTTGGATTGCAGCAAAGCAATATGGGTCCGATCTACCGCTACCTGGGCGCAAACGAAGCCACGCTGCCGCTGCTATGGCTGGCCGGCCCGATGACCGGGCTGTTGATCCAGCCCATCATCGGGGCGATGAGCGACCGGACGATTTCGCGCTGGGGCAGGCGGGCACCGTATTTCCTGGTCGGGGCCGTACTGTGCAGCCTGTGCCTGTTCGCCATGCCCTACAGCCGGTCGTTGTGGATTGCCGCTGCCCTGCTGTGGGTGCTCGACGCTGCCAACAATGTGACGATGGAACCTTACCGCGCCTATGTCAGCGACCGGCTCAACCCCGGCCAGCGGTCCCTTGGCTTTCTGACCCAAAGCGCTTTTACCGGACTTGCCCAGACGCTGTCGTATCTGGCGCCGTCGCTGCTGGTATGGTGGGGAATGGACGCAGACCGGCTTGACGCGAACGGCATTCCAACGATTACGCGCATTGCCTTTGTCGCCGGGGCGGTGATCTCGCTGTCGACGATCCTGTGGTCGATCATTCGCGTGCCGGAGTTGCCGCTGACCACCGAGCAGACGGCGGAAATGGCGCGCGTCCCCTTGTCGGTGCGCCAGACCATCGGCGATCTGCGCGCGGCCATCATCGAGATGCCTGCGGCAATGCGCCAGTTGGCGCTGGCGATGCTGTTCCAGTGGTACGCGATGTTCGCGTATTGGCAGTATATCGCCTTTGCCATCGGACGCTCGGTCTTTCACACCGCCGATCCGGCAACTCCCGGATTCCGCGCCGCGGTGCTGGTCAGCGGGCAGGTCGGCGGTTTTTACAATTTCGTCGCCTTCGTCACGGCGTTTGCGATGGTTCCCCTGGCCCGTCGCCTCGGCGCCAAGATCATCCATGCCCTGTGCCTGCTGATTTCGGGATGCGCCATGCTGGCGATCCCCGGCCTGGCCACCGAACGGGCCTTGTTCATCCCGATGATCGGCATCGGCCTGGGCTGGGCCAGCATGATGGGTAATCCGTACGTCATGCTGGCCAACGCCATCCCGCCGGCGCGGACCGGACTTTACATGGGCATTTTCAATATGTTCATCGTCATCCCGATGTTGGTCGAAAGCGCGACGATGCCGCTGATCTATCGTTCGGAGCTGGGCGGCGATCCGCGCAAAGTGCTGATGCTGGCGGGCTGCGCGATGCTGGCGGCAGCGATGGCTACTTTGCTGGTGCGGACTTCGCCGGAGGCCGCAGCCGAGGCGTCAAGCTGAGCCGCGCAGGATCAATTCGGGCGGCATCGTCACCGAAGCGGCATCCTCGCCGTTGATGCGGCGAAACAGCAGGTCGACCATCATCTCAGCCCCGTGGATGACGTCCTGCCTGATCGTCGTCAGCGGCGGGGTGGTATGCATCGCGATCAGGATGTCGTCATAGCCGATCACCCCCACATCCCGTGGCACCGTCATGCCGCGCTCGGCCAGCACGCGAAGAGTGCTCATCGCGATGACATCCGACGCGGCCACGACGCCATCGGGCTGGTTGTTGCCGCTCAGGAATTCGTGGATGCCGGCGTAGGAAGCGTCACTGGTCAGATGCAGCGGTACCAGCGTCGGCTCGCCCCGGCCCGCCTCGATCACCGCCCGCTGGAAGCCGTCATACCGCGCGGCGAATTCCGGGACGTCCGGGTTGCCGAAGAACGCCAGTCGCTGGCGGCCTTGCGCCAGCAGATGACGCGCAGCGAGCCAGCCGCCGCGGTCGTTATCCGATCCTACGGTGACCTGGCAGTTGCCGGCCACCTTCGCCCCCCAGACGACCATCGGCTGGTAATGGGTAGCGACCCGCTCGATGATATGCAGCTGGTCCGACTGGCCAATGACGATAACCCCATCGACGCGTCCGCCATCGACGATGGCATCAAGCCATTGATCGTCCGTCGGGATGACCCGCGAGAGCAGCAGATCGTAACCCCGATCCGCCACCGCATCGGCCAGCGGACCCAGCAAGCTCATGAAAAACGGGTCAGATAGATGTTGCGCGGCGTCGTGGCCCAACGGCAGCACGACCCCGATCGCCCCGGTTCGCTTCATCCGCAGGTTGCGGGCGATCTGGTTGATCTGGAAACCGTGAGTGCGGGCCAGTTCGACAACCCGCAGGCGGGTGGCCTCGGCGGTAGCAGGATTGCCGGCCAACGACCGGGACACGGTCGCGATCGATACGCCGGCAACCTTCGCCAGAGCAGCGAGACTTGACACGGGTGGCGGTTTCACAGGGAAATGACGGGCAAAGATCTGTAGCGAGACCGATATCTCGACCGATCCCCGGAACAATGTCCGGCGAATCTGCGGTAACTGGATACTATCATGCGATCTATCCCGCGACGCCCCGCGTACGTAAACGTTTTCGACGGTTCGCTTTAACCGGTGTCAATTCAGCCAAACATCAAAATTTGGCTCCCCGAGTAGGATTCGAACCTACGACCATTCGATTAACAGTCGAATGCTCTACCGCTGAGCTATCGGGGAGCAGCCCGGCTTCCCGGACAGGCGAGCGCCTATAGCAGTGCAGCGCTCGTTGGCAAGCTTCTGTACGCTGGAACCGCGAATAATGTAAACCCTCACGCCAGGAACTGCTCGGCGAAGATGCGTTCCTCCAGGCTGCTGCCACGGTCGAACAGCAGCGTCAGCTGGTGCTCGCGGCAAGCTTCGATATGGACATCGCGGATGTTGCGCACTTCTTTCTGGTCGGCCACCACCGAAACCGGTCGCTTGTCAGGTTCGAGCACGGAAAAACTGACCTTGGCGCTATCGGGCAGGATGATGCCGCCCGCCGTCTGCGCTTCGGCATCAAT
>CAZZYX010000005.1:0-9228 GCA_964658485.1 uncultured Acetobacteraceae bacterium | reverse complement strand
CCCCCCGCGCCAGCGTCGCGGGCGGAACGGGCTGATCGGGGTCAGCGCCAGCATGCGGCTGCCCAGCGGCAGGATCGGGCCGTTGACCGACATGTTGTACGCGGTCGATCCGGCCGGGGTCGCCACCAGCACGCCGTCGCCCGCCAGTTCGGTCATCCGCACCTTGCCATTGACGCGAACCTCCAGCTTGGCCGTCTCGTGGGTTTCGCGCAGCAACGAGACTTCGTTGATCGCGTGATAGCGATATTCTTCGCCGCCCCGCGTCACTGCGTGCATCACCAGCGGCGATACCGCGACCGGGTTGGCCCGCGCAACCCGCTCGATCACGCTTTTGCCGTGGCGGAACCGGTTCATCAGAAAGCCGACGGTGCCGCGATTGAGGCCGAACACCGGAACGAGACGGTTGGCGTCGAGCATCTGGTGCAATACATGGAGCAGGAAGCCATCGCCGCCCAGCACGACCAGCGTATCGGCCTGCTCTCGCGGAACCCAGTCATGCTGCAAGACCAGCGCCTCGGCCGCCTCTCGCGCCGGCTGGCTATCCGACACGACCAGTGCCAGTCGGGTGTCCATGGCCATGCCGGAATTAGCTCCCTTTACCCGATTTTCGGAAAGCCGACGCTTAGGCCGGGTTGCAAACGGTTGAAAGGGAACATTGGCCGCAGCCCGGCTCGACCGGGGCCGGAAGGGATGAAAGGTTAGATACGCCCTTGGTCTAGCGTAGCGGCGGCAACGGCGCGTTTCAAGTCATGGTGGGTAAAGGGTTTGCCCAGCCGCCTTACGGCAAACCGCGGCTCGCTCGGCAGTTCGCCATAGCCGCTGGCCAGTACGATCGGAATGCCCGGAAATTCCGCGCACACCTGATCGATCAGTTCGGCGCCATTCAGTCCCGGCATCGCATAGTCCGTTATCATCAGATTGATTTGTTGCTCGCCGATTGCGGGCTGAGCCCGTATCGCTGCCAGGGCTTCGATACCGGAATAGGCCTCGATGACGGTGTGGCCCATGTCTTCGAGCAGCGCGACCGTGTTCATCAGGATCAGGACATCGTCATCGACGACCAGGATCGTCAGGGGCGTGTGCGCGGGAAATACCTCGGGCGTACTTTGGCCGGGCACCGCCGGGGCCGCTTCCTGCGTCGCCGGCAGCCAGATCTCGGCTGTCGTGCCCGCGCCGAGTTCGCTGTTCAGCACCAGCCTGCCGCCAAGCTGTTCGGCAAAGCCATGGATCATCGACAAGCCCAGGCCGGTCCCCTTGCCGATGCCCTTGGTCGTGAAAAACGGCTCCGCGGCGCGCGCCAACACGTCGGCAGCCATGCCGATGCCGGTATCGGTGACCGAGAGGCTGACATAATGGCCTGACGGGAGCACGCCGGAATCCTGTATCACATGCTCCGACGCGGTGATCGTGACACTGCCACCGTCAGGCATTGCGTCCCGAGCATTCACGACGAGATTGAGCAGCGCCGTTTCCAACTGGTTCAGGTCGGCTTCGACTGCACTCAGGCCTGCAGGAAATCGCGTCGCAACCGTCCATGCGGTGCCAAGCGCGCGCTGGAGCAGGTCGGCCATGCCGAGCACCATCCGGGGGATGTCCACGCTGACGCTGTGCATGTCCTGGCGGCGGGCAAAGGCCAGCATCCGGCTGGTCAGGGTTGCGCCGCGCTCCGCGCCACTCACGGCATTCGCGAGCAGTTTCCGGCTTACCGGATCATCGCCCAAGCGCCGCCCGAGAAGTTCGAGACTACCCAGGATCGCCGTCAGCAGATTGTTGAAATCATGGGCGACGCCGCCGCTCAACTGGCCGATCGCCTCCATCTTCTGCGACTGGAACAGGGCTTCGCGGGCTTGTTCGAGTTGCTGCTGGGCCTGCGCGCGCTCGGTCAGGTCGCGAGTGATCTGGGCATAGCCCAGGATTGTCCCGCCAGTCCCGCGGATCGGATCGATGACGACATGCGCCCAGAACCGGCTGCCGTCCTTGCGCAGGCGCCAGCCTTCGGCCTCGAACTTGCCGGTCCGCGCCGCCTGTTCCAGGGCGCGGATCGGCAGCCCGGTCGCACGATCCTCCGCGGTATAGAATTGCGAGAAATGGCCACCGACGATTTCCCCGGCAAGATACCCCTTCAAGCGCTGCGCGCCGGCGTTCCAGTTAGTGACGATGCCTTCCGGACTGAGCGTATAAACGGCGTAATCGGTGATTGCGTCCACGAGCAGGCGGTAATCATGATCGGATGCAGGTGACAGGATGCCGGCGGGGTTTTCTTCCATCAGCGGCGTTATGCCGAACTAGCCGAACGGCAAAGCTAAATTCGCTCCCCGAAGCCTGCCAGGCGCAAGATAAACCGGGTGAGGACTTTGCCGGGGTCAGGCTTTGGCCGTTTTCAGCGCGATGGCACTCAGACCTTTGGTCAACTGGATCAAGCCATTGAGCCGCGCCTGCGGGTCGCCCCACACCCGCGTCACCACCAGCTTGCTGTCCGGGCGCAACTTGATCGTGCCCGGCAGCCGCTGGGCATAGGCGATCAGCCCGGCGGGATCGGGGAAGCTGTCGTTGTGGAACGACACCAGCGTGCCCTTGGCGCCGACGTCGATCTTGGCGATATGCGCGGTGATCGCCTGGCGCTTGATCTCGATCAGCTTGACCAGATTGGCGGTCGGCACGGGTAGCGCGCCGAAACGATCGATCATCTCGGCCGCGAGCGATTCGATCTCGGCCTGGTCGTCGGCATCGTTGAGCCGGCGATACAGCGCCATCCGTACCGCCAGGTCGGGCACGTAATCCTCGGGAATGAGGATCGGCGCATCGACGGTGATCTGCGGGCTGGGTCCCTTGTCCTGGCGCTCCAGACCGATCTCGCCGGCCTTGGCGGACAGGATCGCCTCTTCGAGCATCGACTGGTACAGTTCGAAGCCGACTTCGCGGATATGGCCGCTTTGCTCGTCGCCGAGCAGATTGCCGGCGCCGCGAATGTCGAGATCGTGGCTGGCGAGCTGGAACCCGGCGCCCAGGCTGTCGAGATCGCCCAGCACCTTGAGACGCTTTTCCGCGACCGGTGCCAGTTGGCGGTCGGCGGGCGTGGTCAGGTAAGCATAGGCGCGCAGCTTGGCTCGTCCGACGCGGCCCCGCAGCTGGTAGAGTTGGGCGAGGCCGAAACGGTCCGCGCGGTGGATGATGATGGTATTGGCGCTTGGGATATCCAGTCCGCTTTCGATGATGGTGGTGGACAGCAGCACGTCATAGCGGCGCTCGTAGAACGCCGACATCCGCTCCTCGACTTCGCTTGGCGCCATCTGGCCGTGCGCGGCGATGAATTTCACCTCGGGAATATGGCGGTGCAGCCATTCCTCCAGCTCTGCCATGTCGGCGATGCGCGGCACGACGATAAAGCTCTGCCCGCCGCGATGATGCTCGCGCAGCAGCGCCTCGCGCATCACCATGTCGTCCCATTCCATCACGTAAGTACGCACCGCGAGGCGGTCGACCGGGGGGGTCTGGATGGTTGACAATTCGCGCAGGCCCGACATCGCCATCTGCAGCGTGCGCGGGATCGGTGTGGCAGTCAGGGTCAGCATGTGGACATCGGCGCGCAACTGTTTCAGCCGTTCCTTGTGGCTGACGCCAAACCGCTGTTCCTCATCGACGATGACCAGGCACAGCCGTTTGAAGCTGATGTTTTTCGACAGCAGCGCGTGGGTACCGATAACCACGTCGATGGTGCCATCCGCCAGCCCGGCCTTGGTGCGGCTGGCTTCTTTTTCCGGGACGAGGCGCGACAGGCGACCGACATTGAGCGGAAAACCGGCGAAGCGCTCGACGAAGCCGGTGAAATGCTGCCGGGCCAGCAGGGTCGTGGGCGCGACCACCGCGACCTGTTCGCCGGCCATCGCCGCCACGAACGCCGCGCGCAAGGCGACCTCGGTCTTGCCGAAGCCGACATCGCCGCAGACCAATCGGTCCATCGGGCGGCCCGCCGCCAGATCGTCCAGCACATCGTTGATCGCGGTTTCCTGGTCGTCCGTCGCCGCCCATGGGAAGCGATCGACGAACGGCGCATAGGCCGCGGGGTCGGCGACCAGCGCCGGGGCGGTACGCAAGGCGCGCAATGCGGCGGTCTTGAGCAGTTCGTTGGCGATCTCGCGGATGCGGTCCTTGAGCTTGGCGCGCCGCCGCTGCCACGCTTCGCCGCCCAGCCGGTCGAGCGCGGAGGTGCCCGAATCGTCGCTGCCGAAGCGGGTCAGCACGTCGATATTCTCGACCGGGATGTAGAGCTTGTCGCCGCCGGCATAGGTCAGCATCACGCAATCATGCGGCGATTGCCCGACCGGGATCGACTGCAATCCCTCGTAGCGACCGATGCCGTGTTCCATATGCACGACGAGATCGCCTGGGGTCAGCGCCGCCAGTTCGGCAAGGAAGGCGTCGGCGCTTTTCTTGCGCTGCTTGCGCCGCACCAGCCGGTCGCCGAGCAGGTCCTGTTCGGTCAGCACTTCCAGTTCGGCGTTAGCGAAGCCGGTTTCCAGCGGCAGCACGAGAGCTACCGGGCGGCCTTTGGCGGCGAGGCCGAGCGCCTCCTGCCAGCTATCCGCAAGCGCCGGAGCGGGCGCCATCGCCTCGCCCAGGATCGCCGCGATCCGCGCGCGACTACCCGTTGAATAGGCGGCCAGGATCGGTTTCTTGCCGGCGCGACCGATGGCGTGGAGATGCCGGGCGGCGGTTTCGTACATGCTGGTGCTGCCCCCGTGCGCGGCCTGAGCGCGTTCCGGGGTGAAATCGCGAGCGCTGGTAAAGCCGAAATCGAGCACCGAGGCGCTTTCCGGCTGGGCAAAGATGTCGGCGCGGTGGATCGGCCAGCCGGTCAAGCGATCATCGAGTTCGGCGCGCGACAGATACAGCGCGGCGGGGTCAAGCGGGCGATAGCTGCCGGGTTTCTTGCCCGAGGTTTCGGTGCGCGCTGTGTGATAATCGGTGATGTCGGCGAGCCGTTCGTCGGCGGCGCCAAGCGCGGCATTGTCGATGACCAGCACATCGCTTGGGGTCAGATGATCGAACAGCGTCGCCACCCGCTCCTCGAACAGCGGTAGCCAATGTTCGATCCCTGCCAGCCGCCGGCCATCGCTGACTGCCTGATACAGTGGATCGCTGGTGGCGTTGGCGCCGAATTGCTCGCGATAGCGGCTGCGGAAGCGTTTGACGCTGTCGTCATCGAGGAGCGCCTCGCTGGCGGGCAGCAGCAGATGCTGATCGACCGGGCCGGTCGAGCGCTGCGTGCCGGGATCGAACAGGCGCAATTGCTCGATCTCGTCGCCAAAGAAATCGAGCCGCAGGCCGCCGTCGAGGCCGGATGGATGAATGTCAAAGATCGCCCCGCGCACCGCGTATTCACCGGCATCGGCGACAGTATCGGTGCGCGCATAACCCTGACGTTGCAGCAGCGCGATCAGGCTTTCGCGGCCGATTTCCATGCCGGGTTTGAGCAGCCGGACCGATTCACGGATGCGGAACGGGGTCAGCACCCGCTGGAGCACGGCGTTGATCGTGGTGACCAGCAGCTTTGGCCGGTCGGTCGGGCTTTGCAGGCGATGCAGCGCGGACAGGCGCGCCGACGACACCGCCAGCACCGGGCTGGCGCGGTCGTAAGGTAGGCAGTCCCAGCCGGGAAATTCGATCAGTTCCAGTTCGGGCGCGAAATAATGCGCGGATTCGGTGATCGCGCGCATTGCCGCATCATCGGGCGCGATGAACACTGCCCGACCCGATCGGGCAGCGGCGGCACGGGCCAGGTCGGCCATCACCAGCGGTTGGCTGCCACGGGCAACCGAGGACAAGGTCAGCGGCTTTTTCGAAGACAGAATACGCGAGAAATCGGGCATCGTTCAGGCAGGCTCGCCATAGGCTTGCGCCCCGCGCGCCGGTTGGCGAGCGAGGGGAGGGTTGACGCGACTCCCTAGAACAAACCGGGCGCGCTGGCGAGTCAGCTCGGGATACTGACGTAATCCAGCAATCGCATGCGTGCCATCAACGGCCCGGCATATTCGTCCGGGACGGACAATGTGCCTAGCGCCCAGGCCATGATATCGACGTCGTCTTCCTCGATCATGGCTTCGAACCAGATCAATTCGGCCTCGCCCCACTCATGATGAAAACGGTCGAAATAGCAGCCGATCATATAATCGGCTTCGCGCGTGCCGCGGTGCCAGGCGCGGAATTTGAGCCGGCGCAGGCGCGATTCGGTCGGGGTGTCGGTGGTCTGCATGGCGCAGCGCTAGGCCTGCACGCGGGGCAGGGCAATGCGCGAATCAGTGGCGAATGAACTTCCCCGCCCGCTTGCGGGAGGGGCGATCGGATCGCGCACTCTGGCGAAATCAGCGGGGCAGGCTATGACCCGGCCATGCGCCCGGAAACCCTTAACCCGCTGTTCGCCGAAACCGCCGGGCTGAAAGGCGTCGGGGCGGGGCTGGCGCGTCCGCTGGAGCGGCTGGGGCTCACCCGGTTGCGCGATCTGGCATATCATCTACCCGATCGCTTCGTCAGCCGCCGCGCGGTGGCCGATCTCGACGACGCCAGTGTCGGCGAGCAAATCGTCGTCGCGCTGACCCCGGTGGAATATCGCAGCAGCGCCGGACGCGGGCCGTTTCGCGTGTTGGCAAGCGATGCGGCGGGCAATATCTGCGCGCTGACTTTTTTTGGGCGCATCGGCGGCGGGGCGAAGAAGCAATTGCCGCTGGGTCAAACCCGCTGGGTGGCCGGCAGGCTCGACCAATACGGCCAGTTGCTCCAGATCGTCCACCCCGACCACATCGGCGATGAAAGCGGGGTAGCGCTGGGCCAGCTGATCGAGCCGGTCTATCCGTTGTCGGTGGGGCTGACCCAGGGGCGATTGGCGGCGTTGATCGCACAGGCGCTGGGCGTGCTGCCGGTGCTGCCCGAGTGGATCGAGCCGGGATTGCTGGCCAGGATGCAATGGCCCGACTGGCACGAGGCGATGAAGCTCGTGCATCGCGCCGAGCATGCCCAGGCGCGGGATCGGCTGGCCTATGACGAACTGCTCGCCAATGCGCTGGCGCTGATGCTGGTGCGCGCCGCCGGCAAGGCGAAACGGGGGACGCCGCTGCAGGGTGACGGGCGCCTGCGTGCCAAATTAAAGCTGCCGTTTGCCTTGACCGGGGCGCAGAACCGCTCGATTGCCGAGATCGAGGGCGATCTGGCGCAGGCCGCGCCGATGCTGCGGCTGCTGCAGGGCGATGTCGGCTCGGGCAAGACCGTGGTGGCGTTGTCGGCGATGCTGATGGCGGTCGAAGCGGGGGCGCAGGCAGCCCTGCTCGCCCCAACCGAAATTCTCGCACGCCAGCATTACGATACCCTGTCGCGCCTGCTGTCGGGCACCGGCGTCAACGTCGCGCTGCTGACCGGTCGCGACAAAGGGCGCGCGCGTGAAGCGATCCTGATGGGGCTGATCGACGGCGGCATCGACATGGTGATCGGCACCCATGCGATCTTTCAGGATAGCGTGAACTACCGCAATCTGGCGTTGGTGGTGATCGACGAGCAGCATCGGTTCGGCGTTTCGCAGCGGCTGTTGCTGACGCAAAAGGGCAAGCGCACCCCGCATTGCCTGGCGATGACGGCAACCCCGATTCCGCGCACGTTGACCCTGGCGCAATATGGCGAAATGGACGTGTCGCGGCTTGATGAGCTGCCGCCGGGACGGCAGGCGATCGATACGCGGGTCGTGGCGCTGGAGCGGATCGGCGATGTCGTCGGCGCGCTGTCGCGCCATCTCGAAACCGGCGGGCAGGCCTATTGGGTGTGCCCGATGGTCCGCGACAACGAGGTCGTGGATATCGCCGCTGCGGAGGCGCGCTTTGCCGAATTGGCGGTGCGGTTCGGCGATACCGTCGTGCTGGTGCATGGCCAGTTGCGTCCCGAGGCCAAGGACGCGGCGATGGCCCGCTTTGCCGCCGGCCAGGCGAAACTGCTGGTGGCGACGACGGTGATCGAAGTCGGCGTCGATGTGCCGAACGCCACGCTGATGGTGATCGAACAGGCCGAACGCTTTGGCCTGGCGCAGTTGCACCAGTTGCGCGGCCGGGTCGGGCGCGGTGCCGACAAATCGGTGTGCCTGCTGCTGCGCGGCGGCGCGCTGTCGGAAGTCGCGCGCGAGCGGCTGGCGTTGATGCGCGAAACGCAGGATGGATTCTTGCTCGCCGAGGAGGATCTGCGCCTGCGCGGTGGCGGCGAGTTGCTCGGTACGCGGCAGTCGGGCGACACTCCGTTTCGTGTCGCGACGCTGGAACAGATCGCGCGCCTGCTGCCGATCGCGCATGACGACGCGCATCTGCTGATCGAGCGCGACGGCGGGCTGACCGGTTCGCGCGGCGAGGCGGCGCGGCTGCTGCTGTATCTGTTCGAGCGCGATTATGGCGTCCAGCTGCTGCGCGGCGGATAGCGCGTGCTCGTTTTACCGTATTCGACTGCGTCTCGGCGATTTGGACCAGGCGCCAACTTGCTATTTAGCCCTGTTCCATTACATGAGATGGGAAAGGAATTGTATTCCCATGAATGACGAGCCCCCTAACGGGAACCCCTGGATGCGCAGCCTGCTGGTATGGGGTGGCATCTTTCTCGCGCTCTTTTTCGCCGTGTCGCTGTTCAGCGCTCGGACCGACACCACCAGCGGCCAGATCCAGTATTCTGATTTCCGGTCGAAAGTAGCGGAGGGCAGCGTCGCCGACGCACAGGTTGGCGAAGCCAAGATTACCGGCCATTTCAAGGATGGCGACGCTTTTACGACGATCCCGATCCCGAACGACACCACCCTGCCGCAATTGCTGCAGAATAACGGCGTGCGTTATGCCGGCAAGGCGGCGGAAGAGCCTAACGTATTGATGTATATCGTGTTGCAGGCGCTGCCGTTCCTGTTGATCCTTGGCGTTGCCTTCTTCGCGCTGAAGCAGGTGCAAAAGGGCGGCGGATCGGGGGCAATGGGCTTTGGCAAGAGCAAGGCCAAGCTGCTGACCGAGCGCCAGGGCCGGGTGACGTTTTCGGACGTTGCCGGCATCGATGAAGCGCGCGAGGAGCTGGAAGAAATCGTCGAGTTCCTGCGTGATCCGGGCCGCTTTTCCAAATTGGGCGGGCAGATTCCCAAGGGCGCACTGCTCGTCGGCAGCCCCGGTACCGGCAAGACGCTGCTGGCGCGTGCCATCGCTGGTGAAGCCGGTGTGCCGTTCT
>CAZZYX010000004.1:43791-66100 GCA_964658485.1 uncultured Acetobacteraceae bacterium | reverse complement strand
CCTGTTGCGAGCATAAATCGCTCAGGTGACCGGCACAAATTCGTTACAAGTCCATTCAACGACTTCGGGTATCAGCGCGACTCCCTCGGCGAAGGTGCGCAGCCAGTCTTCGCTATGCTGCGCGGTTCGGATCGCCACGATCACCGTCACCCCAAGCCCGAGACGATCGCGGTTGAGAATGGTCACCTTGCGCTCGATCACGCCTTCGCGTTCAAGACGCTTGATCCGTTTCCAGCACGGTGTCTGCGACAGTCCGACACGGTCGGAAATTTCGGCGATCGAGAGGGTCGCGTCCTCCTGGAGCAACCCCAGAATCTTGCGATCGATCAGGTCGATGGTAATTTTCTTTGTATTGGCATCCACGCAGTGGATATCATCCCCAAATCCGCATTTGTCGATGAAAATAGATCATGTCATTTCGTTTAAACCGGGTAGTTTGTTGGTTGCAGCTGGATTGGAGAAACACGCGATGATCGACCGGATTTTTTTTGCCCACCCCCGCTCGGTAAGTGAAAGTTACGGCGAACACCTCATGGTCGCCGGTGGCTTCGGCCTGACGATGATCGGCGCGGGACTCGCCTGCACGATACACGCAATCGTGCCGGCTATGTTCGTAAAGACCGGCAGCGGCGTCATTGAGAACCTTCACCGCCGCATGGTGCGCAACCGTCGCCAGTTGCCGGCGCCTGCCTCTGCATCATCGATATCGACAAGAAAAGAATCGACGTGACGATGATGGCGGCTGATCTCTACGGTGACGTGCCGCCGCTCAAGCGTGATAGCTGGAGCGATATCGTACCTGGATTGACGGTCGTTACCCTCGGCACTTTGGCGGCGGGATTCACATCGGACCACTACGGCGCGCCGCTGACGCTGATGGCGCTGCTGCTGGGCCTCGCGCTCAACTTCCTGTCCAGCGATCGGCGGCTTACCGCTGGTCTGGGCTTTGCCTCGCGCTCGCTGTTGCGATGGGGCATTGTCCTTATCGGTGCGCGTATAACGGCTAAACAGATTGTCGGTCTGGGGCCTGGCGCGCTTCTTTGCATAGCGGGGATCGTCGCGGCCACGATCGGTGTCGGCATTCTGGCCGCTCGCCGACTTGGGTTGGGCACTGCCTTTGGTGTTCTCGCCGGCGGGTCTGTCGCAATCTGTGGGGCCTCCGCTGCGATGGCGCTTGCGACCACGCTAGGTAGCCGACGGATCAGCGAAGCACAGCTAACCCTCGTGCTAGTCGGTATCTCGGCCATGAGCGCCGCCGCAATGGTCTTTTACCCGATCGTTGCGCATGTCTTGAGAATGCCCAACCTGAGCGCCGGCTTTTTTCTCGGCGCGTCCATCCACGATGTCGCGCAGGCGCTCGGGGCAGGTTACTCCTATTCGGATGGAGCAGGCCAGATCGCGGCAATCGTGAAACTCACCCGTGTCGCGCTGCTTGCGCCGGTGCTGGCGGTTGTTGCGTTTTTCCTGCCCGGTGACGGTTCGAAGGCTAGAAACATCGCCCTGCCTTGGTTCGTGATCGGCTTCTTCGTGCTTGCCGGGGTCAATTCATTGGGGCTGATACCAGCGATAGCAGCAACGATCGCCGCGAAAGCAGCAACCGCGTTGCTAGCCGCAGCCGTCACCGCCACCGCCATCAAGTCGCCTTTGCCAAAATTGCTCGAGGCTGGACCACGGCCCCTTGTTATCCTGGCATCGGGAACATTTGCTGCATTCGGACTAGCGCTCGTAGCGGCGCTTGTCGTGGTCCGTTGAGCTACCGGAAGTGGCGAAATTGCCCTTCCAGGCTATGATCGTGGCCCATTCCGAGCCGTAGTCGGCCCGGTGCTCACTAACCATCCGCTCAGCCCGAAACTACGGGCATCAGTTGCCGTTGACGGCGGGGCTGGCAGAGTGCCAGGAGCTGCTGGTCGACATGACCGTCGATTATTTCAAGACGCGCCAGCAATTCGGCGTCGGATCGGCAGTTTTCAGGCGCTTCAGCATCGCGCGGCGGAGATGTTGGTTATGCTCGAACAGGCGCGCAGCATGATGCTCTACGCGACGATGATGGCATCATCCGACGATGCCGACGCGCGGGCATGGGCGGCCCATGCGGCGAAGATCCAGATCGGGCGATCGGCCACCTTCATCGGCAGACAGGCCGTGCAGCTTCATGGCGGGATCGGCATGACGATGGAATATAAGGTGGGCCACCTGTTAAAGCGGCTGACGATGATCGACCTCGCCTTCGGCGATGCCGACCATCACCTCGCACAATTGGCAGCAATGGGGTCTGAGTAGCAGCGGAACAGACCTACATAAGGGATCAGGAGCGGACACGGACGCTCGTCTCGACGGACACTCTGCAAAGGCGAGCCGGGAAGTGGCAGATCATCGCGGTTCAAGACATGGTTGTTCCCTCCAACTAAGTCGCCGTTGCAGAACCGACGTTCGCTAGAAACGGGCTGAGCACGGTGGCGGTCGCATGTGGACCGTGTCGAAGCTGCTGTCGGGCTTCGATCGCACTACGGCCAAAGGTCCGTATGGAGGATATCTGCGCGCGGGCGCATGCACCGATGGAACACAGGTTTCAATCGGTTGTTTTATCCCGTGCCAGTTGATTGTGTGGAATATTTATCAGCAGGCAACCATTCCGGCATCTCTGGATTGGTTGTGTAATCGGATACGAAGAGTACCGCTCGTACGGTGCTCCGTAAAAGGAGAGATGTCATGCAGGAAATAACGGCAGCGCAATTTTCGCTGGTATATAACGCTTTTTCATTCACCTTGGCGGCAATGGCGGCGGCGACGATGTTTCTGTGGATCAGCCGCTCCCAGGTCGGCCCGGCCTATAAGACGACGCTGACGATATCGGGACTGGTCACCGCGATCGCCGCATATCACTATTTTCGTATTTTCGAGAGCTGGAACGCAGCCTATTCGCTGAGTTCGGGCGTCGTGACGCAAAGCGGAGTAGCTTTCAACGACGCCTATCGTTACGTCGACTGGCTCCTGACCGTGCCGTTGCTGTTGATCGAACTTGTGTTGGTGATGCGTCTTTCAACCCAGGAAACCGTGTCGCGGGCGACGACGCTCGGCCTGGCTGCCGCGCTGATGATCGTCCTTGGCTACCCCGGCGAGATCGCCGATAATAACACCACCCGCGCCATATGGGGAACGCTGTCGGCAATCCCGTTCGTATTCATCATGTGGTCGCTGTTCGCGGGACTGGGCGAATCGATCCGGAACCAGCCTGAAAATGTCCGGGAACTGGTGAAATCGGCAAGGCTGCTGACGTTCGCGTCGTGGGGCTTCTATCCGATCGTCTACATGATCCCCTACACATCGCTCTCGGGTGGCACTGTCGAAACCGCCGTGCAACTTGGTTATACGATTGCGGATATCATCGCCAAGGCGGTTTTCGGCATCGTCATCTACAATATCGCCTTGCGCAAGTCGGCTGCGGAATATGGCGCACCGGTGCACGCATGAACTCGTTCGCGAGCATCATCGCGTCCGGAGATGACAGTGGGCTTGTGGCCGGGGCGCAGCGCGCCCCGGCCATCGATTTTTCGCCGTTCCAGATTGCGCAAATAGCGGTGACCGCGCTGCTGGTGGCGCTCGCCGGTTTTGGCGTCGATCTTGGTACAAGCGCGATTACCGGCGCCGGTGGCGTCTTTATCCTTGTTCTGGGGTTGCCCCATGGCGCCATCGACAGCATCTGGCTGTCGCGTGCAGGTTCGACCAGCCACGGACAGGCGCTCGCGTTCGGTCTTTACATCGCCGCGGGTCTGGCGATGGCTTCGCTGTGGTGGTTGGCTCCCGCGTTTGCGCTTAGCCTGTTTTTCGTGATTGCCGTTGTGCATTTTGGTGAGGATTGGTCGGGTATCGACTCACCATTGTTAAGCTATGGAGCGGCCTTGGGCCTGCTCGCCGCGCCCACCATCCTGCATGGTGACGACATCACGCGCCTGCTGGTGATGGTTTCGGGGCAGGCCAGTTCCGCTATCGTGGCCAGCATCCTCACGCTCGTCGCACCGGTGGCGTTCGGTTGTGCTCTGGTTGCCAATGCGATGCTGTGGCGTGGTCGTGAAAAAGCACTGGCGGTGGCGGGGTTTGTTGCCCTGTTCGGGCTGGTCATGCTGCCGCCTATCGCCGGGTTCGCACTTTTCTTTTGCCTGTATCATTCGCCTCGCCATTTCGCTGCTGCGATAGCGGGGCAGACCGGTCCTATCTCGCAGCCATGGGCTTGGCCGATTGTGCTGACAACTGCAGCGGCGCTGGCCCTGGCAGCGGGATTATATTGGTTTTCGTATCCACCGTCGGTGCCGGTCGGCCTGGTGCGGACATGTTTCATCACGATCTCGGCACTGACCATTCCGCACATGCTGCTGCCGCGTGTGCTGGCACTGCGAGGGTTTTCCAGTCTGCCCTGAGTCCGGCGTATCCGGATCGGATGATAGCCGGACCGTTACAAGCCAGCCTCGACCGCCAGCCGGATCAAATCAGCGCTGGTATGAAGGCAAAGCCTTTTCATCAGGATCGCGCGATGCATCTTGACGGTTTTCTCGGCAACCTGAAGGTCGGCCGCGATTTGCTTGTTCAGTCTGCCACTGGCCACCAGCTTGAGGATTTGGCCCTGCCGCGGCGAAAGCGATTTCACCATTTGCGCGGCACGGATCCGGCGCATACTGGTCGGTGTCGCCGCGCCCGCATCGATTTCGACCTGGGACCCCAGGAAATATAATAATTTATCGGCGTCGTCATACAGCGGCGCTACCAGAACGGCATTGCGAAAGGGCTGGCCGTTGCGCTTGTAATTGAGGATTTCAACCAATACCGGCGTGTGCTCACGAACGCCTCTGCGGATTTCCTGCGACAGCCACGGTTCCGTTCCCGGCCCTGACAGAAAGCGACAATTACGGCCAACGACATCTTCCGATGGATAACCGGTCAGATCGCAAAATGGTTTGTTGCAGGCAATGATGGGGTTGTCGGGAAGCCGAGGATCGCTGATTACCGAGGCGATGGGACTATCCGTCACCAATCCGACCAAGCGGTGGCTTGCGAAATTCGAGGATAATACTGAAGCCATTTCAATTGGATGCCCTTCCAAAGGCATTGCATCAAACTGCGTTGCCGGCCAAGTTGCAAGCGATATTTCGCTATCTTTACGAGCCGGGGTCCGGGCAAGGACTACCGCTCTGTGGCGGCCACGATCGGCCACTGTTCGCTTCGGTCTTACAGGGTCGCCGTCGAGCCGAGGATCACGGTCGCCTGGCTGGACAGCGCGCCACCATTGCCGTGCGCGATCGCGACTTCGGCACCGACGATCTGGTTAGCTGCCTGACCGCGCAACTGGCGCGCCGCTTCGACGATCGCGAATAGCCCATACATGCCTGGATGGCAGCACGACAGCCCGCCGCCATTGGTGTTGACGGGAAGCTCGCCGCCGGGCGCGATCCGTCCGCCCTCGATGAAACGGCCGCCCTCGCCTTTGGGGCAGAAGCCGAGATCCTCGAGGAACAGGATCGTGTTGATGGTGAAGGCATCGTAAAGCTGGACGACATCGACATCGCCCGGACCGATCCCCGCCATCGCATAGGCGCGGGGTCCGGATTCGGCGGCGGCGGTGGTGGTGAGATCGGGCATCTGCGAGATCGCGTTGTGCCATGTCGCTGCCGCCGCGCCCAGCACCGGGACGGGGGCGCGCGGACAGTCGCGCGCCCGATCGGTGCGGGTCAGCACGATCGCGGCGGCGCCGTCGGTCACCAGGCAGCAGTCCTTCGCCGTCAGCGGGCTCGACAGCATGCGCGATCCCAGGACATCCGCAATCGTCAATGCGCCAGTCGCAAAAGCCTCGGGATTGGTGTTGGCCCAGCCGCGCGCCGCGACCGCGACCTCGGCAAGCTGCGCGCGGGTGGTGCCGAATTCGTGAATATGGCGCGCGGCGGCGAGCGCGTAGGACGACAGTGGGAACAGCGGCCGATAGGGCGCTTCATAGGCGTTGCTGGTCACCGGCGTCGACAGCCTGCCGCCGGCGCTGCGCTGGTTCGAACCGTAGGCGATCAACGCGGTATCGATATAGCCCGCGTCGAGCATCAAGACCGCGGTCGCGACATGGCTCATGAACGCCGATCCACCGGTGCGATTGCAATCGGTGAACCGGGGCGTGATGCCGAAATATTCGGCAAGGCTGAGGCCGCCGAGGACATCGTCGGGCAGGCAAACGAACAGGCCATCGACATCGGCCAGCCGCATCCCCGCATCGGCGATCGCGTCGAGCCCGGCGCGCCCGGCGAGTTCGATCGAATTCCAGCCGGGCCGCTCGCCAATGCCGAAAGTGGCGATACCGGCGATCGAAACCTTGCCACGGGGGAAGCTGCCGCTCATGGCAGCGCCGCGAAGACGATCAGCGGCGCGCCGTTTTCCTCGATGATGCGCGCCTGCACGCGCATCCCGATCCGCACCGCCCCCGCCTCGACGCCATCGACGCGGCTCATCATCCTGGGGCCTTCGTCCAGATCCACCAGCACGACATTGTACGGCGTTTCCGGGGGCTTGCGATGGACCAGCGTGGCGGAATAGACGACGCCCAGGCCGCCAGCCTCCAGCCATTCCCAATCATCATCGCCGACGCCGGGTTCGGCAATGCGGGGCGGGAAGATCACCGCGCCGCTCGCGCGTACGCGTTGCAGCAGGAAGCGGCCCTGCGCCAGCGCCTCCCGCCATTGCTGCGTCGGCCCCGGCTCGCTCACGTCGCCGCCCTGGCAGCACCGCTCGCTATCAGATCGTCGATCGCGCCCGCGTCCAGCCCGCCTTCGCTCAGGATCGCACGGGTGTCGGCGCCCAGCATCGGTCCGGGATCGCCGATCGCACCCGGCGTAGCCGAGAAGGTCGTCGGGATGCCGGGAAAGCGCAGCGTGCCGAACTCGCTTTCGCGCGTATTCCAGAAGCCGGTAGCCTCCAGATGGGGATCATGCAGCAATTGCTTGGTAGAGGCGATCTGCATCGCCGGAACCTCGGCCAGGCGGAACAGCTCGACCCATTCGGCGGTGGTGCGCTCCGCGATCACTTCGGCCAGCCGGGTGAGCACGACTGCGATATTTTCGGTGCGGCTGCGCATCGTCGCGAACATCGCATCCCGCGACCATTCCGGATCGCCCAGCGCGTGGAAGAAATTGCGCCAATGCTTGTCGTTGTAGATCATCACGCCGATGAAACCGTCGCTGGTCCGGTATGGGCGGCGCGCTGCGGCGGTGACGCGCGGATATTCCGGTGGGCCCTGCGGCGGGTCGAACAACGATCCGCACAGATGCTCGATCATCGTAAACGAAACGAGCGTCTCGAACATCGGCACCTCGATCTCCTGGCCTGCGCCGCTGCGTTCGCGCGAAAACAGCGCCGCCATCACCGCATAGGCGCCGGTCAGGCCCGCTACCTTGTCCGCGACGACGGTGCCGAGATAGGTCGGCTGGCCGCCCGACAGGCGCGCCTGCAGGTCAACGAGCCCCGAGGCGGCCTGGACGATGTCATCATAGGCCGGAAAGTCGCGATAGGGACCGGTGCGGGCGAAGCCGTAGAGATTGCAATAGACCAGCCGGGGATTGGCCTGCCCGAGTGCCGCATAGTCCAGCCCCAGGCGCTTGATCGCGCCGGGCCGCATCGAATGAATGAAGACATCGGCGCCCTCGATCAGCTTCAGCAGCGCGTCCTTTGCGGCCGCTCGCTTGAGGTCGAGCACGATGCTGCGCTTGCCGCGATTGACGTTGAGGAACATGCCGCCCCGGCTGGGATCGGGGCCGGGTGGCAGATAACGCGTCGTATCGCCGTCCGGGCTTTCGACCTTTATCACGTCGGCACCGAGATCGGCCATGATCTGGGTGGCATAGGGGCCCATCAGTACGCTGGTGAGATCGATCACTTTCACGCCGGCAAGCGGGCCCTGCAGTTTTCCGCTCATTCCATCATTCCTCTTGCATGCGGTTGGCGAAGCCATAGTCTCGTGCGCACGGGTGCATGGGAGGATCGGCGATGCGGGCACACCTGATCGCGGCAGGCAAGTTTCACGACATCGACTTCGCACGGCTGGAACTGCTCAAGCTGCTCGCCGAGCATGCCGATGTGCGAACCTCGGTGGCGAGCGACTATGCCGATACGGGCAGCCTGGCTGCGGCTAAAGTGCTCATCACCTACACCTGCGACCTGTTGCCCGACGCAGCGCAGACCGACGCCCTGGCAGCGTTTCTCGAGCGCGGCGGGCGCTGGATCGCGCTGCACGGTACCAATTCGGCTTTGCGCTTCGGCACCGACGGCGTTGTCGATACGCCGGATGTCGCGCCGGGCTTCACCCGGTTGCTGGGCACGCGCTTTGCCGGGCATCCGCCGATCACCCCGTTCAAGGTTATCGTGACCCGACCGGATCATCCGCTGACCGCAGGGCTGCGTGATTTCCGCATCGAGGACGAACTGTATCTCAGCCACCGCACGGCCGAGATCGACGTGCTGTTGCACACCAGCTTCACCGGTTCCTGTCCCGAATTTCGCGACGCCGACTGGGATGAAGCCGAGGTGCCGGTATTGTACGAGCGCAGGGTCGGCTCGGGCGCTGTCCTCTATTGCACGCTTGGGCATTGCCGCGGTCATTATGACCTGCTGCCGCTGGCGCCGTTCTGGCCGCATCCGCAACGCTGCGCCTGGAACTATCCGGTCTATTACGAACTGCTCCGCCGCGCGATCCGATGGGGTCGCGCTCAATCGATCTGATCCTGGGCAACGGCTTTCGGGGATATACGCCTTGCCGCCGCTTTCCTGGCAATGGGGATTTTTGCCGGCGCGGGGGCCTTGCGGATCGCGGGGTTCATGGTGCGAATCTGGTGCTCGAGCAGGTCGAGCATCGGCTCGATCATCGCCTCGTCCATCGCGCCCGTCAGCAGGTTGATCGCCATGCCCTCGGTCATCGTCTGCGACAGCGTCATCGCCAGGTTGAAGCCCACCGGATCGTTTTGCCATTCGGGAAACAGCGCCACCGCCTGATTGTTGAACCGTTCCCGGAATTCGACCTGCAGCGGTTGCAGGATGCGCGCCAGTTCGGGATGAGTGCGGGCAGCGAGCGCCAATTCGTGGAACGCAACGAACGCAGGCTTCTGCACTTGCCGCCAATAGGTCCGCACGAGCTGCGTGGTGTCGTGTTTCTCGGTGTCGGCGGCGCGGCGGAAGGCACGCAGCCGTTTCTCATGCAGTTCGACGATCGCCGCCTTGATCAACGCCGGTCCATTCTCAAAATGGTGCAGCATGGCGCCACGCGACAGCCCGGCCTCCGCCGCGACCTGCGGCGTCGTGGTGTTGGCATAGCCGACTTTGACGATACAGCGCACCGTCGCTTCGATGAGCCGTGCCCGCGTCTGCGCGCTCTTGATGGACTGCTGCGTCTGACCGCCGGCCCCGCGCTCGCGGGTCTGGCGGGGTGTCGTGCCGGGACGGACTGCTGCTAGGGCCATGCGGAACGAGATCCTTCATAAAACAAGCATGTCTGCTTTTAAGCTGATGCACCACGACAGTCGATCGACGGTGGAATATCATATTTACGCCGATACGTAAGGTCTTCAGGCCATCACGAAAAAAAACATGCATGCATGTTTCATGGCTTGCTCTTGAACCGGGATTCGTCCAGAAATGGAGATCAAACGGCAGTGACGCGGCACGCTGCATTTTACACGGAGAGCGAGCTTGGATCTCGGATTGCAGGGAAAGAAGGCCATCCTCGTCGGTGCGGCGCGTGGCATCGGCATGGCCGTCGCCGAGACGCTGGCGCGCGAGGGTTGCGACATCGCAATCACCGCGCGTTCGGAAGACGGAGTCAAGGATGCCGTGGCCAACCTGCGCAGATACGGCACCAAAATCGTCGGCAAGGCGACTAACGTCAAGCGGGCCGAAGATTACAAATCCTGGCTGCAATGGGCGATCGCGGAGCTGGGCGGCTGCGACATCCTGATCCCGATCACCTCCGCCGGCGGCGGCATGGGCAGCGAGAAATATTGGAACAACGCGTTCGAAGTGGATTTGATGGGTCCGGTTCGCGCGGTCGATGCAGTGCTGCCGACGATGACCGAGCAGCAATCAGGCTCGATCATTCTTATCGCCACGACCTCCGCCGGCGAGGCGATGGGCGGCCCCCAGGCGTATAACGCGATGAAGGCGTCGCTGGTCACCTGGGGCAAGCAGCTCGCGCTGTTTCATGGCAAGGACGGTATCCGCGTCAACGTGGTGTCGCCCGGCCCGATCGAGTTCGAGGGCGGCAATTGGGACATGATCAAGGGCACGATGGAAAAGTTCTATGCGTCGCAACTGCGCCAGCAGCCGAGCGGACGCCTGGGGACACCCGAGGAAGTCGCCCGTTGTATCGTGTTCCTGGCCAGTCCGGCGGCGAATTGGTGCAACGGATCGCATCTGGTGGTGGATGGCGGGTTCACTAACCGGACGCATTTCTGAACGGCGCCCGGCGATGGATGTAAAGCGACATGTCGATGTAATCCGGGTCAATCCCCAGGATTGGCCCGATGGCACGCCGACCTGGAAGGCAGACGACCCGGATCTTGGCTACGAGCTGATCCCCGCCGCGCGCTACACCTCCGCGGCGTTCATGCAGGCCGAGTGGGAGCAGGTCTGGACAAAGGTCTGGCTGCTGGGTGGCCGTTCGGACGACATGGCGGAGGCGGGCGACTACATCTGCACCGAGATCGGCAAGGAATCGGTTCTCATCGTTCGCCAGCACGATGGATCGGTCAGGGCATTCCCCAATATCTGCCTGCATCGCGGCAACAAGCTACGGCCGGAAGGCATGGGCAATGTCGAGAATTTCCGCTGCCTGTACCATCACTGGACCTATGGTCTGGATGGCGCGATCCAGCGCATTCCCGATTTCGATACGTTTCCCCAGGGCGCTCCTCCGGGCGCCAGGCTGAAATCCTATCCATGCGCGGAATGGGGCAGCTTCGTCTGGTTTTCGCTGAATCCGGAGGTAGAGCCGCTGGCCGCGTTCCTCGACCCGATGCCGCAGCATATCGCGCCCTATCATGCCGAGCGCATGGTGTGGACGCGCGACATTACCGTCGAATGGGATTGCAACTGGAAGGCCTCGGTCGATGCCTTCAACGAAACCTATCACGTGCAGGGCATCCATCCGCAATTGCAATGGTATCTCGACGACATCAACGTGCAGATTGATTGCTACGACAGGCATAACCGCTATCTGATCCCTTTCGCCACGGTCTCGCCGCGCGTCGCGCTGCCCTCTGCGATCCCGCCGGCGATCTACGAGATCATGGTCAAGGCCGGCATGGACCCGGCTGAATACGAGGGACGGGTGAGCGACATCCGCCGCGACGTGCAGATATTCAAGCGCGTGCACGGGCCGTCGCAGGGCAAGGACTACAGCGATCTCAACGACGATCAACTGACCGACGACTATCACTATACGATCTTTCCCAATATCTCGCTCAATGTCCATGCCGACGACATCATGATGTTCCGCCAGCGCCCCCATGCAACGGACCCCAACAAGATGTATTACGATATCTGGATGTTCGAATTGCCGGCACCGGGCGAGGAGCCGCGCGTGCGCCCGAAGCACCAGCGCTTCAGGCATGGGGACAAGACCATCGGGCAGGTGCTCGACCAGGACGCCTTCAACCTGCCGACGGTGCAGGCGGGCATGCACAGCGATTCCTTTCCCGGCCTGTGGATCGGCGACCAGGAATTGCGTATCCGGCATTTCCACAGCGTCCTCGACCGCTATCTCTATCCGCACGGCAAGCAGCCGGGCGACCTGTGAGGACAGCAGCATGCAATTGAGCCGGGACGAGCTGATCGGCGCCTATCGCCGCATGCGGACCATCCGCATGTTCGAGGATCGGCTGCACGACGAGATCAAGACCGGCGAGATTCCCGGCTTCACCCATCTCTACGCCGGGCAGGAGGCAGTCGCGGTCGGTATCTGCGACCAGTTGACCATAGAGGACATGATCGTTTCCACGCATCGCGGCCACGGCCATTGCATTGCCAAGGGTTGCGACGTGAAGGGCATGATGCAGGAGATATTCGGGCGCGCGGGTGGGCTGTGCAAGGGGCGCGGCGGATCGATGCACATCGCCGATCTTTCGGTCGGCATGCTTGGCGCCAACGGCATCGTCGGCGCCGGCGCGCCGCAGGCCGTAGGCGCGGCGATGGCCGCGCGGATGGACGGCAAAGGCCGGGTCGCGATCGCCTTTTCGGGCGATGGCGCGTGCAATCAGGGGACGACGTTCGAGGCGATGAACATGGCGGTCGTCACCAAGGTGCCGGCGATTTTCGTGTTCGAGAACAACCATTATTCGGAGCATACCGGGGTCGACTACGCGGTCGGTACGGCGCGGGATATCGCCAGCCGGGCCGAGGCGTTCGGGATGCGGGCATGGCGCGCCGACGGCTGCGACTATTTCGATACTTACGAGACGATGCGGGAACTGCTAGAATATGTTCGCGCCGGCCACGGCCCGGCGGCGATCGAACTCGATACCGAACGCTTCTTCGGCCATTTCGAGGGAGATCCGCAGCGCTATCGCGGGGCGGGTGAACTCGACCGCATTCGCGAGGACCGTGATTGCCTAAAGGCGTTCCGCGCGCGTGTCGGTGATGCCAAGCTGCTCGACCTCGCCGATCTCGACAAGGTCGATGCCGAAGTGGCCACGCTGATCGAGGCGGCGGTGGTGGAGGCGCGCGCGGCGGCTGCGCCCGACCCGGCGACCGTTGCCGACGACGTCTATGTCGAATATATTTAAGGGGCGCCGGTCGTGGCTGTGATGACTATCCGTGACGCAATCGTCGCCACGCTCCATGCCGAAATGGCGCGCGATCCCGATATCATCCTGCTGGGCGAGGATGTCGTCGGCGGCAATGGTACCGCCGGGGGAACCGAGGCGATCGGCGGCATCTGGGGCACCAGCGGTGGCCTCTATGACAAGTTCGGGCCGAACCGCGTGATCGACACGCCGATCTCGGAAAGTGCGATCATCGGCGCGGCGGCGGGCGCGGCGCTGGCCGGCAAGCGCCCCGTCGCCGAGCTGATGTTCGCCGATTTCGTCGGTGTCAGCCTCGACCAGATCTGGAACCAGATCGCCAAGTTCCGCTATATGTTCGGCGGCAAGACCAGATGCCCCGCCGTGATCCGGCTGATCTATGGCGCGGGAATGAATACTGCGGCGCAGCACAGCCAGTCGGTCTATGCAATGCTGACCGCGATGCCGGGGCTGAAGGTGGTGCTGCCGGTGACCCCGATCGACGCCAAGGGGCTGCTGACCGAAGCTCTGCGCGGTGACGACCCGGTCATGTTTTTCGAGCACAAGGCGCTTTACGGGGTCAAGGGCGAGGTGCCCGATGGCGAGCATCGCCAGCGCTTCGGCGAGGCGCGGATGGTGCGCGAGGGCGGCGATGTCACCCTGGTGACGTGCGGACGGATGGTCACTTTCTCCGAAAAGGCCTGTGACAAGCTGGCCGCCGACGGCATTGGCGTCGATCTGATCGATCTGCGCACGACCAGCCCGCTCGATGAGGAAACGATCCTCGATTCGGTCGAGCAGACCGGCCGGCTGGTCGTCGTCGACGAAAGCCCGCCGCGTTGCAGCCTGGCCGGCGATATCGCGGCGCTGGTGACCACGAAAGCGTTTACCAGCCTCAAGGCGCCACCGGAACTGGTGACCGGGCCTCATGCCCCGATCCCGTTCGCGCGCGAGCTTGAACGCGCCTGGGTACCCTCGCCGCAAAAGATCGAGGCTGCGGTGCGCCGTGCCCTCGCTTTCCGCTGAGCGCCGCGACATGGCCAAGCTGACCGCCTTCACCATGCCCAAATGGGGCATCGAAATGAGCGAAGGGACGATAGCCGAATGGCTGGTTGCAGAGAACGCGCCGTTCGCCAAGGGTGCGCTTTTGGCACTGATCGAGACCGACAAGATCACTAACGAGGTGGAGGCGGAGGCCAACGGCCGCTTCGTTCGCCTGATCGCGCAGGCGGGTGAGACTTGCCCGGTAGGGGCGCTGATCGCGGTCCTGTCCGATGGCGGCGAGGCGAGCGCGGCCGAAATCGATGCATTGATCGCGGCGTTCACCCCGTCCGCCGCCGGTTTTGGCGATGACGACGACGATATCTCGGCAGCGGCGCCGGTCATTGTTTCCCAACCGGCGGTTGCGGCTGTCGCCATCCCGGATGGCATCGCGATCAGCCCGGCGGCGCGCGAGAAAGCGCTGGCGTCCGGCATCGATGTGGCGACACTTGCGGGTTCCGGGCGCGGCGGGCGAATTAGTGTCCAGGATGTCGAACAGGTGCTGCGTCCGGCAGCGGCGCCGACGCTGGTTGGCCCGTTGCCGACGACGCCGGCGACCGATATTTTCGCGACGCCGATGGCGCGGCGGCTCGCCATGATCCACGGCGTGCCGCTCGCTGGCGTGGTCGGCAGTGGTCCTCGCGGTCGCGTCCGCAAGGCGGATGTGCTGGCCGCGGTTCCCGCCCCCGCAACCGCGCCCGCTGCCGCTCCGCCGGAATCGTCGTCCAGCGCGCCCGAGATCATCCCCATGTCGGCGATGCGGCGCACGATCGCGCGCCGGCTGACCGAGGCCAAGCAGAGCATTCCGCATTTCTATGTGCGCCGTCGCGTGCGCGCGGATCGCTTGCTGGCGCTGCGGTCCGCGCTCCAGGGGAGGCCGCCCAGCGTGAACGATTATCTGATCCGCGCCTGTGCGCTGGCGCTGATGGAGGTCCCCCAGGTCAATATCCAGGTTCATGGCAACGACATCCATCGCTTTGGATCGGCAGACATCGCGGTTGCCGTGGCTACGGAAAAGGGGCTGTTGACGCCGATCGTCACCGCCGCCGACGACCGCAGCGTTGCGGATATTTCGGCGGTGATGGCCGGGCTGGTTCAGCGCGCCAAAACCGGCAAGCTCAAGCCCGAGGAATTTTCAGGCGGCAGCTTCTCGCTGTCCAACCTGGGCGGGTTCGGGGTCGAGCAGTTCGATGCGATCATCAATCCGCCGCAGGGCGCGATTCTGGCGGTCGGCACGGCGCGGCCCGAACCGATCGACGACGATGGTGCGATCCGCATCGTGCCGGTTCTCTACCTTTCGCTATCCTGCGATCATCGCGCGATCGACGGCGCCGACGGTGGGCGCTTCCTGGCGGCGCTGGCGAGACTGATCGAAAACCCCGTGCTGCTGGGCTAGACGACCGGTTTCGCTGCTCGGGCGCGTGTAGCGCTCACAGCGAGCGATAGAATGCGAGCTTCATTTCGGTCGCCAGGCATTCGAGGATCGGCGGCACCAGCCGATCGTGGAAATCGATCTGCATGTGATGGTCGAACGCGGCGTCGTCCCTGAACGTCGCGACGACCTGAAAGACATCGGGATCGATATCCGACTGGAAAAACTCGTAGACCAGCGCATCGGGCTCCTGCGCGAAAACCAGCGCCTTGAGTTCGGCCTGGAGCGCGATCAATTCCTCGCGCTTGCCGGGCCTGGTGCGCAATTCGGCGATGAAGCTCTTGCCGCTCATACCGCCGCCTCGAGACCGAGTTCCTCGGCAAGCTCGGTGCGCAGGCGAAACTTCTGGATCTTGGATGTGGACATCGGCCATTCCTTGATGAAGCGGATGTGACGCGGGATCTTGAAGCTGGCGAGCTTGCCCTTGCAATGCGCGATCAGCTCCGCTTCCGATGCGGTCGCATCGTCGGCCAGCTCGACGAACGCCGCCGGGACTTCGACATAGCGCGCGTCGGGCAGGCCGACGACCTGGGCCAGCTTGACCGCCGGATGGCTCTGCAACATCGATTCGATTTCGGCTGCCGCGACATTCTCGCCGCCGACCTTGAGCATGTCCTTGCTCCGGCCATGGAACATGATGTGGCCGCTTGCGTCGAACGAGCCGATATCGCCGCTGTAAAACCAGCCGTCGCGCAGCGCTTCCGCGGTCTTTTCGGGAGCATTGTAATAGCCGCGCAGCATGTTGGGGCCGCGTGTCACGATTTCACCGCGCTCGCCCAGCGCACAATCCCGGCCGGTCGCGATATCGACGATACGCACCTCCCACTCGTCCAGCGGGACGCCGAGCCGCTCGGTGCGTAGTTCGTAGCTGTCGTCGATGTGGCTGGTGCACACCGTACCGGCACCTTCCGTCAGTCCGTAAGTGCCGACCTGAATGGTGTGCGGCATGGCGCGGGTCATCGCTTCCTTGATCCAGGCCGGCTGCATCGCAAAATTCGAATTCATCAAACGCAGCCTGGACAGATCGGTCTGGGCAAAGCTGGGATGAGTGATCAAATCCTGCATGATCGTCACGAAACTCGGATAGGCGACGGTCGCGCCCTCGCGGCCCAGCATCGCCAGCGCCGTACCGGCATCGAAATGCGGCACTGTCAGATAGGCGCCACCTGCGTCGATCACCATCGTCAACGGCAGAATGCCGGCGATGTGAAAGATCGGCAGTGGCGACCACACCTTGTCCTGCGCGGTCACCCGGTAACGGACGCCGAGGTTGCGGCTGTTGCCGATGATCGCGCGGTGGCTGATCAGCGCGCCCTTGGGATTGGCGGTAGTCCCGGAGGTGTAGAGGATCAGCGCGATATCCTGCGCCTCGACTGCATCGAGGCGGGCATCGACATCCGCCTCCATCACATCGCTACCGCTCGCCAGCGCGGTCTCCCGTGACAGCATGAATGGCGAACAGGGGGAATCTAGGCAGACGATGCTGCGCAACATGGGTGCAGCATCGAGCTGGAGCTCGCCAGGGTCCGCATGGTTCAGCGCCGGGAATGCGGCCGCAAGGCGATCGGCGAAATTGAGCTGGTCGGACACTTTGCCGGTCGTGAACAGCATGACCAGATCGGCATCGCGCACAACGAAGGCCAGTTCTTCTGCCTGATAGCGCGCGTTCACGGGCACTGCGATCGCGCCGGTCATGACGATGCCAAACATCAGCTCGACGAATTCCGGGCGCGTCGTGAGCAGGATACCGACGTTCTCGCCCGGCTTTACGCCCAACCCGATCAACGTCTTCGCCCAGGCGCGCGCCGATCCATAGACATCGCCATAGCTCAGCCGGCGATCTGGAAAGACCAGCGCATCGTCGTCGCCATGCGTGGCAACGCGGTCCCGAAGCAACGCGCCATAGGTGTAGATCGGCGAGCTCACCGTGCAACCTCCAGATCGTAGAGCATTTCACGTTCATAGCCGCCGGCCATGCAAGCGATCATCGTCTCGATCAGTGGCTTGCCATGATCGGTGGCCATGTGGGCCTTGTCGGCGGCTTCATCGACGAAGGATTCGAATACCGCATACATGCCCGGCTCACCGAGGCGAAAAAATTGGAACGCCAGCGTTCCGGGCTCGCGATGGACGAGTCCTTCCATCTGCCGGGCGGTGGCGACGAATTCGTGCTCACGCTCGGGCTTCACCCGGAACCGGGACAGGAAACTATAGGCCATTTTATCCTCTCCGATATTCCGGATCTACGGTGGATATGGACCAATGGTCAATAAAAAACAATCATGCTTGACTGTTAAGGCGTGTTTTCTACCAGCGGATTTTTGCTGCACTGCAAAAAATCCCTAATGGCGCGGGATGTTCCCCATCAAATAAAACATACATGCATGATTGCCTTTTCGATTTTCCGGGTTACTTTGGCGGCACTAGACGAGCGAGGACGATGAAGCCTCGTCGCAGGGACCAAGGAGTTAGAGGATGATGAAAACCCGGTTGAGCTTTGACTGTGCATGCGGCGTCCTGGCGGCGGCCATCGCGGCCGGGCCGGCAATGGCGCAGACTGGTCCCGGCGGTACGCAGGCAACCGCCGCGCCGGCAGCCGCGCAATCCGTTCCGGATCAGAATACGCAGCCGGGAGCAGGCCAGCCGGATAGCGCGCTGGGTCAGATCGTCGTCACCGCAACGCGCCGTTCGACCAATCTCCAATCCACGCCGATCGCGGTGTCGGCGGTCGATGCCAGGCTGATCGCGCAGTCCAGCCCACGCAACATCGGTGATCTCGCAGCCTTCGTGCCTAACTTCTCGGCGGCCACGATCACCGGCTTCAATGCAGCATCGTTCTCGATTCGCGGTGTCGGACAGAACAGCATCATCGTCTATTTCGAGCCGCCGGTGGCGGTGCTGGTCGATGATTTCGTCGTGCCTTCGGTGCAAACGCAGCTGCTCGACACGTTCGACGTAGCGCAGGTCGAGGTGCTGCGCGGACCGCAAGGCACCTTGTTCGGCAAGAACACCACGGGCGGCGCCGTCGTCGTCAAGACCAAACGCCCCGAACTTGGCAAGCTGGAGCTTGAAGAACGCGTCCAGGCGGGCAGCTTCGGGACATTTATCCCGCAGGCATCGGTCAATATACCGATCGGATCGACGCTCGCCTTTCGCGGCGTGATCGGTCACACCGGATCGTCGGGCTATTATCACGCCGGCGGCTGTTTCGGTCCGATCACTCCGTTGGCGACCGGCCCGATCTCAACGAAATTCGCGGGGGCGAGCGGCTGTGGCGACGGGCGTTCGCTGGGCGGCCAGGATGTCTGGAACGCACGGGCGAAATTGCTGTGGAAACCCGACGACCGATTTACCGCATTGCTGCAGTATGAATATCTGCGCGATCGTTCGGCCAGTGTTCCGGCAATCAACATTACGCCGAATTCGAACAATTTCCTGTTTTATTCTTTGGGCGTCGGCAGCCAGGCGAACCGGTCCAGCGATCCGCTGAATAACGCCGCGATCAGCAACCGCAATTCCGCGCTGATAAAGGAAGGACTTGGTCAGAAGATATCGGTCGATGGCGGATATCTCAACATGGATTATCGCACCGATTTCGGCACGCTGACTTCGGTAACCGGCTATCGCTCGCAGCGCTCGCGCCTACCCAACACCTATATGGGCAGCGATCCCGTCGCCAGCGATGGTACTATCCTGTCGCTGTTCGACGCGCAGCGCGACGACGACCGCAAGACGTTCCAGCAAGAGCTTCGTTTTGCCACGCAGTTCCACGGCCCGTTCCAGTTCGTCGCGGGCGGGTTCTATCAGCATGACAAGACCACCTTCTGCGTCGCGCAGGTGCTGGGCTTCCTCGATCTGGCGAGCGGCCCGCTGCCGTTCGGCAATTACAACGACAACGCCTACATTCTTTGCAACGCGCAGAAAGCGACGTCGACCGCCGGCTATATCGAGGGCAATTTCAAGATCACGCCGACGCTCACGCTCACCGCCGGCGGTCGCTACACCTGGGAAGACAAGACCTGGTATGGTCGCCAGCAGGTGTTCGCGCAGCAGCTCAACGGCGGTTTCGATCCGTCGATCGTGCTGAACGACGCGCTTCAGGCGAATGTGTTCAACTATCCGGCCGGCGTCATCACGGTCCGCAACAAGGTCCATGAGCCGACCTGGCGGGGCAGCATCGGCTGGCAGGCCACACCGACCATCTACGGCTATGCGACCTATTCTCGCGGCTTCAAGGCGGGCGGCTTCAACGATCAGATCGGCAGCTTCCATCCCTTCGTCAACGCCGACGGCACCGATAACAATGCCGCCTTCGCGGCAGCGGCATCCGCGACCAAGCCTGAGAAGGCGGACAGCTATGAGGCCGGCATCAAGACCGAATTGTTCGATCGCCACCTGCGCTTCAACCTGACCGGATTTTACGTCAACTACAGCGATCTGCAGAAACAGATCGTGGTGCCGCTGACCGTCGGCGGCCAGCAGTTCCAGGTCACGCGCTTTTTCAACGCCGCGAAGGCGACCGTCAAGGGCATCGAGCTGGAAAGCACGCTGATACCGGCCAAAGGCCTGACGCTGCGCGGGGTACTGGGGTTCCAGGACGGCAAGTACAAAAGCTATGTCACGCCGATCCCGGCTGGCTACGACCTGTCGACGGCACCGCTCGATCGACTGCCCAAGTGGCAGTGGACGATCGATGCGACCTACGAGCATCCGGTCGGCGATCACTACAAGGCAGTGCTGAACGCCGATGTGAATTACGTGGCCCGCAACCTCGACACGCAGTCGATCACCAGCCCTGACCAGAACACCTATCTCAACAAACGCACGCTGGTCAGCGCGTCGCTCACGCTGGCGGAGGCAGAGGACAAATATTACCTCCGCGTTGTTGGCCGCAACCTGACCGACCAGCGCTACCTGACCGCAGCACAGGTCGTCGGCGGGCTGTGGGCCGACGGGCAATATGGCCCATCGCGCTATGTCGGCGCGGAAGCGGGCTTCAAGTTCGGCCGGTGATGCGCGAACCGGTCAGTCATGCCTTGCCCCGGCAGGGCGCGATTAGCGGGTGGCCATGGTGGCTGCCCGCCGTTCGTACCGCACAGTCCATGGAGAGCGACGATGTCCGATACGCTGGCTTACGATCATCGGCTGACATGGCCGGTAAATCCCGATGCTCCCACCGATAGCCACGAGGCCAAGGCGCCCTTTGTCGATAATGGCGCGGCGCCGATTTCCCCCGAACGCTATTATTCGCGCGACTGGATGGAGAAGGAGCGCAGCTACCTGTGGGCCAAGGTGTGGAACTGGGCGGCGCGCGAGGAGGACATTCCCGACGCCGGCGACTATGTGACCTTCGAGATCGGGCGCGAAAGCTTTATCGTCACGCGCGACGATGACGGCCGCGCCCGCGCCTATTTCAACGTTTGCCCGCATCGCGGCAACCGGCTTGTCTCTGACGAAAGCGGATCGCGACCGGGTGGTTTTACCTGTCCCTTCCACAATTGGCGGTTCGGGCTGGACGGCGCTATCGCGCATGTTACCGATCGCGAGACCTTCCGGCCCGAGGCGCTGTGCCGCGATCTCGATCTGGCGGAGGTGCGCTGCGAAAGCTGGGAAGGGTTCCTGTTCATCAACATGGACAAGGATGCGCGGCCGCTGATCGAGCATCTCGGCCCGCTTCCCGATCATGCCCGGCCTTACCGGCTTGCAGAGATGCGCATCATGCGCCGCGTCCAGGCGGTGTGGGATGCCAACTGGAAGGTCGGGGTCGACGGATTCAACTAGGCCTATCACGTTCATGCCATCCATCCGCAGATCCTGCCGGTGTTCGACGACTATCACGCGCAGATCGATCTTTATGCCAACGGGATGAGCCGGATGGTGACCAAGTTCGCGCATGAAAGCCCGCGGATGGGGTATGATGGGCTCAATCCCGGCCTGCGCGCGACCATGGCCGAAGTAGGCATCGACGCCGATTCCTTCGTCGACTCCAAGGACGCCGTACGCCCCGCTGTCCAGGCCGCGAAACGCGCGCGGGCGCAGCGGCTCGGCCTCGATTATTCGGGCTTCCTCGATAACCAGCTAACCGACGACTGGAATTACGCCATCTTTCCGAACGTCCAGATCGGCATCCATCCGGAGGGGGTCAGCATGCTCTATTTCCGTCCTCATCCGCACGATCCGCGCAAGTTCGTATTCGACGTGATCGTGATGATGCATCCGCAGGCGGATCCGCAAATATCGCCACCCGCCTATATGGGCCTGCCCGAAGGGTGGGACATTTCGGGGCGGGAGCCAGCCGAGATCCAGCATGTCGACTGGCGCGAAGGTGGCCTGGGCGAGGTATTCGACCAGGACAGCGGGCTGTTCGCCGAGGTCCAGCGCGGGATCGAGAGCGTCGGCTTTCGCGGATCGGTGCTATCCGAACAGGAACAGCGCATCGGCCATTTTCACGCAGAACTCGATCGCTATCTCGCGGCCGCGCGCTGAGCATACGCCGGTCGGCAAGGCTTACATTGGGCGCACCGGATCGGTGCGGTCCCACGCGCGCGCTGCGGCCTTCACCGTGGCGAACAGTTCGAGCATCGCCGCCGCCGGCTCGATGATCTCGATCATGGTGCCGGGAAATAGCAGGTCGGTATCGAGGTAAGCGAAGCGGGACAGGGGAAGACTGCCTTCCGCCGCCACGCTGATGCCCGCCGCCCGCGCCGCCGCCATCTGGCGATCGTAATCGCTGGTGAAAGTGCCAAGATGGTGGACGCCCGCACGCCCCGCATCGAGGAATTCGGTATAGGTGGAGCGCGCCGATCCGGGCTGGATCAGTTCGATCATGGTATCGCCGCTATAGGAGATGGCGACGCCCGAGAACAGGTCGATGTCGCTGGGCACCGGCTCGCCACGGATTTCCAGCCAGGCGAATGGCAGGGGCGTCGGGAATAGAAAGAACGGGCCGACTCCGATGGTGCCGGTCCAGTGCGCGATCGTCGATTCAAGATCTGCGACGACGTAGGCGACCTGGAAAATCGGGCCGAAGGCATGGCTCATG
>CAZZYX010000004.1:0-43781 GCA_964658485.1 uncultured Acetobacteraceae bacterium | reverse complement strand
TTTTCCTCTTTCCCGGCACGCTTCACCGCGATCTGCGCGACCGATTGTGCGAATCTGCTTGCCAAACAATCATGCATGTTTTTTTATGACTGTCGATATGCGCGAAAACAAATCCGCCGTCCGTGCCGGCGTGCCCTTGGGAGAACCGCGATGAACTTCGATTTTCGCCTGTGGGATATTCACAAGGGCCAGGCGCATCCGTTCAACGAGCGCGCGCCGGTGATCGACAACGGCACGGATCGTCCGCTGCCGAATCGCTATCATGACAAGGCGTTCGCCGAAGCCGAATGGGAACTGGTGTTCGCCAGGAGCTGGCTGATGGCCTGCCCGCTGTCCGACGTGCGCGAGCCGGGCGATTTTGCCCGGTTCGATATCGGCAGCGAGAGCTTCATCATCGTCCGCGGGGACGATGGCGAAGTCCGCGCGCATTACAACGTCTGCCCGCATCGCGGCAGCCAGCTGGTCCAGTCGGATACCGGCAGCGTTTCGCAATTCACCTGCCCGTTCCATAGCTGGCGGTTCGATCTGGAGGGCCGCAACATCGCCGTCACCGATCCGGAGACTTTCCGGCCGGAAGTGCTGTGCCATGATCTGAACCTGACCGCGGTACGGTGCGAAGTGGCGGCGGGCCTGGTGTTCGTGGCGATGGACCCCGGTATCCAGCCGCTGCGGGAATGGCTGGCGCCGATCCTGCCGCAGCTCGAACTCTACGATATCGACAAGATGCATGTCGTCCAGCACCGCAAGTCCGATTGGGGGGCCAACTGGAAGGGTGGGGTGGATGCCTTCGCCGAAATCTACCATCTGCATGCCGTCCATCCCCAGACGCAGTGCCTGATGGACGATCGCACCCAGATCGATCTCTATCCCGGTGGCCTCAGCCGCCAGTTCGTGCCCTTCGCCCAGCCCAGCCCCCGCTTCGCGGATCAGCAGGCGGTCAATCCCGGCATCGCGATGATGCTGCGGGATGCCGGTATCGATCCCGCAACCTATCACGGCACCGCGCAGCAGACCCGCGAGGCGGTCCAGCAGGCGAAGCGCAAACGCGCCGCCGAGCATGGGCTCGATTACGACAAGTTCAGCGACACCCAGCTCAGCGATTCCACCGTGTTCGGCCTGTTCCCGAACACGCAGATCGGCTGCCATCCCGAGGCGATATTCCTGCATCGTTTCGTGCCCCACGCGAGCGATCCCAACCAGTTCACCTACGACACCTGCATTCTCTATCGGCATCTGGATGCGCCCGGCTATTGCGCGCCGGCATGGATGGGCCTGGGCGACGACATCGACCTGGTCGGCGACATGCGGCCGGATGTGATCCACACCGGTCTGGGCGAACCGCCGGGGCTGGGCGAGGTGCTCGATCAGGATAGTGAGCTGTTGCCGATCGTCCAGGCCGGCGCGCGTTCGCGCGGCTTTCGCGGTCCGCTGTGGAGCGAACAGGAGGCGCGGCTGCGGCATTTCCACGCCGAACTGGACAAGCGCATGGCAAGAGGACAGGTCGCATGAATTACGATCCACGCAGTTGGGCGGTCCACAAGGACAGCAAGCACCCCTTCGACTCACCGGCGGCGCATGTCGACAATGGCGCGGCCCGACCGGATCCGGTGCGTTATACCGATCCGGACTTCGCGCGCCTCGAATGGGACAAGGTTTTCACCAGGACCTGGCTGCTCGCCGGGCCGTCGTGCGATGTGCGCGAAGCGGGCGACTGGATGAAGTTCGATATCGGCGTCGAGAGCTTCATCGTGGTGCGCAAGTCGGACGGCGGCCTGGCCGCGCATTACAATGTCTGCCCGCATCGCGGCAGCCGGCTGGTGCTCGACGATGTCGGTTCGCAGGACAGCTTCACCTGCCCGTTCCATAGCTGGAAGTTCGCGCTGGATGGCACCAACATCGCCATCACCGATCCGGAGACGTTCCGCCCCGAGGTGCTCTGCCACGACACCAGCCTGTCGTCGGTGCGCGTCGAGGAGGCGGCTGGACTGGTCTTTCTTGCGATGACGAACGACGTGCCGCCGCTGCCGGACTATCTCGGCACGATCCTGCCGATGCTCGAAACCTACGAGATGGGCGAGATGAACGTCGTCCAGCACCGCAGGTCCGACTGGGCGGCGAACTGGAAGGGCGGGATCGACGCTTTCTACGAAAGCTACCATCTCCATGCGATCCATCCACAGACGATGGGGATGCTCGACGATCGTACGCATATCGATCTCTACGAGCATGGCATGAGCCGTCAGTTCGTCCCGTTCGGCCAGCCCAATTCGCACTTTCCCGACCAGCAAGGCATCAATCCAGGTATCGCCGTGATGCTGGCCGATGCCGGTCTCGATCCCGCGACGTTCGCGGGCACGGCCACCGACAGCCGAGCGGCGATTGCGCTGGCGAAGCGCGATCGGGCAGCGAAGATGGGGCTGAACTACGACAAGTATAGCGACGCGCAACTGACCGACGCGACGATCTTCGGCATCTTTCCCAACGCCCAGATCGGGTGCCACCCGGAGGCGGTGTTCCTGCACCGTTTCAAACCGCATGCCGACGATCCCGAGCAGTTCATTTATGAGACGACCATCCTCTACCGGCACATCGATCTGCCGGGATATGGTGCGCCGCTGTGGATGGGGCTTGGCGACGAGGTCGATCTGACGGGAGAGACGCGGCCCGACGTCGTCCATACCGGGCTGGGCGAACCGCCGGGCATGGGCGAAGTGCTCGATCAGGACAGCGATTTGCTGCCGATCGTCCAGGCCGGTGCTCGCTCGCGCGGTTTCCGCGGGCCATTATGGGGCGAACAGGAAGCGCGGTTGCGCCATTTCCATGTCCATCTGGACGAATGGCTGGCCCGCTAACTCAGAACGGGCGGATCGTCACGCCGTTATCGACCACCATTTCCGCGCCGTTGACGAAGCGGGATTCATCGGAGGCGAGGAATAACACCATCGCCGCGACATCCCTGGGATGGCCGCAGGCGCCGGGCTTGAGCACGCCTTCGGGTACGCTGTGCTCTTCGCCCGGGCGGCCTTCCGCCTGTTGGACCATCGGTGTTTCGATCGAGCCGGGGTGGACGGAATTGCAGCGAATCCGGTAACCCTTTTCCTGGCACATGACCGCGACCGACTTGGTCATCGAGCGGACCGCGCCTTTGGCGGCCGAATAGGCAAAGAAGATCGGATAGCCCAGCAGCGCGCCGGTGGACGACATGTTGATGATCGAGCCGCCTTGGCCCTTGTTCATCAGCGGGATCGCATGCTTGCAGCCCAGGAAGACGCCTTCGCTCATCACCGCGTTGACCCAGCGGTATTGCTCGAGCGTGGTCGCCTCGACATCGGCATTGAGCACGACGCCGGCATTATTGACCAGTATATCGAGCCTGCCGTATTTTTCCTCGATCGCCTGCATCACGCCGATCCAGGCGGCTTCCGAGGCGACATCAAGCGCCAGTGCGATTGCACTGTCGCCGATCCGGTCGGCGACGCGCTGGGCCGTTTCCAGCCTGACGTCGGTAACCACCACCGTCGCTCCTTCGTGCGCGAGCATTTCGCAGTCCGCCGCGCCCAATCCCGATCCGCCGCCTGTTACCAGGGCAATCTTGCCTGCTACGCGTCCCATCAGTCGTTCTCCTGGTTCGGGATGGTCGCGGTCAGGCCGCGCCACCCTCGCTGAAATAATCGGGCATGCCGCCGGGCCAGACCACGCCCCACTGGGCCTGCCCGCCGTCGATCACGAGCAGATCGCCGTTGATGAAGCGCGAAGCCGGCGAGGCGAGATAGGCGATCGCTTCCGCCACGTCCCAGGCATTGCCGCGCATCTTCATGGGGTTGGCCTGGTGAAAACGAACCAGCGCCTCTTCCGGATAGACGCCGAAGCCCTCCGTTTCGATCACGCCGGGGCCGATGCAGTTCACGCGCACCCCGAACGAGGCCCATTCGGTCGCCATCGTCTTGGACAGGTAGATTACGCCGGCTCGCGCCGCGCAGGTGTGCGCCGCCTGCGGCATACCACGTTCGACGTTGGCGACGATGTTTATGATATGCCCCCGCCGACCGTCCGCCTGCCAGCGTTTCGCGGCCTCCTGCATCATCCACCAGGTACCGTTGAGATTGGTGTCGATAACGGCGAGCCAGCCCTTGCGGCTGAAGTCGATCGCGTCCTGCGGAAACTGGCCGCCGGCATTGTTGACCAGCGTATCGATCCCGCCGAACCGGTCGCTCACCCGCCCGATCAGCCCCTCGACCGCGTCGGGATCGCGGATCGTCATCGCTTCGGTAAACACCTCGCGGCCGGTCGCGGCGAGAATCAGTTCGCGCACGGCGGCCAGCTTTTCCGGGGTGCGACCGCAGATGGCGACATTGGCGCCGAGCCGCGCGGCCAGGAACGCGGTCGCCTTGCCCATGCCGCTGCCGCCGCCGCTCACCAGGATGGTATGCCCGACGAGGAGATCAGGCCGGAAGACGGTTTCCTGCATCGCCAGCGTCTCGTTATCCAGCCCTCGCCTGGGGCGAGACGGGTCGTTCGGGTCGGGCCGAACGTGAGTCGTGGCATTCATGCAATTTTTTCCACTTTGTTGCGCAGTGAGCCTAGCAGCGATATAGGATAAAACAATCACGTGTGTTTTTTATGTGAGGACGACGAAATCGCCGATGTGCTCCGGATTCCGACATATTCGGCGCGGCGCCCACCGAATCATATCATTCGACACTCGATAAAAGCCAAAAAACACAAGCGCGGCTGATTTTAATATGGCAACAACAGGAGAGCGCGATGGGTAGTTTGCAGGGCAAGGTCGCGATCGTGATGGGCGCGGCGGGGCGGGACAATATGGCGCAGTCGATCGCCCGGAGGCTGGCGGCGGAAGGCGCCCGGCTGGTTGTCGGCGGGCGCGACGGTGCGGTGCTCGCCGATCTGGCGCAAGAACTGGGCGGCATCGCGGTGGCCGACTGCGACCTGACGAGCGAGGCGGATATGGCGCGGCTCGCGGCAGCGGCGGTGGACGGGTTCGGCGGTCTCGATATCGCCGTCAACGCGACTGGCTGGGGTCTGCTCAAGCCGTTCCTCGACACCACCAGGGCGGAGCTGGAAAAGATCACCGCCCTGCAGTTCGTCGGGGCGATCCTGTTCTATCAGGCGATGCTGCGGATAATGCGCGACGGTGGCTCGCTGATCCAGATATCCTCGGCAACGGCGTCGATCATGCTCGAAAACCATGCCGCCTATATGGGTACCAAGGCCGGCGCGGATCATGTCATCCGCTGCGTCGCCGATGAATTCGGCCATCGCGGCATCCGCGCGAACTGCGTCGCGCCGGGGTTCACGGTCACGCCGATGACCGCGCAGGCGGCGCGCAACCCGGCCATCATCGACGCCTTCGCCAAGGAATATCCACTGGGCCGGGTCGGCACCAGCGAGGATATCGCCGAGGCGGTGGCGTGGCTTTGTTCGGATGCCTGCTTCATGACCGGACAGGTTCTGCAAGTGAACGGCGGACTGACGCTTCGTCGCAATCCGCGCAACCGCGAGATCCTCGACGCGGTCCAGGCCGCACGCGCGCCACGGGGGGCCTGACGATGATCGTCGGTGTCCATCATCTTGCCATCTCGACGCCCGACCTCGATCGCTTCGTCGATCATTACCGGCGCTGGTTCGGGTTCGAGTGCGCGGGCGAGGGAAGCTGGGAGCCGGGCAACACGCGGATCGATACGATGGTCGGACTGGCCGACAGCGGGGCCCGCTATCAGATGCTCCGGCTCGGTAATCTGTATATCGAAGCGTTCGAATATACCGCGCCGCGCGGGCAGGCGATACGGCCGCGCATGTGCGATCACGGCATCACCCATCTCTGTCTTTATACCGAGGACGTGTTCGGCGATTACGAGCGGTTGACGGGGTTAGGCATGGAATTCAACGGGGCGCCGGGTGGTACGGGTGCGACGCGCGCCACCTATGGTCGCGACTGCGACGGCAATGTCGTCGAATTGCTCCAGATCGTCGATGCGTCATGCGCCTTCCGCTTTGAAAAGGCGGTGGCGCTGGATCCGGGGATCGCGGGGTACGACTGAGGCGCTAACCGAGTTCGCGAAGCAGCGTGGCGGGGTTGCGATCCCAGCGCTCGGCGGCCTTGCGGACGGCGCCGAAAAAGGCGCGGATCGCCGGCTTGTCCTCGACGATCTCGATCATGTGGCCGATCGTCGCGCTGGTATCGACATAGGCATAACGCATCGGGCCAAAGCGCCCGTCCGCGGCAACGGTCAGTCCTTGCCTGGTGTAATGCGCGAGATCGGCGTCGAAATCTTCGGCGATGAAGGCGATATGGTGAAAGCCGGTGCTTCCTGCGGCGACCGTGTCGCGATAGGCGGACGCGCCATCATCGTGCTGCTCAACCAGTTCGATCTGAACGTCGCCATGCTGCGCGACAGCGGTCGAAAAGCGAGTGGCGCTGGGCCGGCCGCGATAGCGCGGCGCTTCGATCCGGAGATCACGATTGATCAGGAACGGCCCGATTCCGGTCGTCGCGTGCCAGGTCCGGGCGGCGATTTCCAGTTTCGGCACCACCCACGCATATTGCAGGATCGTCGGGTTGAAGCTCATGCCGCGCTCTCGTTCACGGCAGCCGCCGCGATCATCCGGCGGCATGCGTCGATCGCGCTGCGGGCGCGCTCATAGGCGCTGACACCTGCCTTGCGAGCTGCGGCCTGCGGCACTTCCGCTTCCAGGATCGTACCGGGCCGCAGCTGACGGATGGTCTGCGCGATCGGAAATTCGCCCGCGCCGGGCAGCATCCGCTCGCGAACCGCCTCGTGCCAGCGACCTTCCGCCGGCATCTCGCGGGGGCCATCGCTCAACTGGGCATAGCTGGTGATATCGGCGACCGCGGCGGCATCCGCAGGGGTGCCACCGTTGCGAAACAGGTGCAGCATATCGAGCACCAGCGATCCGTTCGAACGGCTTGCGGCTCGCACGATCGCGGCAGCGGCATGGACGTCCGCGACCGCGCTGAACGCATTGAATTCAAGCCCTGCGGTGATACCATGCGATGCCGCCAGATCAGAGAACCCGGCAAAACGGGTCACGGCGGTGGCATGATCGGCATCATGGATGTGGGCAGTCGCGCGAGTCGCACCAAGCGCCGCGCCGACCGCAAGCCCCGACGCGAAGGCGGCCATGTCCCCCCCGTCGAGCGGAAATACCTCCAGATTGCAGAGTTGAACGCGGTGCCGCGCCAGCAGTTCGGCAATCGCGGGGACATCCTCGGCCGTGACCAGCGGATAGATGCCCCTGGCGCGCTCCGGAACATGGGTGAACAGGCAGACATAGGGGCAACCGAGCCGACCGGCGATCGCGATCAGCTCTGCCGGGGCGGCGTCGAGCGCGGTCAATTGATGCAGCGAAACCGGGAAGCGCGGCGCGGTCTGAAAAAAGTCATTCATGATTGTTTTTATGCACCGGTGTGCTAGATCGAGTCAATCCACGCAGCCCCGTGCAACATCATCGGAAGCAGGATCATGGACGCCATTACTACCCGCGACCCGCTCAACGATTTCGAGCGTATGGATTTCGAACGCGACCGCGAGGGGCCGCCGGACGGCTTCCCGAAGCTGCCGGACATCCCCGGCCGGCGTTATGTCGATCCCGAATTCCTCAAGCTGGAGGGCGAGCGGATGTGGCAGCGCGCGTGGCTCTACGCCGGCCACACCGATCAACTGCCCCGGCCCGGCTCGTGGTTCATCACCCGCAACACCGGATCGCCGGTGATCGTGGTGCGCGATCTCAAGAACGAAGTGCGTGCCTTTTTCAACACCTGCCAGCATCGCGGCGCACCGCTGGTGACTGCGGAGGCGGGCGAGGCGCGAGGGTTCGTCTGCGGCTATCACGGCTGGAGCTACACGCTCGACGGCAAGTTGACGGCGGTGCGCGACAAGCGCGATTTCGTCGATCTCGATTTCTCCTGCCGCTCGCTCGTCCCGGTGCGCTGCGAGATGCTGGGCAATCTGATCTTCGTCAATGAAGATGCCGCTGCGCAGCCGCTGATGGAACATATCGGCCCGATGGGCGAGGAGCTGAAGCAGTTCCAGCTCGATACGCTGCGTCTCGTGGACAGTCGCAGCTACGATGTCGATTGCAACGTCAAGATCCTGCTCGACGCGTTTCTGGAAGTCTATCACATCAAATCGATTCACCAGTCGACCGTGGATCGCTTTCTCGATCATCGCGGCATGATCGTTACGCTCTGGCCCAACGGCCACAGTCGTATGGTGACGCCGAACCGGCGACCCGACTGGAGAGATCCGGGGACGTTGGGCATGCCCAGGATTTCGACTGTCACCGAACTGCCGGCCAATAACAACGTCAGCTATCATATCTACCCCAACTTCGTGATGCCGCCGTCGGACAGCGGCATTCCGCTGCTGCAATTCTGGCCGATGGGCGATCGCAAATGCCGGGTCGTGTCGAGCTGGGTCGCCCCCGAATATGACGCGGAGAACCCTAGCCCGCTGTGGGCGACGCGGCTCAACAACTGGGAACGCATCCTGTATGAAGATCTGCAATATGCGCCGCAGATCCAGGAGTCGCTGGAGAGCAAGGGTTTCCGGGGAATGCCGCTGAATTATCAGGAGCGCCGCATCTATCACTGGCACGAGGAACTCGATCGCCGCATCGGCCTCGATCGGGTGCCGGACGGCGCGGCGGTCAAGCAGGTGCTGCAGGATTGGGTGCAGCACTGATATCGGTATCGTGAGACTATAGCTGCAAAGCCGGCGCGAAAAGATGCCGGCAGAGGAGAGTCATGAATTTCAGGCTGACCGCAGAACAGATGCAATTACGCGATGCGGCGCGGGATTTCGCGCGGGCCGAACTGCCCGCGATCGCCGCGATCTGCGAACGCGACAATACACCCCCGAGCCATGAGCTGGTCAGGCGGTATGCCGACATGGGTTTCCTGGGGATCAACGTGCCCGAGGCGCTGGGCGGGCTTGGGCTCGGCAATCTCGAGGCGTTGATCGTGCTCGAGGAATTTGCCAGGATTTCATCCGCTGTCGCCTTCCCCATTTTCGAATCGTCGGTAGGGCCGGTGCGCGCAATCGAGAGCTTTGCATCGGAGGCGCTCAAGCAGCGCATCGTGCCGGCAGTATGCCGGGGCGAGATGGTGATCGCCATCGGCATGTCCGAACCCGACGCCGGCAGCGCGCTGACCGATCTCAAGACCCGCGGTGTGATCGCCGGCGACAAGGTCGTCGTCAACGGCAGCAAGCGCTGGTGCTCGGGTGGCGGCCACGCCGATGCCTATCTGATCTATTGCCGCCTGTCCGACGATCCCGGCCAGAGGGCGATCGGCGCAGTGCTGATCGAAAAAGGTACGGCCGGCCTTTCCTTCGGTCCGCCCGAGCAGTTGATGGGCTTTCGCGGCGTGCCGTCGTGCGACCTGATGTTCGACGATGTCGCGATTCCGATCGATAACATCGTCGTGCCGGCTGGCGGCTTCAAGAAGCTGATGGAGGCGTTCGACCTTGAGCGTTGCGGCAATGCGACGATGGCGCTCGGCCAGGCTTCGGGCGCGCTCGAGGATGTCACCGCCTATGTCCAGGAACGCAAGCAGTTCGGCAAGGCGATCGTCGAGTTCCAGGCGGTGCAGCTGAAACTCGCCGAGATGCAGATGAAGGTAGAGGCCGCCCGGCTGCTGATCTGGCGCGCCGCGGCCAATGCCGAAGACGGGCTGCCCTCGATCCTCGACAGTTCGGTCGCGAAATGCTTCGCCAATTCGATGGCGCGCGAGGTGACGGGCGATGCCGTGCAGATGATGGGCGCCTATGGCTATTCGCGCGAATTTCCAATGGAGCGCCGGTTGCGCGACAGTTGGGGCTGGGGAATCGCGGGCGGCGCGATAGATATTCAGAAGGTCAACATCGCCTCTGCGATGCTCGGCCGGCGTTTCGACCAGCGGCGCTGATGGCCAGGCACCGCATCGCGGCGCTGGCCGATGTCCCCGAGGGCGGCAACCGGGCCTTCGAGATCGGCGGGAAGTCGGTGCTGTTGTGCCGGTCCTCTGCCAACGTGTACGCCGCTGAAAATATGTGCAGCCATGCGTTCGCGTTGCTCGAAGGCGGCAAGGTGAAGGGACCGTATCTGTTTTGTCCGTTGCATGGCGTGCGCTTCGATCTGCGAACCGGCGCGCCGAGCGGAAATCTTACCAAAAAGTCGATCGCGATCTATCCGGTTAGCGTCGATGGGGACGAAGTGTATGCCGAATTGCCCGACACATGACGGGTCCGGACCGGGCGCGGGCATGACCGCGGACGCGGCGATGATCCGCAGCGAGGGCGGGATCCCGTCCGACCTGTTCGCCTTCACGGAAATCGCGCCGAATCGCTTTCGGATAGCCGCAAGCCATGGCCCGCTGATGCGGCTGTTCGGCGGCCAGGTTCTGGCGCAGGCGCTGGCCGCCGCACAGCGCACGGTCGCGGATGATCGTCCCGCCAGCAGTTGCCACGCCTGTTTCGTGCGCCCCGGCAATCCCCACAAGCCTCTCGACCTCGCCGTGGTCCGTGACAGCGACGGCCGCAGCTTCTCCATGCGTCGTGTCTCGGTGACGCAGGACGACGCACTGATCCTGAGCCTCTCCGCCACCTTTCACCAGCCGGAAACCGGTCCCGTACAGCAATTCCCGATGCCGGACGTGCCATGGCCGGAAAGCCTGCCGACCCAGGACGATGTCATTGCGGCAGCGATGCCGCACCTGCCGCATCATCGCCAGGCCTTTTGGAACCGCGATCTCGGTATCGATTTCCGGGCGGTCGAGCCATTCGTCACGGTCGCACCGCCAAAGGTGCCACCGAGACGGCATTTCTGGCTGCGGCTGAAGCGGACGATCGGCGATTCGCACGCCGAACACCAGCGGATGCTGGCCTATGTCTCCGATCTCTACCTGATGCACACCGGACTGTTGCCGCTTGGGATCGGCTGGGCCGATCCTGACCTGCAGGACGTCAGCCTGGATCACGCGCTGTGGTTCCATCAGGCGTTCCGGGTCGACGAGTGGCTGCTTTATGCGATGGACAGCCCGTTCGCAGGCGGCGCCAGGACGCTGGCGCGTGGCACCATATTCACCCGCGACGGGCGCCTGGTCGCCTCTGTCGCGCAGGAAGGATTGATCCGGATGCCGAACGGCGGGGTGGCCCGTTCGCATGGCTGACGCGTGATCCGGTTCGATATGGCTTCAGGCGGTTCCGTCACGCCGTGCGCGGCCCTGGCGGGTATAGACGAGGTTGATGCTGGTAAAAGTCACCGCTTCGATCCCGTCCTGATTGACCACCGCATAGCGTGTCAGCGCGGTGCCACGGTCGATCCGGCTCGCCGATGGCGTCAGGCTGACGATCCGGGACGTAACGTGGATGGTGTCGCCCGCGCGAATAGCGCGCTTGAGGCGCAGCTCGTCCCAGCCGATGCCGCATACCCAGTCGATGTCGGAGTTGATCTCGTGGTCCATCTGGCGCCACAGCGCGAGCACGTGGATGCCGCTCGCCACGACTTCGCCGAACACCGATCCGCGAGCGAGTTCGGCATCGGCATGAAACCATTGCGGATCCCATTGCCGTGCGAAACTGACGATCTCCTGCTGGGTGATCGTGCGCGGCGCCGAACGGCGGGTCTCGCCCACGACGAGATCCTCGAAGCAGCGGTGCGGCTGCGCGGCAACGAAGGGGGTGGCGGCGGCCATGATTGCTCCCTCGACAGGCAGAAATTGACAGGAGACGATACAGATGAGCGAACGAAAGCTGCTTGACGGCAAGATAGCGGTCGTCACCGGCGCCGCAAGCGGCATCGGCGAAGCGATAGCCACGCGCTTCGCCGACGAGGGAGCGAATGTCGTTGCGGTCGATCTCAACGCGGCGATGGGCGACTTGCGTGGTGGCCGGATCGTCATGCTGACGCTCGATATCACCGCGGCCGATGCGCCGGCGCGCATTCTCGCAGCAGCGACGGACGCGTTCGGCGGGCTGGATATCCTGGTGAACAATGCTGGTATCTGCGCGCCCGGCAGCATCGAAGAACAGACGCTCGAAAGCTGGGAACGCACGTTCGCGGTCAATGTCACTGCCCCGTTCCGCATCACCCAGGCGCTGCTGCCGCTGCTGAAGCGCAGCAAGGCGGGGCGCATCATCAACCTGGGGTCGATCATGTCCGACTTCGGCGGCCCCAATCTGTGCGCCTATGGCATGTCGAAGCACGCGGTGGCCGGCTTCACCAAGGCATTGGCATGCGATCTCGGTAAATACGGCATCACCGCGAACTATCTTCAGCCCGGGTCGATCTGGTCGGCGATGTCGGAGCCGCACATGGCGAACCCGGACTTTCTCAAATATTGGGAGACCAAGACCCCGCTGGGACGCATCGGCGATCCCGAGGATGTCGCTGCGCCGGCGGTCTTTCTGGCGACGGACGATGCCAAATTCATCACCGGCGCGGGCATCAGGGTATGTGGCGGCGCCATGGCCAGTTTTTGAGGGAATGATTCTCATGCCACCGACGCCGCCCGACGCGTTTATCCTGCACCATCATGATCCGTCCCCTTTTGCCGAGAAGATTCGCGTGGTCTTCGGCATCAAACAATTGGCGTGGCGCTCCGTACAGGTTCCGATGATGATGCCGAAGCCGGACCTGATAGCGTTGACCGGGGGCTATCGGGGTACGCCGGTGCTGCAGATCGGCGCCGATATCTATTGCGACACGCGTCTTATCGTGGCCGAAATAGAGCGGCGTTGCGCCAATCCGTCGCTGTTTCGATCGGGAGTCCTGGTCAACTTCGGGCTGCAGCAATGGGGTGACGAAGCGGTGTTCCCTCCGGGCGCGGCGTTGGCGATGCACGAGGGCCGGGATGCCATGCCTGCGGAACTGTTACGCGAACGGTCGCATTATTTCACGGATCTGGACTTCTCGCGATTTTCCAGCGACGCCGACCACTTCTTCGGCCAGATCGAAGCTCATGTCGCGTTGATCGAACGCCAATTGGCGGACCAGCGCCCCTATCTGCTGGGGGACGCTCCGGAATGGGCGGATATCTGTGCCTATTTTCCGCTCTGGATGTTGTCCGGTCATGTCCCGAGCGCTGATCGCATCCTCTGCAACCGCCCGCGGGTAAAGCGCTGGCGTGAAAGTCTTGCGGCGTTCGGCACCGGACGCCGGCAGGAAATCAGCGCCGAAGCCGCGCTTGACGTGGCGCGGGCCGCGACCCTGCCGATTATCCCGACGGGACGAGACGTGACGATTTTTCCGGTTGCTCATCCGGATACCGCCGTCAGCGGATTGCTCGCATCCGTGACCGATGACGAGATCGTCATACGGCGATCGGCCATTCAAACGGGAGAGGTGGCCGTGCATTTTCCAAAGATCGGCTATCGTCTGGAATGACGCGATCGGTTGCCGGATCGAATCATGCGAAAACCAGCGCCGCGCTTATCATCGGCTAGCGGGATGCAAGGCCGTGGTGACAAAATCGCGACCGATCCGCAGGCCTTCCGGATCGACGCTGTGACCGACGCCCGACGAGATGTGGATCGAGACCGGAACGCCGAGTTTTTTCAGTTCGCGCTCGGCGGTATGGAGCGCGGAGACGGGCACTACCGGGTCGTCGGTGTCATGAACCAGCAACACCGGCGGCTTCGTGACAGCTTCGTGGCGCAGTTGGTCGATCCCGGTCAGCATGCCCGAATAGCCGACGATCGCAGCAACCTGCCGTGACCTGCGGAGGCCGATATGGAAAGCCATCATCGTCCCCTGGCTAAAGCCGATGATGGCGAGATCGGCTTCGGTCAGGTCATATTGCCTGAGCTTGCGATCGATGAACTCGTCGATTGCCGGCGCTGCCTGCATGGCCCCCGCGGCGAGCGCTTGCGGTGCCAGATCGGACAGACCCCACCACTGATAACCGGCGCCGTAGCTGGACCGCTGCGGCGCATGCGGGGCCAGGACGAGCGCGTCGGGCAGAGTCTGCTGCCAGGTCGGCGCCAATCCGATCATGTCGCTGCCGCTTGATCCAAAACCATGCAAAAGCAGCAATATCTGCTTTGGCGGGGCGCCAGACAAGGGCTGGAGGCTGGCGCCGTTTACGATTTTGATCATCTGTATCCGATTGAAAATGGTGCGCGTGCAGTGGTGCCTATCGATTTCATATGCATGCGAATATGCCCCAGTTCAAGGTCACCGCGTGATCGCGCCAGGCAAGTCCATCGGATATTGCGCCGGACGCGAATGGCGTTCCCGACGGAACCCAGACACGGTCATCGCCCGGACAAGCTGGCAGCACAGGCACTATCCGGCTTGCCGCACGGCTGGCGTCGTGTAGGTTTCCCGCGATGAACCGAGCCAAAGCATCGACAGCCAGAGATGTCCGGTCCCGCAGGTTGCGGGGGCGGTTGCTTGCGCTGACGGTAGCGATGCTGGCGTTATATGCGTCGGGCGGTGCCATCGCAGCGGCGCATCGTGACAAGGCGCTGGAAGACCAGTTGCTGGCGACCATGAAAATCCTGGCGAGCGACGATTTCATGGGGCGCGAACCCGGGACGGAGGGTGAGGCCCGGACGCTGCGCTGGCTGGGCAAGGCGTGGTTCGACATCGGGCTGGTTTCGGGCACGAACGATCCCGGCCATCCCTGGTTTGCGCCGGTGACGTTGGTGGCTCGCGCGCCGGCCAGCTCGACCGCGCAGATCCTGTATAAGGGGCGCCTGCAGGCGCTCGGCTCCAGCGATGTCCTGATGCTGACCTCGGGGCGGCGCAGCCTGGTCCGCGCGGCGCCGCTATATTTCGTTGGGCGCGGCGCGCTTGGCTTACCGCCGCGGGCCGAACTGGCAGGGCGCGTCGCGGTGCTGCTCGATCGGCTCCCGGATGTGCCGGGTGTCGCGAGCGGACGGTCCGACGACGGTAAGGACGCCAACGGCGCCGACAGCCGAAACAGCATAAGTCCCGACGGCGTTGCCGCCTCCCAGAATATCACCAATCCGCAAACTGGCGTCAACTTTCAAAACAGTGATCGCCAGAATGCCCTGCTGGCCGGCGGCGCTTCGGCGGTTTTGACCGTGCTCGATGGCCAGCGCAATCTCGCGAGCGTCTCTGCCCGCCGCAAAAGAACGGGCTATGCGCTGGCAAGCGAAGCGCTGGGCGGCGATCTGGAGGGATTCGTCACGGCCGACGCTATCGACGGACTGTTGGCTGCCGCTCACTCCAGCCTGGCGGCGATCGAGGCCGAAGCCGACAGGCCCGATTTCGCGCCGCATCTGCTCGGGCTGACCGCCAATCTGGAGGCAACCACTACCGAAACCACGATCCATTCCCACAATCTGATTGGCAAGCTGCCGGGCCGTCGTCCCGGAACCGGGGCGGTTCTGCTACTGGCGCACTGGGACCATTTCGGGACTTGTGCGCAGGCGCCGGCCGAACATCTTATCTGCAACGGCGCCATCGACAATGCCAGCGGCGTGGCCGCCCTGACCGAGATCGCGCGGCGGTTAGCCAAGGCACCGCCGATGGATCGCGACGTCTATTTCCTGAGCACTACCGCGGAAGAGTTGGGATTGCTGGGAGCCGAGGCCTTTGCCGAAGACCCGCCGCTACCGCTCAAGAGCATCGTCGCCGCCTTCAATCTTGATTCAGTGGCGATCGCGCCGGCCGGCACGGCGGTGGGAATCGTCGGCAAGGGCATGACCGGGTTGGAAAAGGGATTGGTGCAGGTGGCACGTGCACAGGGCCGCGCGGTGTCGAACAGCTCCGCGCCGAATGACTATATCGGGCGACAGGACGGCGCGGTCCTGCTTCATCATGATGTGCCCACGGTGATGATCACCAGCGCCTACGGCGAAATCGGCCGGCTGGAGCGCTTTTTCGACACCGACTATCATCGCCCGAGCGATATCGTGAAGCCGGGAATCGAGCTGGGCGGCGCTGCCGAGGACGTCGCGCTGCATGTCGCGCTGGTCCGCTGGTTCGCCGACACGCACAGCTATCCGGGCCCGGCGGGCAGTTAATTCCCCCGGGGTTAATTTATTGACGCGGCAGGGTGCTGACCATAATCTGGCGATGGGAGGCTTACCCACCAAGGAGGGACAACATGAAGAAACTTCTGCTGCCGGTCATGACGCTGGCGATGATCATGCTGCCGGCTGCTGCCCATGCCGCGCAATGCCGCGATACTGGGACAGGCAAGTTTGCCAAATGCGGCGCGCCCGGCGCCGTGCCTGCCAGCCAGTATGTGTCCAAGGGCAAGACATCGAAGAGCGCGAGCAAGGCGGTAGCCGCTCCCGCTGCCACGGCCAAGCCGGGCTTCATGTCGATGATGAAGCCCAAGGCCAAGGCGACCGCTGCCGCCATGCCGGTGACCAAGCCGGCCAAGGGCGTGCGCTGCAAGTCCGCGACCGGCAAATTCGTAAAATGCGGCACGCCCGGCGCCATCACGATCTAAACCTTGCTCCCCAGGCGGGGAGGAATTTTGCTTCTCACTTTTTGTTTGCGCACTCTGGCCCTTTTGTGGCGGCTTGTTTACATGGGCCGCCACAAATCCTCCCGCGCAAGATAAAGTGGCACTCATGGAAATACCCCTCGGCCTAACTTTCGACGACGTCCTGCTGCGTCCGGCCGAGTCCGATATCGTTCCAAGCATGGCGAATACCAGCACCCGGCTGACCCGCGAAATCACGCTCAACATCCCGGTCATTTCATCGGCGATGGATACCGTGACCGAGGCCGACATGGCGATCGTCATGGCGCAAATGGGCGGAATTGGCGTGCTGCACCGCAACCTGACGGTGGAGCAGCAATGCGCGGCGGTGCGCGCGGTCAAACGTTTCGAAAGCGGCATGGTCGTCAATCCGATCACCATCACCCCCGATGCGACGCTGGGGGATGCGCAGGCGCTGATGACCGCGAACCGCATCAGCGGCATCCCGGTGGTGGAAGCCGATGGCCGCCTGCTGGGCATCCTGACTAACCGCGATGTGCGCTTCGCCGCCAACCCCAAGCAGCCGGTGCGCGAATTGATGACTCAGGAAAATCTGGCCACCGTGCCGCTGGGCGTGGGCCAGGAAGAAGCACGCCGGCTGCTGCACCAGCGCCGGATCGAAAAGCTGCTGGTGGTGGACGACGACTATCGCTGCATCGGGCTGATTACGGTCAAGGATATCGAAAAGGCGGTCAATTATCCGAACGCGACCAAAGATTCCGCCGGGCGGCTGCGAGTCGCCGCCGCGACCACGGTGGGCGACAAGGGCTTCGAACGCACCGAGGCATTGTTGGCAGCGGAATGCGATGTCATCGTCATCGACACCGCGCATGGCCATAATCGCGATGTCGCCCGCGCCGTCGAACGGGTGAAACGGCTGTCCAACTCGGCGCAGGTCATCGCCGGCAATATCGCCACAGCCGAGGCGGCTCGCGCCCTGATCGACGCCGGCGCGGATGGGCTTAAAGTGGGCATCGGGCCGGGTTCGATCTGCACCACCCGGATCGTGGCCGGTGTCGGCGTGCCGCAGTTGACCGCGATCATGGAAGCCAGCGAGGAAGCCCGCAAGTCGAACGTGCCGGTCATCGCCGACGGCGGCCTGCGGACATCGGGCGACGCCGCCAAGGCGCTGGCGGCAGGCGCCTCGACGATCATGGTCGGATCGATGCTGGCCGGGACCGAGGAGGCCCCTGGCGATACCTTTATCTTCCAGGGACGCGCTTACAAATCCTATCGCGGCATGGGCTCGGTCGGGGCCATGGCGCAAGGCAGCGCCGATCGCTATTTCCAGCAGGACATCAAGGACCAGATGAAACTGGTGCCTGAAGGAATAGAGGGCCAGGTGCCGTTCAAAGGCCCGGCAAAGGACGTCATCCATCAACTGGTCGGCGGCATCAAGGCCGCAATGGGCTACACCGGTTGCGCCACCATCGCGGAACTGCAGGACAAGGCCAAGTTCGTGCGCATCACGAACGCCGGCCTGCGCGAAAGCCATGTCCACGATGTGACGATCACGCGGGAAGCCCCGAATTACCCCGCGCAATGAGGGTGGCGACACTTCCATCCTGTTCCCCGCCCGCTTGCGGGAGGGGCTAGGGGTGGGCACTTGCTTGCTTCGGGCGCTGAGGCCGGACCCTCTCCTCCTCAGCCCTTCCCGCAGGCGGGAAGGAGGCAGGGGGCGGCGCAACTCATGACCCCTGCCGCTCGCGTCCAGGCCGCAATCGAGGTGCTCGACCGGATCATCGCCGCCGCTCGTGACAATGGTCCACCCGCCGACCGCATCATCAGCGAGTGGTTCCGCACCCGGCGGTTTGCGGGTAGCGGCGATCGTCGGGCGGTACGCGAGCTCGCCTATGCGGCGGTGCGGGCTTGTGGCGAGGTTCCCCAATCGGGACGGGCGGCGATGCTATGCCTGGCAGCGGGCGACGCGACCCTGGCGGGGTTGTTCGACGGCTCGCCTCATGCCCCGGCACCGGTTGCCGCAGGCGAGGCGATTGCGGCGGCGGGAGCGGTGCCGGGGTGGATCGAGGCAGCCCTGGCCGACAGCGGCATCGCGGGTCCGGCGCTGGCCGCCCTGCTTGGTCGTGCGCCGCTGGATATTCGGGTCAATGCGCTGAAGGCCGATCGCGCGACCATTACCCTGCCGCTACGGGGCGAACCGACGGCAGCGCCACACGGCTTGCGATTGCCCACCGGGACAGCAATCGAGCAATGGCCGGCCTATCGGGACGGGAGCATCGAGGTGCAGGATAGCGGTTCGCAGATCGTTTGCCTGGCAGTGGCCGCTCGTCCGGGAGAAACGGTGGTGGATCTGTGCGCAGGCGCTGGTGGCAAGACGCTGGCGCTGGCTGCCGACATGGCTAATCGCGGCAGCTTGCTGGCCTGCGATGTCGATCGCGCGCGGCTGTCGCGACTGCAGCCCAGGGCGGCGCGGGCAGGGGTGGTGGTGGCGGAAACGCTGCTGCTGAACCCCGGCCATGAAACGGCGGCGCTGGCCGGCTGGCGAGGATTTGCCAATGGCGCGAGGGCGGATGCGGTGCTGATCGATGCGCCGTGCTCGGGGGTGGGGACTTGGCGGCGCAATCCCGAGGCACGCTGGCGATTGACCGGGGCGCAACTGGCGGGGCTGGTGGGGTTGCAGGCACGGCTGATCGATGTCGCGGCGGCGCTGGTCAAACCGGGCGGGCGGCTGGTCTATGTCACCTGTTCCTTGCTCGATGGCGAAGGTCCGGGCCAGGTCGCGGCATTCCTGGCGCGGTGTGGCGGCGGCTGGCGCGTGGACCGGCTGGCGTTACCGGCGGGGCGGCCGCGCGGGGACGGCATGCGCCTGACGCCGGATCATGACGGCACCGACGGGTTTTTCGTCGCGCGACTGATCCGGCTATGATAGACGAAAACCGGGTCGTTTTTACCAAGCCAGCCGCTACGCCATCGTCCGGCGGGCAAGGTTGGGCACAAGCCAAGGACATATTGATGCGTTATTATCCTGCCGCACTGGCTCTGTCGCTGCTGTTTGCGGTCACGGGTAGCGCCAGTCTGTCGGCACCGGCGGAGCCGCTGGACCCGCGCGCCGCCGCGCTGGAGGCGCAGGGGCGGGCGGCGCTGGCAGCCGGCGACAATGCCGGGGCTACCGATTTGCTGGAAGCGGCGCTTGCCGTGCAGCCGGGCAATTTCGCGATTGTAATGGACTTGGCAACGGCAGCGCGGCAGCGCGGCATGCCCGGTGAAGCGCTGCGCTATTACCGCATGGTGCTGACCGGCCAACCGCAGAATATCGACGGTTTGGCGGGTGAAGGAGTAACCCTGGCGGAAATGGGGGCATTGGACAAGGCGCAACGCAACCTGGTGCAGGTACAAGGCTTATGCGGTCTGGATTGCGCGGCGGCACGGGCGCTGGCGCAGGCCATCGCCAAGGGGCCGGCCCCGCGCGCCGCGGCCATCGTAGCGCTCACGCCCCAGCCGGTGGTGACGAAAAACTAGAGCGTGATGACAAAAAGTGGGAACCGGCTTTTGTTCTTAGATCACGCGAAAACAAAGATGCTGGAGCGTGATATTATATCTTATCGCATCTTGCTCTAGATCAGGCTGCGAAACTCTTCCAGCACGGCGCGATACACCCGCTTTTTGAACGGGACGATCAGGTCGGGCAGCAGTTCGGGATCGACCCATTTCCATTCGCAGAATTCCGGATGCTTGTGTGCATCGAGGCGGATGTCGGCGTCGGTGCCGGTAAACCGCACCAGCAGCCATTGCTGGCGCTGGCCGCGATATTTGCCGCCCCAGATCTTGGTCGTCAATTCCTCGGGCAGATCATAGAACAATTCCTCGCCGGCTTGCGCGATTACCGTGGCCTGATGCTTTTCCACCCCGGTTTCTTCCCACAATTCGCGCAATGCGGCGACGCGCAGATCCTCGCCGGGATCGATGCCGCCCTGGGGCATCTGCCATAGGTCGCCCTCGCGATTGTCGATACGCCTGCCGACGAAGACCAGCCCCTGTTCATTGACCAGCATTACACCGACACAGGGACGATACGGCAATTTGGTGCGATCAAGCATTTGGGGTTCCTGCCGGGCCGGTCCCAAAACGGGGTCTGCACCATGTCATGCGGTATCAGCCAAGCTACACAGTTTCGCATGGAATGTTCCGCGCCGCGCCATTACCCGGTCGATTGCGGCTTGACTAGGCGATGATGGAGGCGTTTTGCCCAAAGATCGGTTGTGCACCTGAAAGATCTGCTGATTTGCGGGGCTGGCAAGATGCCGTAATGCGATATCATGAAGCGGTTCGAGCCGGGTTAGCTAGGCCGACGAGATTACGCTGACAGAGGACGGAAATGGCGACTATATTGGCCCAGGACGAATTTCAGCCGGCATTTTCGGGCGCGGTTGCGCCTGATGCCGTGGTGGTCCGCTTTGCCGGCGATTCGGGCGATGGCATGCAACTGACGGGTGGGCAATTCACCCTCTCCACCGCGCTCGCTGGTAACGATCTCGCCACTTTTCCCGATTTTCCGGCGGAAATTCGTGCACCGCAGGGCACCTTGTTCGGAGTTTCGGCTTTCCAGATCAACTTTGGATCGACCGAAATCACGACTGCCGGCGATGCTCCCGATGTGCTGGTGGCGATGAACCCGGCGGCGTTGAAAACCAATGTCGGGGCGCTCAAGCCGGGCGGGCTGATCATCGCCGACGCGGGCGAATTCACCAAGCGCAACCTCGACAAGGCGAAGTACACGGTCAGTCCGCTGGGCGATGGCAGCCTGGCGAAATGGCAATTGCTGGCTTTCGACATCAGCGCGCTGACGCTGGAAGCGGTCAAGCCGTTCGGGCTGGGCAACAAGGAAGCGCTGCGCTGCAAGAATATGTGGACGCTGGGGCTGGCGCTGTGGATGTTCGACCGTGATCGAGCGCCGCTGATCGACTGGCTGAAGGACAAGTTCAAGAAGAACCCGGTACTGGCCGATGCCAATATCGCCGCGCTGAATGCCGGTCATGCCTACGGCGAAACCGCGGAAATCGGCGGGCACGTTCACAAGGTCAATATCGCCGCCGCGCCCAGTCCGGCAGGGCTTTACCGCACCGTCAACGGCGCGGAGGCGATCAGCTATGGCTTGGTGGCGGGGGCGCAACTGGCCGGGCTGAAGATATTCTTCGGCGGCTATCCGATCACCCCGGCTTCGGCGATCCTGCATAATCTGGTGAAGATGAAGGAATTCGGCGTCACCACTTTCCAGGCCGAGGACGAGATCGCCGCGATCTGCTCGGCGATCGGGGCGTCGTGGGCGGGGCAGTTGGGCGTGACCAGTTCATCCGGACCGGGCATCGCGTTGAAGGGCGAGGCGATGGGGCTGGCGGTGATGACCGAACTGCCGCTGGTCATCATCAATTCGCAGCGCGGCGGGCCATCGACCGGGTTGCCGACCAAGACCGAGCAGTCCGACCTCTATCAGGCGGTCTATGGTCGCAACGGCGATGCATCGCTGCCGGTGGTCGCCGCCTGCAGCCCGGCCGATGCCTTCGAATGCGCGGTGGAGGCCGTCCGGCTCGCGGTGCAGTTCATGACTCCGGTGATGCTGCTGACCGATGGTTATATCGCCAACGCCGCCGAGCCGTGGCTGGTGCCCGACCCGGAGACTTTTACGCCGTTCCCGGTGTCGTTCCTGGAGGAATTGAACGGCGGCGCCCCCGACGGCAAAAAAATCGTGTTGCCGTACAAGCGCGACGAGCGCGGCGTGCGGCCGTGGATCAAGCCCGGCACCCCCGGCTTGATGCACCGCATCGGCGGCATCGAGAAGGCGCCCGATACCGGCGATCTCGATTATTCGCCCGAAACCCACCAGCACCAGACGATGGCGCGCATGGACAAGATCAACGGCATCGCCAATGCCATCCCGCCGCAAGCGGTCAGCCTGGGCGAAACCAGTGGTAAACTGGCGGTGGTCGGCTGGGGCAGCACCTTTGGCCCGATCCATCAGGCTGTGCGCCGCGCCCGCGATCGCGGGCTGGCGGTCAGCCACATCCATGTGCGGCATATCTGGCCTTTGCCCGCCAATCTGGGCGAGTTGTTGCGGTCGTTCGATCATGTGCTGGTGCCCGAGATGAACACCGGCCAGTTCAAGACCGTGTTGCGCGACCAGTATCTCGTCGATGCCAAGCCCTTGAACAAAGTATCCGGCCAGCCATTTACCATTGGTGAAATCGAGACGGCGATCGGCACTTTCTTCGACGGTATTCCGGGCTATGAAGGCGGCGAATTGCCTGCCGACACGACGCAGCTACCCAGCATCGAGGCCTTCAACCCATGAACGACATGACTCCTATCGCCAAACTCACCATCAAGGATTGGGAATCGGACCAGGAAGTTCGCTGGTGTCCCGGTTGCGGCGACTATGCGATCCTGAAAGCGGTCCAGCGGACCATGGTCGATCTGGGTTCCGACCCGGCCAAGACGGTGTTCGTCAGCGGCATCGGCTGCTCCAGCCGCTTTCCCTATTATATGGCCAGCTATGGGTTTCATACGATTCATGGCCGCGCGCCAGCGGTCGCTACCGGGGTCAAACTGGCCAATCCCGAACTGGATGTGTGGCTGGTCACCGGCGATGGCGATGGGCTGTCGATCGGCGGCAATCACACCATGCATGTGTTGCGGCGCAATCTCGACTGCCAGATCATGCTGTTCAACAATGAAATCTACGGCCTGACCAAGGGCCAGTATTCGCCGACCAGCCGGCTGGGGACCAACAGCCCGACCTCGCCGATCGGATCGGTCGATCGCCCCGCGCTGCCTTGCGCCTTCGCGCTGGGTGCCGGCGCGCGATTCGTGGCGCGCGGCTTCGATATTTCGAAGGAATTGCCCAATGTGCTGAAGGCGGCGCATGCTCATCGCGGCGCTGCGTTCATCGAGATTTTCCAGAACTGCATCGTCTATAACAAGGACGTGTTCGAGGATTTCGCCGCGCCTAAAGGCGCCGAAGCGCGCCAGTTATGGCTGAAGCAGGGCGAGCCGATGCTGTTCAATAAGGGCGCGCAGGGTATCGCCCTGGATACCGAGCAGTTGACGTTGAAAGTGGTCGATGTTGTCGCCGGCGACTGGGAGACGGCAGGGGTGCTCGTCCATGATGTCACCAATCGATCGGTCGCGCATATGCTGGTCGAACTGCCGTTCGGGCCGTTTCCGATGGCGCTGGGGGTGATCTACGACGATCCTCGGCCCACTTTCGAAAGCTCGGTACTGGTGCAGGATACCAGGCAGCGCGAAGGCAAGGTCGCCAACCTCGCCAAGCTGCTTGCCAAGGGCCAGACCTGGACGGTAGCGCCGGAAGACCACGGGCCGCTGTCTGACGTCTGATTTTGGCTGCCCTCCCCTGAACGGGAGGGGCTTTAGCGCCCGTCGGAGTGTTGCTCTCGCACTATGCCCCCTCCCGTTCTCCTCTGGTTCCGCCGCGATTTGCGGCTCGCCGATCAGGCTGCATTGGCCGCTGCGGTCGAGAGTGGCGCGCCGGTCATCCCGGTGTTCGTGTTCGATGACGAAACGCCAAAGCACCGCAAAGTGGGTGGGGCGCACCGCTGGTGGCTGCATCATTCGCTGGCAAGCCTGGCCCGCGACCTTGCCGAACGCGGCTCAACGCTGATCTTGCGGCGCGGACGCAGCGAGCAAGTTCTGGCGCAACTCGCCACGGAAACCGGCGCGCGAGAGGTGCATGGCTTGCACCATTACGAACCATGGTGGCGCAATGCCGAACGCGCGGTTGCCGCTGGCCCGCTGGAGCTGCATTTGCACCATGGCAATTATCTGTGCCCGCCGGGCAGCGTCACCAGCGGGGCGGGGACACCGTATCGCATCTACACGCCGTTCTGGCGGGCATTGCAGCAGCATCTGCCACCACCGAAGCCAGTTCCTGCACCCGCCAAGCTGCCCGCGCCCGAACATTGGCCGGTTAGCGACCGGCTGCAAGACTGGCAGCTGTTGCCGACGCAACCCGACTGGGCCACGGGGTTTCGCGACCAATGGACACCCGGCGAAGCGGCGGCGAAGCAGGCGCTGAAGACATTTGCCAAGCAAGCCGCGCATTATGCGGAGCGGCGCAACTTGCCGGGCATGCCAGGCACTTCGCAATTGTCGCCGCACCTTCATTTCGGCGAAATTTCTCCCGCCGCAGCGTGGCATGCGGTTGCCGGCGCGGGCGGGTCGGTGGCCGTTTTCCTCGGCGAACTGGGCTGGCGCGATTATGCGCAGAACGTCATCCAGCAATTGCCGGAATACGGCAGCAAGGCAGGGCGCGCTGCCTATGACGATTTCCCGTGGCGCGATGGAGCGGATGCGGATCGCGACCTGAAGGCGTGGCAGCGTGGGCAAACCGGCTATCCGCTGGTCGATGCCGGGATGCGCCAGCTATGGACGATGGGCTGGATGCACAACCGCGTCCGGCTGATCACGTCCAGTTTCCTGATCAAGCATCTGCTGATCGATTGGCGCGCCGGCGAGCGCTGGTTCTGGGACACTCTGGTCGATGGCGATTATGGCTCCAACACGATGAACTGGCAGTGGTCGGCGGGCAGCGGCGTGGACGCAAACCAGTTCGTGCGGATCATGGCGCCCCTGACCCAGTCGGTAAAATTCGATGCGGCGGCTTATATTCGTCGCTGGGTGCCGGAGCTGGCGCATTTGAGCGACACCGATATTCATGATCCGCCGTCGCCCGTGCCCGGTTATCCCGCCAAGATTATCGAGCATGTCGATGGTCGAGCGCGGGCGCTGGCCGCATACGCCGCGTTCGACAAGCAGGTCAGGGCTGAGCGGAGCAGGACATGATATCAGTGACTTGGTATTATCGCGAGATTGTCGCCAGCGCTTAAAAGGTCCATCACCGCTGCATGAATGCCGAAACGCCGAGCAGGGGGTTGGGACTGGTTACGGGCGATGGCCGACCGGGCATCGTTGCCGGCTGGTTTGCCCGGCTTGCCGCCCCGGTCCTCGCGAAAGTCATGCGCCGCCTGATCGCGCGAATCGATGCCGGGCTGGCGCGCGGGGCAATCGCGGCGGTGCTGCCCGATGGCTCGACGTGCCGGATCGGCGGTCATACACCCGGGCATGACGCAGTCGTGTTCCTGGCAAGCTGGCGCGCGATGTTGCGGCTGGCGACCGCCGGCTCGGTGGGCTGGTATCAGGCATGGGAAGCCGGCGAGTGGGACAGCCCTGATCCGGTGGACTTGTTTGCGCTGTTCATGGACAATGCCCCGGCACTGGGTGGCAGCGCGCGGGCAAACGGTCCGTGGCGGCTGCTGGCGCGGATCAGCCACGCGCTGAATCGCAACACCAGGGCCGGGTCGTTGCGCAACATCCATCGCCATTACGACCTGGGCAATGACTTCTACGCCAGCTGGCTCGATCCGACGATGAGCTATTCTTCGGCGCGGTTCGAAGAAGGCCGCCCGCTCGATCTGGCAGCGGGACAGCGCCGCAAGATGGCCCGGATCGTTGCACGGGCACTGCCGAAAGGTGCGGGCGGCGGACAAGTGCTGGAGATTGGCTGCGGCTGGGGTAGTCTGGCCCAGGCATTTGCTACGAAGGGCTGCAACGTGACCGCAATCAGCCTGTCGGACGAGCAATTGGAGTGGGCGCGCAAACGTTGCGATCCCCGCGTTGACTTTCGGAAGCTCGATTACCGCGATGTCGATGGGCAATACGATGCGATCGCCAGCGTCGAAATGGTGGAGGCGGTGGGGCAGGCGTGGTGGCCGGCGTTCTTCAATTGCCTGGTTCGTTGCCTGAAACCAGGCGGGCGCGCGGTGCTTCAGTATATCGCTATCCGCGACGATATTTTCGCATCCTACGCGGCCGGCGCCGATTTCATCCAGACCTATATCTTTCCCGGCGGCATGCTGGTCAGCGACCGCCAGTTCCGCCAACTCGCCGCCGAACGGGGGTTGGATTGGTGCGAAGATGAGCGGTTCGGCGGCGATTATGCAGAAACCTTGCGGCTTTGGCGCGAGCGTTTCGACGCGGTGGTCGAAGCAGGTCGCCTGCCGCCGGGTTTCGACGAACGCTTCGTGCGGTTGTGGCGTTATTACCTGATGTATTGCGAAGGCGGATTTCGCGGCGGCGGCATCGACGTGGTGCAGGTGACCCTGGTCAAACCTTCACCGTCTCGCGATGCCGGCTGACGAACGGTTCGCCCAGCAAGGCTACCAGTCGCTCCGCCACCGCCCCTGGCGTTTTTACGCTGGCCGGATCTTCTCCGGGATAAGCGCTCGCGCGCATTTTGGTGCGGGTGGCGCCGGGATCGACGATGGCAACGCGGATCTTCGATATGTTGCGCGTTTCCTCGCCGTAGCAATCGAGCAGCATTTCGAATGCGGCCTTGCTGGCGGCATAGGCGCCCCAATAGGCGCGCGGGGTCGCGGCAACGCCGCTGGTCAGGCCGATGACCCGCGCGTCGGCGCTTTTTCGCAGCATCGGGTGAAACCGGGCCAGCAGCGCCTGCGTCGCCAGCACGTTCGTCGTCAGCGCCCTGGTGAAGCTGTCGCCATCGATATCGACGACCGGGGACAGCCCCGGCAGGACAGCGGCGGATAGCACCAGCATATCCAGCGCCGCCCAGCGTCCGCTCACCGCGACCGCAAGCCGGGCGATCGCGTCGGGCTCGGTCAGGTCCATCGGGGCGATGGTGGCATTGCCGCTGGTCGCGTGGATGCGGTCTTCGACGGCTTCCAGCGCCTTGGTATCGCGCCCGGTCAGGATGACATGCGCGCCGGCCGCACCCAGTGCTTCGGCAGTGGCGGCACCGATGCCATGGCTGGCGCCAGTCACCAAGGCAAGCTGCCCCGCCAAAGGCCCCGCGTCAGCAATCGCCATGGTTCAGGCGACCTGGTCAACTGGCAGAAGCAACTGCTCCGGCTCGCAACGCTCGCTGTAATCGGTCAGCCTTGTCGGATATTCGCCTGAAAAACAGGCGTCGCAATATTGCGGACGGGCGGTGTCACGGCGCGCTTCGCCAACCGCGCGGTAGAGGCCGTCGATCGAGACGAATTCCAGGCTGTCGGCCTGGATGAACCTGGCCATCGCTTTCAGGTCCATGCGCGCGGCGAGCAGCTTGTTACGCTCCGGGGTGTCGACGCCGTAAAAACAACTGTGCTCGGTTGGCGGGCTGGCGATGCGCATGTGTATTTCGGCGGCGCCGGCATCGCGCATCATCTCGACGATTTTCAGGCTGGTGGTGCCGCGCACGATCGAATCGTCGATCAGGATGATGCGCTTTCCCTCGACTAATGCGCGATTGGCGTTGTGCTTGCGCTTTACATCGGCGTTGCGCGCCCCGTCCTCGGGCTGGATGAAGGTCCGCCCGACATAGTGCGAGCGAATGATACCTAACTCGAATGGAATGCCGGATTGCTGGGCATAGCCGATCGCTGCAGGAACGCCGCTGTCCGGGACCGGGATCACCAGATCGGCAACGGCGGGCGCTTCGCGGGCCAGTTCGACGCCGATCTGCTTGCGCACCTGATAGACCGAATTGCCGCCGCTCATCGAATCGGGGCGGCTGAAATAGACATATTCGAAGATGCAGGGCCGCGCCGCGCGAGCGGTAAACGGACGATGGCTGGACAACACCCCGGCGTGATCGACCTGCACCAGTTCGCCGGGTTCGATCTCGCGAATAAAGGTGCCGCCGACAACATCGATCGCAACCGTCTCGCTGGCAAAAATATAGGATTCCCCGATTCGCCCCATCACCAGCGGGCGTATGCCGAGCGGGTCGCGACAGGCAATGATGCCTTCGGTGGTCATGCAGATCAGCGAATAGGCACCCTCTACCAGCCGTAGCGCATCGACAAACCGGTCAAGCAAGGTGGGATAACGGCTGGTGGCTACGAGGTGGATTATGACTTCGGTGTCGGAGGTCGACTGGAAGATCGAGCCTTTCTGCACCAGTTCGCGCTTGAGATGCATGGCGTTGGAAATATTGCCGTTATGCGCGATCGAAAAGCCGCCCGACGCAAGATCGGCGAACAGCGGCTGGATGTTGCGCAGCCCGGAGCCGCCGGTGGTGGAATAGCGGACATGGCCCGAGGCCATCATGCCCGGCAATCCGCCAAACGCCTCGTTACTGCCGAATACCTGCGCGACGTGGCCAATGCCGCGCTGCGAATAGAATTCCTGGCCATCGTAACTGGTGATGCCTACCGCTTCCTGTCCGCGATGCTGGAGCGCGTGGAGGCCCAGCGCGGTAACCGCCGCCGCATCGCGCGCGCCAATCACCCCAAATATCCCGCACTCCTCGTGCAGCTTGTCGCCGTCGAGGTCGCTCGTGCCGATGTCCCAGGGAGTTTCGTCGCGATAATGGGCTTTATTGCAGCCCAGTCGAGGCCCGAACCTATCCATAGGCAAGGTGACGTTTGATTTCATGCTGGAGCACGACCCATCTCGGAGGAGGGCGCCGGGCGGGCGGCCCATCTGACATCGGCCATGTGGCGACCTTTGGCCCGGATAGCAAGGGCCGCGCCGGTTTGTTACAGTTTAACGGCGAAACGTTTTCGGTCGAGAAAAGTTGCAAGTCTTCGTTCTCTGCTCCCTGCGCTGGCGGGAAAGGAATAAATAGGCCCGATCCGAAAACCACCACGGTAGGGTTCCTCGGGTCCTAGCGGCAGTATCCAGCTGATCGCACGGCTATTGCCTGATTAACGAAAACAACGGCAGTTCGGCCAGCGGCAGACCCAGCGCCTGCGTGTGGTCTGTCCCGCCGGGAACGTCGCGGCTATCGACTGCCATCGCCGCGCAATAGCCGGCGTCGAAAGCGTCGCGCAGTTCGACCGGCTCCTGGAAACCGGCGTGCTGGACCGCGATCTGCGTCACGTGCACCCACGCGTCAAGCGCCACCTCGGCTGTACTGGCGACGATGAAGCAGACCCGGCGCCCGGCAAGTTCGGACTGGTTGCGCAATGGCGTATCGGGGCGGACCAGCAGCAGCTGGCGACTGATTGCGACCGGCGGCCCGGGCAGCGAGCTTTGCTCGGGCATGACGATGGCCAGTTCGGCACCGCTCAGCACCGCCAGCGTGTCGTGCCGGGCATCGCGCAAGTCGGCGATACTGCGATAGCTGCGAAAGGCGATAGCGGCGCCGGGGCCATGTCGGGATCGCGCGGTTTTGCGGCACAGGTCCACCGCCGTGCCGCGCCAGATGCCGTCGCCGGCACGCTCGGCAATGCCCGGTCGCTCGACTGCGCCGCAGCGCAGCGGGGCAGGGGGCGATACGGCGGCGGCCAATGCCAGCAGGGCTGCGATCATGGCGCCGGACTGTTGTAATCTGGCAGCGTCGCACTCAGCGAGTTGAAATGCGCCGGCACCGGAGCGCGGCGGTTCAGGCGGACATCCTCCGGCGTTATGCCAATCGTCGAACAGCCCTGGCCCTGATAATGGGGCAGGGCCTGGACCTGCTCGTCCGGGATCATCGCATAGGCGCCGGGCAGGATCGGGGCCTTGCCCGCCAGTCGCGCCGGATCGAAGCCCGAGATCAGGCTGTCGGTGATCGCCGAGTTGATGTCGCGTGGACCCAGGTGCGTCTGGTGGAAACCGGGCGGGCCGAAGCGGTTGAACGCCGGGCTGTCGCCCTTGGCCAGCGCGTCCTTTTCCTCGGGCAGGCTGGCGAGCGCGGGCAGGCCGAACACGTCTTCAATTGTCTCGATCACCGCATTGTGGTCACCTTCGGCGTGCGAGACGACATGCGCACGGGCGTAAGGCGAGATCAGCAGCAGCGGCACCCGGATACCGCGCGACAATGGCAGGCTGTCGGGCCCGTAGGACAGAATGCGCGGCGGGACGTGATCGTAGAAGCCGTCCGATTCGTCATAGGTGATGACGATGGCGCTTTGTGCCCACAGCGCCGGGTTCGCGGCGATGGCGTTGATCACGCGTGCGGCCATCGCCTCGCTGATTTGATGATCGGAATAGGAAGGATGATCGTCATCGCCGTTCTTGACCACCTGTACCGCGTTGATGTCGCGGGGGGTCAGTTCGGCGGGATAATGCGGGTTCTGGATCGGCGGCTTCATCTGCGCGAGATTGCCGAAGCCGCCCCGGATATAGATGATGCCGCCATTGGCCGGCAGCTTGCCCGCGGCGATATCGTCGAAGAAGTCGCCCTCGCCGCGTAGCGAATCACGGGTCTCGGCATTATCGGCGAGGTAGCCGAAATATTGCGGTCCCTGGTGATGCGCGACGTAATTATCGTGCGTGGCCAGGCCGGGCGGGTCGGTCGGCTCGTGATCGTAGCCGTTCTGGTACCAGCGCCAGGCCACTAACGGGTTCCCGGTGGCGGCGATGGCCGGGATGTCCCGCTGGATATCGGCCTGGTTGGCGCCGGGATGACGGTCTCCGGCCAGGGTCGCGGCGATGCCGGTACCCATCGCCATCAGAGGCACGGTGGCAAAGGTCAGATTGGGGGCGATATTGTAACCCTTACCGTTCTTGCTCGCGCCATAGCCTTCCCTGGGCGATGTCGGGTCGCGGTCGGCATCGGCGTTGGGATCGAACTGCGACCCCCAATAGGGGTTGGGATCGTCCACCACCGGCACGCCCTGGGTCGTGCCGGTGCCGCTGTAGGGATCGTACTGGACCTTGCCCGACATCGTCTTGGTCTCCCCGGCGGAGCCGTGCTTGACCCACTGGGTTTCGCCAGCTTGCCCCGCGATCATGGCGATGGCGTTGGGCGTCGACGGAGTATCCTCGGTGGCGAAGATGTTGTCGAACAGGGTGAAGCGACTCGCATAGCGCCAGAAGAACGGGATGGTATCGCAATCGACGTAGGACATCACCAGATTGGCGCGCTGGCGACCGGCGGCGATGTCGTCCGGGGTCTTGACCGGGCCGGTGTGGCCTTCGAATTCGGTCTGGGCAAAGCCGTCCATGCGCGCGGTGCCGCCGACTACGTCCAGCTTGCGCGCCAGTGACTGATGGCCGTGATCGACACTGTCCATTACCGTTGCGTTCTGGTCCGGCCCCAGGCGGAAGGGACGGACGGTGACCGTGGTGCCGGTCGAACTGTCGACATAGCTCTGGTCGAAGCCCGGCGTCGCGACGGCATCGCGCGGCTGGCCATTCGCGGAAAATAGCCCGTTAGCGCCGGGGAAGGTGCCGTACTCGTGATCGAAGCTCTCGTTTTCGTTGAAGATCACGAAGACATATTTGATATGGCTTCGCAGCAGCGCGATTACTTGGTCGCGCGGCAACGCGGCGGCGGTGGCCGGATCGATGAAATAGCGACCGATCTCGGCGTCCTGTGCGGGCGGTTGCGCGGTGACGGGTGCGGCCAGCGGCGGCCTGGTAGGGTCCTTTGCCGGCCGCGCCGCAATATTGCCGGACAGGCCGATGGCGAGCGACAAGGCTGCGGTAGTCAGCAAGGTATTCAATCGCATGACGCCTCATTCCTGATGCAAAGACAGATCGATAGCTGGCATTGCACATAAGTGCGACAGATTGAAAACGGTCAGGACATGGCCGGCCATTCGCGACCACCATGCGATCACGCGTCAAGACGGTTGGACAAAATCATAGTTCCGGGCAAAATAATGTGCTTGAACAACACGATATGTGAAAATGTCGGCGCCGAAGCTATCGCTAAATAATTGGGTAGTGATCATTCACGAACACGATCGCTGGTATCCGGCTAAATTGGATATATACGTATATTTGCGCAGTTTTTGGATCATAAATGACGCGTACATAAAGCGGGCGACCATAAAGCAATAAAAGGCACTGGTTCAAAGTCAGCGGAAAGGAAGTTGGATGGGTAAATCCGAAAGATTATTCGCCGACCTGAGTGGTTTGACTCGTGAAGATTCCGCACAATTGGCCGGAGACTGGCTGGCGCCGCCGCAGGCCGGCTCGACGCCAACTCCCGGATCGATCTCGCGCCCTGGGCCGACTTCGCCGGAAATGCGTGAAGAAATGCTGATGATCTTCGAGCCGCATGGAATCATGATAGAGCAGGTTGCCATGGCGATGCTGCTATTGTTAAGTTTTATTGGCTCGATTTATCATCTGATACACTGAGCGGTCTAATTCGCAGGCGCATGTGGCCGCCCGGATCACCAAACCTCCGCCTGCGATCAGGCGAAACAGGCAATTGCCAGTGTCAGTGCGCCAAGCCCGATAGACAGCGGGGCCCGCAGGCGCAGCCACCACGGCGGGCACAGTCCGGCTGCCCGCAGCTTGTAATCGACGGCGAGCGAGCCAATCAGCGCGATTCCAAGAACGACCAGCGATGGGCCAGGCCATGGGTCGCCTGTCGCCCAGGGCCACGCCGAAGCCAGGGCTATCAACGAAGGCGCAACTGCAGCAAACCAGATCCAGCCCGGTACCGGCGTCGCGGCATGAGCCTTCGCCGCCAATCCCCACCATATACCGCCCAGAAAGCTCAGGATCAGGGCGGCATAGGCGTAGGCCATCGCCAGCGCCGTGAAACGCGTCGCCGGGTCGTGGGCTGACAGCACCACCACCGCCGCCAGTTGCGGCAACAACCCGGCATAGCCCAGCCAGGTCGCGGGACCGGGCGGCGTGACAGCACGGTCAGGCGGCGTCATATTCCAAAAACCTGCCCGCTTGCGAATATGATCACCGCGTTGGCAGTAGCGTCTGCTGATGCTGGACGACTAGCCAATCGTCATGGGAACGGCGGCGATAGGTCGAAGTGCAATAACAGGCGTAGCGTTCCTCGTCGCGGCTGGCTGCGATATGATAGGCTACGACGATCAGCCCTTCTTGCGGTCGCGCGATACGCTGATCGGCGAAAGTGACGGACGTCCAGCGCGGTGTGTCCGATACCGCAGCGACCGCCTGATCGCCGCCAAGCACGAACGGCGGCGTTGGCAGGACCATAACGCAAGCTTCATCGATAAGCTCCCGATAGTGCTCGGCGTCGCCGGTCCACAGGCTTTCCTCGAATTGCCACACGCGATTGTCGTCCATGATCGGCTCCTGTCGTCCAAGGCTGAAGCAATTACGGCGGTGATCGTTCCCGGCGATGGCTTGCCAGGGATAATTTGCTGTCCGTGCGATGCGCGGGCAGCCGATGGCGCCTGTGAACCGTTATAGGCAGGAATGACCGAAACAAGCCTTCCGGCTGACGAATGAGCCGACCGTGAATGGATGGGATAGATGAACGATGACCGCAAACCGGGCGGACGCCCGGTTCCGCGTGGCCGCCTGTCGCGGCTCGGAGTTTTTGGCAAGTTGGCTGGCGGGGTTGCCGGAAGTGTGTTTGCCCAAGGCGCACGGCGGCTGGCCGATGGCGAGCGACCGCAGTTGCGCGACCTGTTGCTGACGCCTGCCAATGTCGGCAGGGTCGCGGATCAGCTTTCTCATCTGCGCGGGGCGGCGATGAAGCTGGGCCAGATGATCTCGATGGACACCGGCGATTTCCTGCCGACCGAATTGACGCAAATCCTGGCCCGGTTGCGGGAAAACGCTCACCACATGCCGCCGGCCCAGCTGCAACAGGTGCTGGCCCGCGATTGGGGCAAGGATTGGCGGCGGCGGTTTGCCCAATTCGATGCCACCCCGCTGGCCGCCGCGTCGATCGGGCAGGTTCATCGCGCCCGGACGCCAGACGGTCGCGATCTGGCGATCAAGGTGCAATATCCCGGCGTGCGCGAAAGCATCGATGCCGATGTCGATAATGTCGCGACCCTGCTCCGGATTTCCGGCCTGCTGCCCAAGTCCGTGGATATTTCGCCGCTGCTGACGGAGGCCAAGCGCCAGTTGCGCGAGGAAGCGGATTATCGCCGCGAGGGCGAACAACTGGCGCGGTTCGGTGCCTTGCTGGCGAACAATCCCGATTACGTCGTGCCGCGGCTGGACCGCGAGTTTACCGGCGACGATGTGCTGGCCATGGATTTCATCGATGGGATTGCGATCGAAACGCTTGCCGACGCCGGCCAGGATATCCGCGACGCCGCCATGCAAAAGCTGATCACGCTGGTTCTGCGTGAATTGTTCGAGTTCCGGCTGATGCAGACCGATCCCAATTTCGGCAATTACCGCTATCAGCCGGCGACAAGAAAGTTGGTGCTGCTGGATTTTGGCGCCACGCGCGACATCGCCGCCGAAACCGTCCAGGGCTATCGGCGATTGTTGACCGCGGGATTGGCCGGCGACCGCGATGGTGTGCGCCTGGCCGCGGTAGCAGCCGGTTTCCTGGGCGAGGCCGCCGTGGCAAAACATCGCCCCCTGGTCGATCGCATGATCGAGGTCATCCTGGCCGAACTCAATCGCCCCGGCCCGTTCGATTTCGGCGACCGCAGTTTTCTCGGGGTGGTGCGCGAACAAGGCATGGCAATGGCCGGGGACCGGGATGCCTGGCACATTCCCCCGATCGATACGCTGTTCGTGCAGCGCAAGATCAGCGGTACCGCGTTGCTGGCGGCACGGCTCGAGGCCAGCGTGGATGTGCGCGACCTGATTACGCGCGTATTGGGCTTGGCGGTATCGGGCGACCGGGTCGACTGACGCACGCTATTCTTTCGGCGTCCGCAGCTTGCTCAAGGCCGCAAAAGGACCGCTGTTGTCCGGATCGAGCAGCCCGGCGGCACGGCGCGCAGCTTCCGCCATCGGACCGACGATAAAAGGGTCGATCGCCAGGGCCAGGCTTTGCGCGACTTGCTCGCCCAGGTCGAACGCGGTGCCGGTATATTCGATTTCGTCGCAATCTTCCGCAGCCAGTTCGATTTCTGCTTCGGCTCGATGCTCCGCACGCGCGGGCACGAACCGCAGCAGCACCGTTTCGGCGATGTGCACGGGCACGTCTTCGGCGGAGATGGCGCAGCTTTGCACGATGTCGGCGGTAAAGCTGCCGCTGGCCTCGACCACCTGGCCTTTGGGTTCCAGCGAAACTTGCGCGTCCAGCCGCAGCACCGCGACGATGCCGAAGCGGCGAGCCAGCGCGGCGCATTCCGGGGGGGTGGCCGACAGCAGTACCGGCTTGTTGCCGATCTCGCGGATATCCACCTTGCGACTGAATTCGGGGGGCGGCAACACGCTCACCGCGCGATGTTTCCCGCCAGCAAGGCTTCGGCCGAGGCAGCGTTCAATTGAATGGCCAGCGTGCGCGTCAGACCGGCGATGGCGGCGGGATTGGTGTCCGGCAGCAGGGTGATATTGCGCGAGATCGCGGCGATCAGTGCGTCGTCATCGGGCAGGGCCAGGGCATCGCGAAAGGCGCCGAGACGGCCACCCAGCACGCTCATCAACCTGCCCATGTGCTTGCCGACCATCAAGTCGCCAACTCCGCTCTGGCGCAATTGCCCATCCATGTCGGTCACGAATAATTCGGTGAGCCGCACCGCGGGCGTGATCAGCGCATCGTCGCGCTCCATCCGCAGCAACACCAGCGACAATACCAGTGTGACGATATCGAAGCGACCGGGCACGGTGTCGACCGCGCCGGCATTGGCATACCATTCCGGTTCGCGGGCGATCTCGACCACACGATGCCACAGCGGGCGGACGATGGCCTGATCGTCGCCGCGCGGGCGCCATAGGCGTGAGAGAATGGACATGCGTCGGCGTCCTTTATTACGGCTGCGGTATACGCGCCGTGGCCGCGACGCGAATGTGGTTGGGGTCATCGCATCCGCTTGGCGCATGTGCATTGCGCTTGTCGGCAGCGGGGCTTAAGGCTTTCGCCCGTACAGGATGGCCATAGCGGCTGGCAAGTTGCCTGAAGTTTTAATTGGTCGAAGTTTTAATTGGAGCGGGTTGGCAATGCGGTTTGGTGGACAAATGCTGAAGGGTCTGATGCTGATGGCATGTGCGGCTGCACTGACCGGCGGCTGCACGGCAATTCACGACCATCGCGGGTTCCTGATCGACCAGGCGCTGCTCGATTCGGTACAGCCTGGGATTGATAATCGTCTCTCGGTGGAGCGGACGCTGGGCAGACCGACGTTCACCAGTCAGTTTGGCGAACCGTCATGGTATTATATCGCGATCGATACCCGGCAGTTGCCGTTCGGGCCACCGCATACGACCAGACAAACCGTGCTGCGGGTTCGCTTCGATCCTAAGGGTAATGTCCTGGCGATCGACAAGGCCGGAATGGACCGGGTCGTCCGGCTCAGTCCAGATCATATGATTACCCCCACGCGCGGTCGCAACCGCAGCTTGCTGCAGGACTTGTTCGGCAATATCGGGTCGGTGGGCGCTGGTGGCGTCGGTGGCGCCGGCGGCGGTGCTCCGGGCGGCGGCAGCGGCGGGCCGGGTACCGGGCCGAACGGCAGCTAAGGTGTAAAGCCAGCTTGAAGCCGGTGCTTTCAATCATATATGCCGGTCATGAATGACAATAACGCAGGCCACGGGCTGACCCAGTGGCACGGCACCACCATCATCGGCGTGCGCAAGGGCGGCAAGACCGTGATCGCCGGCGATGGCCAGGTGTCGATGGGCAACACCGTAATGAAGCCCAACGCCCGCAAGGTGCGCCGCCTGGGCGGTAGTGACGAGAGCGGGCGTGGCAAGGTGATCGCCGGTTTTGCCGGGGCCACCGCAGATGCCTTCACCCTGTTCGATCGGCTTGAGAAAAAGCTCGAGCAGCACCATGGGCAATTGCTGCGCGCGGCGGTGGAACTGGCCAAGGATTGGCGCACCGATAAATTCCTGCGTAACCTCGAAGCGCTGATGATCGTGGCCGATGCCGAGACGCTGTTGATCCTGACCGGCAACGGCGATGTGCTCGAACCCGAAGCCACCCGGGACACGATGATCGCCGCGATCGGTTCCGGCGGTAATTATGCCTTGGCCGCAGCGCGCGCGTTGACCGATTACGAAGCGGACGCCGAGGTAATAGCCCGGCGCGCGATGGCTGTTGCCGCCGAGGTCTGCGTCTTTACCAATGACCGGGTGACTCTGGAAACCATCGGCTGACACCGTTCATTACCTAACTCGGACATTCCCATGAAAGACAATCTTACTCCCAAGGCGATCGTCGCTGCGCTCGATGAGCATATCGTCGGCCAGCGCGATGCGAAGCGCGCGGTTGCGGTGGCGCTGCGCAATCGCTGGCGACGCCAGCACCTCACGCCTGAATTGCGCGACGAGGTGACACCTAAGAACATCCTGATGATCGGGCCGACGGGTTGCGGCAAGACCGAGATCAGCCGGCGGCTGGCGCGACTGGCCGAGGCGCCTTTCGTCAAGGTCGAGGCGACCAAGTTCACCGAAGTCGGCTATGTCGGGCGCGATGTCGAGCAGATCGGGCGCGACCTCGCCGAAGAAGCGGTGCGCATGGAAAAGGAACGCCGGCGCGAAGCGGTGCGCGGTGCTGCTTCGACGGCGGCGATGGACCGTTTGCTGAAAGCGCTGGTCGGCGATGGCGCCAGCGAAGCCACGCGCGAAAGTTTTCGCCAGCGCATCGTGGAAAATGCGATGAACGATGTCGAAGTCGAGATCGAGGTCGAAGATACCCCGGCGGCGCAGATGGAAATCCCCGGCATGCCCGGCGGCATCGGCATGATCAACCTGTCGGAGATGATGGGCAAGGCGTTCGGCAAGCAGAACCTCAAACGGCGCAAGTTCAAGGTGCCCGAGGCTTGGGACCGGCTGGTCGATGAAGAAGCCGATAAGCGCATGGACCAGGACGATGTTGCGCGTGTCGCGCTGGCCAACGCCGAGGCCAATGGCATCGTCTTTATCGACGAAATCGACAAGATCGCGGTTTCGGACGTACGCGGCGGCTCGGTCAGCCGCGAAGGCGTACAGCGCGACTTGCTGCCGCTGATCGAGGGTACGACGATCGCCACCAAATACGGCCCGATGAAGACCGACCATGTGCTGTTCATAGCCAGCGGCGCGTTCCATGTCGCCAAACCCAGCGACATGCTGCCCGAATTGCAGGGGCGCTTGCCGATCCGGGTGGAATTGCAGGCACTGACCGAGGAAGATTTCGTTCGCATCCTGTCGGAGACGCGTGCCAACCTGGTATCGCAATACCGCGCCTTGCTGGAAACCGAGCAGGTGGCGCTCGATTTTACCCCCGACGCGATCCGCGAGATCGCGCGGATTGCGGCGCAGGTGAACGAAAGTCTGGAGAATATCGGCGCACGGCGGTTGCAGACGGTGATGGAAAAGCTGCTGGAAGAACTAAGCTTCGAGGCCGAGGACCGGCGCGGGGAAACCGTGATGATCGATGCCGCCTATGTCCAGCGCAAGTTGGCCGGACTGGCCCGCGATACCGACCTGTCGAAATACATCCTGTGAGCGGATCACCGCCCGACGGCCGTTCCGTCTATCGCCTGCTGACCGGCAAGGACGACCGGGCGTTTTGCGAGCGTGTCTCGGAGGCGTTGGCGCAAGGCTGGTTCCTGTATGGCTCGCCGGCAATGGCCTTCGATTCTGGCGAGGGATGTATCAAGGTTTCGCAGGCAGTGATCTGGAAAGATTCTGGTTATTGAACCCCGTCCGCTAAGCCTGTTGCCAAAAAGCTACAGTTGCCCAGCAATAACGTCCACAACCACACATCTTGTTGTGTGACGCACAATCGCTTGATAGTTGGCCGGCGACCGCAGCATTGCCCTCGAATAGAAGTGCAAGCGACCGGCCGCAGGAAGGAACCCTGAAAGCTATTGAAAGGGTTCTTTATGAATATTAAATTTGTTAGCGCGGTTGCCGCGCTTGCCATCGGCTTCGCCAGCGAAGTTGCATTCGCCGACGACGCTCCCGCTACCGCGGCGGCTGCGCCGACTCCTGAATTCACGATCACCGGCGCTGCTGCGGTTGTTTCGCAGTACAAGTTCCGTGGTCTTACCCAGTCGGACAGCAAGCCTACCGTCCAAGCGACCTTCACGGTCAGCGACAAGTCGGGCTTCTACATCTCCGTCTGGGGATCGGGCGGCGCGGGCAACCGTGGTCTTGCTTCCGACGGTACTATTGCCAATGTCAGCGACTTCTACGTCAGCCCCAACGGCGGCACGGAGATCGATATATACGGCGGTTACACGCATGCCCTGGGCAAGACCGGTATCACCATCGACGGTGGCCTTTATGGCTATGTCTACCCGAATCTGAGCGCCAACAACATTTTCGAAGTCTATGGCGACCTCAGCAAGTCATACGGCCCGATCTCCGTCAAGGTTGGCTTGAACTGGGCGCCGAAGCAGCATTATTTCAACTTTTACAACACCGCCACCAAGTACAGCATGTATGAGTATGGTGAATTGGGCTATACCCCTGCCCAGATGCCGGCACTTACGTTCCACAGCCATCTGGGACACACCGGCGGCGGTCTGGACTTCATCAAGGAATACATCGATTACACCGTGGGCGCCGGCTACAAGTGGAAGTCGCTCACCTTTGATATCTCGGCGGTGGGTACCAACATCTCCAAGAGCGATTCGATCTCGAATACTGCCCAGGCAGGGTATGGCTTCGGCAGCGGTCGCAGCCTCTATCGCTATGGCAAGGTCGCACCGGTAGGCTCGATCACCGCCAGCTTCTAATTCAGCTGATCGTCAGATCATCACGGAGAGGCCGGGACCGAAAGGTTCCGGCCTTTTGTGTTTAGTGGCACTGATGTCGCACCTGACGGAGGAGCATCCGAGCCACAAGCAACTTCATTACAGGGGCGTTCAATTAACGTGGACCGCCTACCAAACGGAGTTGGGATGGGTGCAGATGTAGCATGCGATGCCCTGGCACTATGCGACGGGCGATTATAGCCGATCACTCCGCCGCCTCGTTCAACTCCTCCACCTCGGACGCCTGCCGGTTCCACATATCGGCATACAGCCCATCGCGGCGGAGCAGTTCGCCGTGCGATCCGGATTCGGCGAGCCGGCCCTCGTCCAGCACGAAGATGGTATCGGCATCGGCGATGGTCGACAGGCGATGCGCGATCGTCAGGCTGGTGCGGTTGGCGGACAATTGATGCAGCGTTGCCAGGATATCCTGCTCGGTGCGGGTGTCCAGTGCGCTGGTCGCCTCGTCGAGCAACAGGATCGGCGGATTTTTCAGCAGGGTGCGGGCGATGGCGACGCGCTGTTTCTCGCCGCCGGACAGTTTAAGCCCGCGCTCGCCGACCTCGGTGGCCAGTCCTTTCGGCAATCGCTCGATCAGCGGCCAGATCGCCGCTCCCCGCGCGGCCCGCTCGATTTCGTCTGGCGAGGCGCCATCGCGGCCATAGCCGATGTTATAGCCGATGGTATCGTTGAACAGCACCGAGTCCTGCGGCACGATCCCCAATGTCGCCCGCAACGAAAGCTGCGTCACCTTGGCGATGTCCTGCCCGTCGATCAGGATGCGACCGCTCCAGGGATCATAAAAGCGGAACAGCAGCCGCGCCACGGTCGATTTGCCTGCCCCCGACGGCCCGACCAAGGCGACCTGCTGCCCCGCCGGTACTTCAAAGCTCAGCCCATGCAGGATCTCGCGATCCAGGTCATAACCGAACACGACATTATCGAACACGAGAGTCGGGCGCCGGATCACGAGGGCCGGGGCGTTGACCACATCCTTCACCTCGATATCGGTATCCATCAGCTTGAACATTGCCGCCATGTCGATCAACCCCTGGCGGATCGTGCGATAGACCATGCCGAGCAGATCGAGCGGGCGGAACAACTGGGTGAGGCTGGCCTGGACAAATACCAACTGGCCGGCGCTGTAGCGCCCCTGCATCCAGCCCCAGACGGTATAGGCCATCGCCCCCGCCATCAGGATATTGACGACGAGCCCCTGCGCGATGTTCAGCAAGCCAAGGCTGTTTTCGCTTTTTACCGCAGCATCGGCATAGGCACGGGTTGCCTTGGCATAGCGGGCCAGTTCGCGCGCCTCGGCGGCGAAATACTTGACCGTCTCGTAATTGAGCAGTGAATCAACCGCGCGAGCGAGGGCATTGCCGTCGAGCCGGTTCATCGTTTCGCGCAGATGCGACCGCCACTCGGTGATCGTTCGCGTAACCCACATATAGGCGATCACCGCGACGGCCGTCGCCGACACCAGTTGCCAGCCGAACTTGACCTGGAAGATCACTGCCACAATAGCCAGGTTGAGCACTGTCGGAGCAATGTTGAACAGCATGAAATAGAGCATGGTGTCGATGCTCTTGGTCCCGCGCTCGATGACCTTGGTAACCTCGCCGGTGCGCCGCGCGAGGTGAAAGCGCAGCGACAGCTGGTGCAGCCGTTGAAAGACATCCTCGGCCAGCGCGCGGGTCGCATCCTGACCGACCCGTTCGAAGACGATGTTCCGCAGATTGTCGAAGCCAACCCCGGCCAGCCGCCCGAAACAATAGGCCAGTACATAGAGCAGCGCGAACTGCATCAGCCGCGGCCCGGTCATCTTCATCGCATCGACCGCCCATTCCAGCAGGAATGGCAACGCGTTTTGCGCCACGATCGAGGCGAGCACCAGCAGCACGGCAACGACGATGCGCTGCCTCAGCCCCGGATTCTTGCGCGGCCACAAATACGGTAAAAACCGTTGCAAGGTGAGCCAGCCATCATGGCGGGCATTAGGATCGTTGATGGCGGTATCTGGGGGCATAACGGCTATTTAGTCCCGACCGGCGAAAACAGAACCCTTCGCCTGATTTTATATCACGCTGGCGCCACTTCGCCCGGCAACGCCGGCCGCGCCACGCCAGGCGCCGCCCCTTGCGGAGCTTCCAGCAGGCCGGCCCGCAGCCAGCCGATCACCGGAACCAGTACCAGCGCACACGCCGCCAGGCTGACCCCGGCGTCCATCAGGAACATTCCGGAAATGCCGTGCAACGCAAAGCCCTGGCCGTCCAGCGCCTGCATATAGACGTAAGGCACGTAGGCGGCTGTCTGGAGCAGGCCGAACTGGCTCGACGCCAGTGGACTGCCCAGCGGGATCGAACGGAAGATGATGGTGTTCTGGGCGACCTGGGCGCAAGTCTGGGCAATGTTCTCGCCTACGACGGCCAGCACGAATACCCACGGAGCAAGCGGCAATGGTAGCAGCGCCAGCGTAAAGGCCGCGCCGATGGAGCCGACCGCCAGATAGGCGAGCGGCGCGCGGACCCGCGTCAACAGCGTTTTGAAGAGCAATGCGGCGATCATGGCGACGATGACCGACACGAACCCGGTAGAGCTATCGACCAGTTCGGGCGAGGCATGAAAGCCGCCGCCGATCCCGCCAAAAGCATTGGTGAGGGTAAAAGCACCGCAGGGCAGCAGAAACAATGCCAGAATACGCAGTACCGGCCCATGCCGCACCAGTTGCGACATATCGTTTGCCAGCCGGTCGAAACTTTCGCGGACGGCGGTGCGTTCGGCATCGGGTGAGGGCATTACCATCAGCGTCCCGAGCGGGATCAGCACGATCCCCGCCACGATCGCTGCGCCCAGCGGTGCGGGTAGATGAGTCAGCAACCAGAACTGGACCTGCGCCCCGAGCCCGAAGCCGATGGCATTGCCGAGCATGAACCAGGTGCCGATGGTTTCGTCTGCACTCTTTGGCAGTACCGCACCCAGCCAGCCACCCACTGCCGAATTGAAGAGCCCAAGCGACAGCGTCACGGTAGCCAGCGCCGCTACGAATAGCGGGCTGGTTGCCGGGAGCAATAATGTCCCGAACGCCAGCGATGCGGCCAATACCGCTAATCCAATGGCCCAGGCTCGCCGGCTCATCCAGCAATCCAGCAGCGGTGCCAGTACGAAGACGCCGAGCTGGGCGGTCATGGCCAGGGCGGTCAGGTTCGCGATCACCGGCTCGGGGACGCCGTGGCCCGCCAACAGCTGCGGCACGGTCACCAGCACCACGGCATAACCATAGCCATAGCTCGTGTTGGTCAGGCCCATCAGCCAGACATGGCGGGGCGGCGCTTGCGTAGTACTAGAGGTCATGAATGGATGCTTCCCCTGCGGATTGCGTCTCGTAACATGCTCCGTGAACAAACGAAAAACCGAATCCCGCCGATCTGCGCCTGTCGGCAAACCTGCAAACCGGGAAACGGCATCCAATGCGGATTTCAATCCCGTTTCTGGTACGAGTTACATCGATAATTCAGAAATAGCACTTTGTAATCAGTAATTTAGGTCCATTGCGACACAAATCTGACAAAAGGGCGTTGACCGAATCAGAGGTCGGGCCTAGGGGGTGTTCACCGCAGCGGCGCGGCAGGGATGACCTGGAAACGCCGCAGTGGTTGCAGACATAGACGGGCAACATTCCCCTGGGTAACCGGGTTGGGAGGTTGTTCGGGTTTTTGTGTCGGCCAAGTCTTTGAATATCGGTTCTTTGACATTGTTGATTTGATGAAGGGACATGTGGGCGACGGCGCCTGGTC